>NZ_JBHIRR010000001.1:0-358861 GCF_042197325.1 Bartonella sp. AA16NXGY | reverse complement strand
TCTTCCCATGATCAACGTGACCAATCGTACCAATATTAACATGCGGTTTTGTTCGTTCAAACTTGCTCTTCGCCATTGCTATTAATCTCTTGTTTTATTCCCTATATTTTATTAGCACCTAGGGACAGTTCTGCAAAACTTAAGTCTGACCAGACTGTAAACAGCCGAATCACCACAACTCTTAGACGGAAAACCCCACCAAATCTATAAATGGAATATCCTCCATCATACCTATTTGCCCAATCATCAATAATCATTTGGAGCGGGTAGCGGGAATCGAACCCGCATATTCAGCTTGGAAGGCTGCTGCTCTACCATTGAGCTATACCCGCATGACCCACGTACTAACTCTCCTTCGATGAATGGTGGAGGGGGTTGGATTCGAACCAACGTAGCATACGCAACGGATTTACAGTCCGCCCCCTTTAACCACTCGGGCACCCCTCCATTACACCGATAAAGTCGCGCAATGAGACATCACGACAACCATCTTGAATACCCATTCAATTCAATCTGATTGCGAAGTGGTTATGACGATTACTATTGTATCTGTCAACAGAATAAATACAATTCTGTACAAATTTCCTGCTCATAATTTTAAATCATAGATTTTTTCTCTCTATTTTTCTTATTAACACGTTATAAAGAAGCTATGAAAGAAAAAACATCACAAAATTCTCATTATGCTCGTTTGCGTCGCCGATATCGCGATACAAAAGGCTCTCCTTCTCGATCTTTTACACACCCAAAGAAGAAAGCTGCTTCTTTACAGCAAGAGATCATCCATCTTTATGGCATTCATTCTGTTCAGGCTGCTTTAGAAAACCCAAAAAGAATTTTAAAATGTCTTTACGTTACACAAAATGCCTTAAAACGATTAAATATATCCGAATCAGATTATCCTTGCTCTGTTACATTATGCACCCCCAAATATCTTGATTCGCTTGTTGGAAGTGAGGCTGTTCATCAAGGTATTGTTTTGGAAACTCTCCCCCTCAAACCATGCAAACTGTCGGAACTAACCAATACTGATCTGGTCATTGTCATGGATCAAATTACCGATCCACATAATGTTGGCGCTATTATGCGCTCTGCAGTTGCATTGAAAGCTAAAGCACTTATTACAACTTGCCGTCACTCTCCCCACGAAAGCGGTGTTCTTGCGAAAGCGGCATCTGGAGCTCTGGAAATGATTCATTATATTACCGTACGAAACCTTGCTGAAGCTCTTCAAGAACTTCATCAAACAGGTTTTACAAGCTTTGGTCTCGATTCAGAAGGTGACCAACCTCTAGAAACAGCATTAACAGGGAATAAAATTGCTCTTGTTTTAGGAGCAGAAGGTAAAGGTTTACGTAAAAAAACACGCGAAACCGTTTGCGCTTTAACACGCCTTGACATGCCTGGAAATATTAAATCATTAAATGTTTCAAATGCAGCAACAATAGCTCTTTATGTGGCACATCAATATCTTAGATTCTAGTTTTTAATTTTTTGTGAAACATCAAAAAAACCAACCAACAAAAAACCCGCAAAAAACCCGCCAATATGAGCTTCCCATGCTATTGAGATGCCATTTTCTTCAAACAAAATAGAAGAAATACCTATGATCAAATCAGTCGTCAGCCATACACTCATATAAACAAGCCCCCCCTTAGAACACAGAGCTTTTTTGACAGATAATAAAGGTCCTAAAAGTTTTTCGTTCTGCGCATTGACAGCTAGATTACCACTAGGAAAACCGTAACGTGCAATAGCACCCATCATTCCAGATACGGCACCTGACGCCCCAATAAGTGATATGGTACTTTCTTGATGAAATGTAAAATAAGTCAAAACAGAAATAACTGCCGTTAACACCCAAAAAATTAAAAAACGTAAAACACCAAAATGCCTTGCTAAAGGAGAGCCGAAAACCAAAAGCCAAACCATATTAAGAGCAATATGTTTAAAACTACTATGCATAAATGAATAACTCACCATGGTATAACAAAATGCTACAGGATCCCTCTTAAACAATGCTGGTATAAATGAAAAAAGCTCAAGGCTTTCAACATAAACATGATGAGAAAAAAAATACTGAGAAATGCAATAAAGACAAAAACAAAATGCTATCAAAACAACTATAATAAATGGAACATTCAATAAGGGTTCTTTAGGTTGTTTTGGCAATCGGGAAACATCATTATGTTGGTGACTAGAAACTTTCATTGTATAAAATCTCGTATTTTTTAGAAAATGGGTTATACTTTATACAAAATAAATATACCATTCCCAGTGATGCAGAATCTTCTCAACGCCTCTTCGAAACCCCTTTTTAAATTTTCAATAGCTCTATATGAAAACACGTGTATTTTATACAAAAGATTTTAAAAAGCATGGATATCAAGAATATGATTTACAAACTTAGTGGTATCCTACTTACTTAAATGTGAAGTTACCATGCAATATACAAGAACTTACGAATAGACAAACTCACTTATGAGGTGGTGTATAATAAAAATATATAAACATTATTTTCTTACTAGAAATATATTGATTATTGCATTTTTTAACCAAGCTATACTTCGATTGATAAACTTTAAAGAATCTTAAATCTCAATTTTTCCATTAATATGGCCTGCATTGCTTCTACGCTTTGAACGAAAAACGACATCTCTATGAGAAAAATACCAATACAGCGTTCTCTAGATATAATAATTAGTGTTTCATGATAAATTACTTACTTGATAATCTGTTTCCCACATACATGCAAAAGCGTCAGTTCATCTCTTTAACAAATATAAACAAGCCTTTCATTTCAACCTTTAACAGATATAATTCAAGAACTGTCTCTTATGAAACACTTAAAAAATATGTTGATTCTAATGATGCATCTTTGAATTTAAACAGTTCATGACGGAATTTTTTATTCCTTTTTTAGACAGTGTTATTGACACATCCGCCACTTGTAACGCGCAAGAGAATAGTTTGGATTATTCAATATAAAAAAAATTAAATGAGGTAATCATAGGAATTTGCTATTAAGTTGTAAAATGATAAAGGACCATTATAAATCAATGTATTATAAATAGATAACACACTAATTATTGAAGAGGAAGATCTTGAGCATTCTGCTTGCAATCCTTTAACCACACATCATAAATAGGATGCTCAACAGCGTTCAAACCAGGACTATCTGCAAACATCCATCCTGTAAAAATACGCCGTATTTTTTTATCTAATGTTACTTCATTGACTTCAACAAAACCAGTTGTACGCGTGGGTTCATCTTTAGAGCTCGTATAACACGCACGTGGTGTTACCTGTAATGCGCCGTACTGATAAATTTTACCAAGAGTAACTTCAAAACGTGTGGTCCGTCCCGTGATTTTGTCAAGACCTGCAAAAACAGCAATTCCATTGCTAATACGCTCAGCCCGCACCCCATTATTTAAGGATAAAAACACTAAAATTTCCATAAAAAAAATATAAAAAAAATGCCTCGCCCCTAACAATAAAAAAAATCTCATCATATCAAAATCAATCGCACCTTAAAAAATAATTCTTTTCATAACATAGAGTCAAATAAGACAAAAATACACACGCACATTAAAACATGTTATTTTTTAGGTGACCACGCATCATAATCTTCATGCACACAAGAACGCTCTCCATTGGAGGTGATAGCCCCCTTTGGTCGATAGTTCTCATTTGTTCCTGTCATATTGGCAACATGTGGCTTTTCCCATTCATAAGGATGATAATCCTCTTGTGTTGGTGGACACTCACAGCGATGATGAATCCAGCCATGCCAACCTGGTGGAATAGTAGAGGCCTCAGAATAGCCTTTATAGATAACCCAACGGTGCGGATAACCATCCTTATGAAGTCCTCCTTCATAATATATATTTCCAAATTGATCTTCCCCTATCCGCTTACCTTTGCGCCATGTGAAAAAACGCGTACCAATGGTATTGCCATTCCACCATGTGAAGATTTGCTTAAAAAAACGAGCCATCTGCTATTCCATTCATTTAGTGCGTTCATGAAATTAATCGTTGGAATAAAATT
Organism: Bartonella sp. AA16NXGY; assembly: GCF_042197325.1. NCBI lineage: Bacteria > Pseudomonadati > Pseudomonadota > Alphaproteobacteria > Hyphomicrobiales > Bartonellaceae > Bartonella > Bartonella sp. AA16NXGY. The sequence continues at coordinate 354,808 of NZ_JBHIRR010000001.1, read as the reverse complement.
ATTAACGATTGAAATTATCGAAAAAGTTACTAGTAAATTCAACTACAATTCCAATTGATAGGTTAACGTGCTATCCTTTAATTTCAAGAAGATATCATATGTATGGCTTCTTCTCCACCCCATAAAATTTAATCTATGCCAAGTTTCATCTTAACCAATTCATTAACAGCTTGGGGATTTGCCTTACCACCTGTTACTTTCATTACCTGTCCAACAAACCAACCAGCTAAAGCAGGTTTGTGCTTTGCTTGCGCAACTTTATCAGAATTATTGGCAACGATCTCATCAACAGCTCTTTCAATAGCCTTTGTATCCGTTACCTGCTTCATATTTCGTTCTTCTACAATTTGGCGTGCATCTCCCCCCTCATTCCAAATAATCTCAAAAAGATCTTTGGCAATTTTTCCAGAAATAACTCCTTCTTTTATAAGATCAATAATGCTTCCCAATTGATTTGGCGATACTGGTGACTCTTCAATCTCACGATTATCTTTATTTAAAGCCCCTAAAAGGTCGTTAATCACCCAATTGGCAACTATTTTTCCATCACGCCCACGCGCTACCTCTTCAAAATAATCAGCAATAGCCTTTTCTGTCACAAGAATGGAAGCATCATACACTGTCAATCCCATTTCCTTAACAAAACGTGCTTTTATAGCGTCAGGCAACTCTGGTAAGTCTGCTGCCAAAGCATCCACAAATGCTTGATCAAATTCTAACGGTAAAAGATCAGGATCAGGAAAATAACGATAGTCATGCGCTTCTTCCTTTGAGCGCATAGAGCGCGTTTCACCTTTAGCGGCATCAAAAAGCCGAGTCTCTTGATCTATGACGCCTCCATCTTCTAAAATTGCGATCTGACGACGCGCTTCATATTCAATTGCTTGACCAATAAAGCGAATAGAATTCACATTTTTAATTTCACAGCGCGTTCCAAAATTTTCACCAGGACGACGAACAGATACATTGACATCTGCACGCATAGAACCTTCATCCATATTGCCATCGCAAGTGCCCAAATAACGAACAATCGTACGCAATTTTGTCATATAGGCTTTGGCTTCATCTGATGAGCGCATATCAGGCTTGGAAACAATTTCCATAAGAGCAACACCAGAACGATTAAGATCTACAAAAGACATTGTTGGATGTTGATCGTGCATCGATTTTCCAGCATCTTGTTCAAGATGCAACCTCTCAATTCCCACTTCAATATCCTCAAATTGGCCATTCGAATCTGGACCAACAGATATAATAATCTTTCCCTCTCCCACAATCGGATAGCGAAATTGAGAAATCTGATACCCCTGCGGTAAATCTGGATAAAAATAGTTTTTGCGATCAAAAACAGATTTTAAATTAATATGCGCCTTTAATCCTAACCCCGTTCGAACCGCTTGACGAACACATTCTTGATTAAGAACAGGCAACATACCTGGCATGGCTGCATCAATAAGTGATACATGATTGTTCGGCTCTGCACCAAATTTGGTTGATGCTCCTGAAAAAAGCTTTGAATTTGATATGATTTGCGCATGAACTTCCATGCCAATGATGACTTCCCAATCACCTGTAACTCCAGAAATAAAACGCTTAGAATCAGGAGTACGCGTATCAATGATGCTCATTGCCAATCCACTACCAATATTTTAAAATTCACTCATGGCTTATCTAAAACCATTCTCTCAGTGCAATCCTAGGATATAAATCTTACAACACAAGCCCGATTTTATCGGGCTTGTGTTGTTTGCATAAATATTAAGCTTTTTTAGGAGCCTTTTTCTTAGCTGGTTTTTTCTCTGTAGACGTTTCTTTCACTTCAGACTTTTTCTTTGCCTGCTTTTCTTCAGGGACATCTGATTCGTCATATTCTTTCATCAACTCTTCAACCGTCACTTCTTTATCTGTGACTTTTATCTGTGCTAATAAATGATCAATGACCTTTTCTTCAAAAATCGGAGCACGTAGATTTTCAACAGCTTCCGGAGTCTTACGGAAAAAATCCATAATCTCTTTCTCTTGTCCTGGATATTGGCGAACCTGATCAAAAACTGCTGCTTTTAGCTCATCCTCACTAACTTTAACACCAACCTTCATTCCAATTTCAGAAAGCACCAAACCAAGACGAACACGACGCTGCGCAAGGACACGATATTCCTCACGTGCCTTTTCTTCTGTAATACCTTCATCTTCAAAACTGCGCCCAGCCTTTTTCAAATCATCATTAACCTGAGCCCATATATTGTTAAACTCAACCTCTAAAAGTTCTTCAGGAATCTCAAAATTATAATCAGCATCTAAAGCATCAAGAATTTGACGCTTAACTTTTTGACGTGTCACTGAACCATATTGGCTTTCAATCTGCCCACGAACGACCTCACGTAAGCGATCTAGAGACTCTAAACCAACTTTTTGCGCTGCTTCATCATCAATTTTTAATTCATCTGGTTTAAAGACAGCTTTGACAGTAATGTCAAACTCTGCTTCCCGTCCCGCCAAATGTGCCGCACTGTAATTATCAGGAAATTTAACAAAAATCGTTTTTACATCCCCAGCTTTCACACCAACCAATTGCTCTTCAAAACCAGGAATAAATTGTTTTGACCCAAGAATCAGTTGTGCATCACTATCTGCCCCACCTTCAAATGGAACGCCTTCAAGCTTACCTTGATAATCTATGGTAATGCGATCACCTTCTTCAGAATTCCCCTCTTTTAGAGAATAATTACGCGTAGAAGAAAGGACGCGATTGACTTGATCATCAATATCCTGTTCAGGAATAGTTGCAATTTCACGGATAACCTTAATATGTTCAAAATCTTTAATGTCAATTTTTGGTAAAACTTCATACTTTAAACTAAAAGTAAAATCAGCTTTGCCATCTAGAATTTTTTCATCTTCATCTATATCAATTTTTGGCTGCATCGCTGCACGTTCATTGCGGTCCGCTAAAATAGAACGGGGTGCATCACTGAGTATCTCATTGAGAATCTCCGCCATAAAGGATTTACCATACATTTTTCGCAAATGCCCACTAGGCACTTTACCGGGACGAAAACCATTAAGCTTGATTTTTCCCTTGGTATCATCCAATCGTTCATTCAACTTTTCTTCTAAATCTTTCGCTGGAACCACGATCTTAATTTCGCGCTTCAGTCCTTCATTAAGCGTCTCGGTAACCTGCATTAAACACCTTCATTTTTCTAAGGAGAGGGATCAACCCACTCTAATAATCATTACATTCTAACACTTCGAGTGTTACATTTACCATGAAGCGGAATTTCAGACACGTAGAAATCCGTAGCACTTAAGGGATTGCTTTGGTGCGGATGGAGGGACTCGAACCCCCACGGTCTCCCGCCAGAACCTAAATCTGGTGCGTCTACCAATTTCGCCACATCCGCCAAACTGACAAGCTAATAACCTTATACAAGCGGCGTCTCTATACCATTAATTACAGAAAAAAAGCAAACAAATATATTAAAAAAAACAAAATCTACGCTTTTCATACACGGCTGCTTACGCTAAAAGTCGATTATGTTAAAGACATTTGATACTCCAATTCATATCATCGGTGGTGGCCTTGCAGGGTGTGAAGCAAGCTGGCAAATCGCTCAGTCAGGAATTTCTGTTATTTTGCATGAAATGCGCCCCCTAAAAAAATCAGATGCCCATAAAACCGATCATTTGGCAGAACTGGTTTGTTCAAATTCATTTCGTTGCGATGATTCATCAACAAATGCCGTAGGACTTCTCCATGCTGAAATGCGATTAGCGAAATCATTAATTATGAAAGCTGCTGATACCAATAAAGTCCCTGCAGGGAGTGCTCTTGCCGTTGACCGTGATGGATTTTCAAAAACCGTTACAACAGCACTAGAAAACCACCCTCTTATAACAATCAAACGTGAAGAAGTTCAAAAAATTCCTAAAGCTTGGCAACATGTTATCATTGCAACAGGTCCCCTTACCTCATCTGCACTTGCTCAAGAATTACAAGCAATAACCGGAACAGAATCGCTCTCTTTTTTTGATGCTATTGCACCTATTATCCATACCGATAGTATTGATATGAATATTTGTTGGTATCAATCTCGCTATGATAAAATTGGTCCTGAAGGAACAGGAAAAGATTACCTTAATTGTCCCTTAAATAAAGAACAATATGAAACATTCGTTCAAGCGTTAAAAAATGCCGACAAAACAGAGTTTCGTGACTTTGAAAAAACACCCTATTTTGATGGGTGCCTACCCATTGAAATTATGGCTGAACGCGGACTTGAAACTTTAAGACATGGACCTATGAAACCTATGGGCTTAACCAATGCCCATAACCCTACAGTTAAACCTTATGCTGTTGTTCAATTACGCCAAGATAATAAACTTGGAACCCTTTACAATATGGTCGGCTTTCAAACAAAACTGAAATATGGTGAACAAATTCGCATTTTTAGAACGATTCCCGGTCTTGAAAAAGCAGAGTTTGCGCGTCTTGGTGGTCTTCACCGCAATACCTACCTCAACTCTCCAATCATTCTTGATCAAACCCTTCGTTTAAAACAAACAAAACGACTACGCTTTGCAGGACAAATTACCGGATGTGAAGGTTATGTAGAATCAGCTGCAATAGGGCTTCTTGCTGGACATTTTGCCGCTGCAGAATATCATCATAACTGTCCTTGCCTCCCCCCACAAACCACTGCATTCGGTGCCCTTTTGCATCATATTACGGGGGGGCATATTGTAATAGAAGAAACAGAAAGACAATCCTTTCAGCCAATGAATATCAATTTCGGACTCTTTCCCCCTATTACTTCTATTAAACATTCAGAAAAACGCTTACCAAGTAAAGAAAAAAAATTAGCAAAAAAGCAAGTTATAACAGCGAGAGCTCTCAATGATTGTATTCAGTGGTTAGCAAATAAAGAATCAAAGAGCTTCTGTTGATAAAAATCACACGATTCGCCTCTCTAATAAATCTCTATGACTCTCATGAAAAAGTCATTCTAAAGCCTTTTACTGTCTTCTCCAATCCATGAATACTTCTCTATGTTTCGTTATTTATTCTATAACGTAGATGCTATAAAAAACTTTATCGCTATAAAAAACTTTACCGCTATCAATGATTTAATGACTAAAAACAAAATAATTATATAAACATATTATGAATAATCAAAATAAATAAATGGAAATACACAAGTAATACTGTACTATCTTTATTAATAGTTTTTATATTACGTAATGTATATTATTTTATAAGAGTAATTTTTCTGTTTTGTAACTTCCTCCCTCAAAATTTATGATCTTCTCTTATTTTAACTCTTGTATGATGAAGGAAAAATACTCGCTTGCATATCACAAGTGAAATAAAGATATGGAAAAAATATTTGTAGGATAGAGCTGGAGCTATCTCTCCCCTCTCAAATGCCAAGAAAAATCCCAATATTAAAAACCAAATCTGAATATCAAAAGATTTTTTTATTTCAGGATCTTATAATAAATCAATAAAATTATCCTCTTGGTGCGTCACAAGAAAGGTTGGCGTATAAGAGTAAAAGAATAAAACTATCCCTTATGCACTCGTCTCAGATATCTGGGGCTAGTCGCAACATTATAGGAACTGAGAAAATAGATAGCAAGGTGGCACCAACATGCACTTTTATTAAGCGTAAATGGTGATATATAATAACTTTTATGGACTTTACAGAGTTTTCCGCTTCATATTATTTACGGATCTTGTTTTGAAATAAATACCGTAACACTTCAGCGTAATAAAAGTTAATATTACATTTTATAAGCCATACCCGCGCTCAATTAATAGAGTACAATATTTCATTGAAAAGACTAAAAACAATATATTTCAGCAATACATGAAAATAAAAAATATCGCAAGGATCTCAAAGTTTTATGTGAAAAACAAGCATAACACATGTGTTAAAAAAACCCGTTTATAAATAAATCGGGTTTTTTTAATGTAGCTTAAATTATTTTTTATTAACTGCTTCTTTAAGGCTTTTTCCTGCAGAAAATTTGGGTACAGAACGTGCTGGAATATCGATTTCAGCACCAGTTGAAGGATTACGCCCCTTTGTTGCAGCACGATGAGAAACTTCAAAAGTGCCAAAACCTGGAAGACGAACATCTCCCCCTGAAGCCAAAGCTTCTGTTACAGAAGCCATAAAAGCATCAACAACAGCACCAGCTTGCGCTTTCGAAACACCTGCCTTTTCAGCAACGGAGCTAACGAATTCACTTTTATTCATAAAATATTTCCTTTCCCTATATTACCTGAACATGACTTAATCATGTTATTGGTCAGTTTATTGAAAAGTACAGCAAACAGAAGTCTTATTTTTATCCAAAACATTGTTTTTTAGCAATAATCACAGTTATTCACGGAATTTTTCACTTTTTCCAACAAAAAACAGAATAATAACCTCAACAACATCTTCTACCACCTAAAAAATGCCGTTATAAATGAGATAAGTGAATCAGTGCGCAATCTGTATTCCTTCACTATCACTGCTCTCTGACCGGATTGGCACAGCCCCTGTAGAGGGTTCTTTCCATTCAATAGTGTCTGGAAAACGAACCAAAGCGTGTTTCAAAACTTCACTCACATGATTTACCGGAATAATTTCCATATTATTTTTGACATCATCAGGAATATCAACCAAATCTTTTGCATTTTCTTCAGGAATAAGTACTTTTTTTATCCCTCCTCGAAGAGCTGCTAAGAGTTTTTCTTTTAATCCACCAATGGGTAAAACGCGTCCACGTAAAGTAATTTCACCAGTCATTGCAATATCTTTATGCACAGCTACTCCTGTAAGGACCGAAACAATTGCTGTCACCATTGCAATCCCAGCCGATGGGCCATCTTTTGGTGTCGCACCCTCTGGAACATGAACATGGATATCGCGTTTTTCAAAAAGTGGAGGTTCAATACCAAAATCAACAGCACGAGAACGTACATAAGATGCTGCCGCTGAAATGGACTCTTTCATAATATCACGTAAATTTCCAGTTACAGTCATCTTCCCTTTGCCGGGCATCATAACTCCTTCAATAGTCAATAACTCTCCACCGACTTCTGTCCACGCAAGACCTGTTACAACACCAACTTGATTTTCTCCTTCAATCTGATTGTAATGATAACGTTTAACGCCCAAGAAATCATGAATATTACTTTCTGTAACTTTTACAGATTTTTGATGTGTTTTGAGAATTTTTGTAACGGATTTGCGGGAAATTTTCATGAGTTCACGTTCAAGGTTACGAACGCCTGCCTCACGTGTATAAAACTGAATAATTGACCTTAGTGCGCCATCAGAAATACTGAGTTCTTTTTTAGATAAACAGTGATCTTTTAGTGCCTTTGGTAAAAGATGCTGTTTAACAATTTCCATTTTCTCACATTCAGTATAACCAGCGATACGAATAATTTCCATACGATCCATTAACGGACCTGGAATATTAAGCGTATTGGCAGTTGTGATAAACATGACATCAGAAAGATCATATTCAACTTCCAAATAGTGATCAATGAATGTACCATTTTGTTCAGGATCAAGAACTTCTAATAAAGCGGATGAAGGATCACCACGAAAATCTTGGCCCATTTTATCAATTTCATCAAGCAAGAAAAGCGGATTAGATTTTTTTGCTTTTTTCATAGACTGGATAATTTTCCCAGGCATCGAGCCAATATATGTTCGGCGATGTCCACGAATTTCTGCTTCATCTCGGACACCTCCCAATGAGATACGAACATACTCACGTCCCGTTGCCTTTGCAATAGAGCGCGCTAATGATGTTTTCCCTACACCTGGAGGACCTAACAAACAAATAATGGGACCTTTTATCTTTGACGCGCGACTTTGTACGGCCAAATATTCAATAATTCGCTCCTTAACTTTTTCAAGACCAAAATGTTCATTATTCATGACCTTTTCAGCAAAATCTAAATTGTTTTTAATCTTAGATTTTTTACCCCAAGGCATTGCTAATAACCAATCAAGATAGTTACGTACAACTGTCGCTTCTGCAGACATAGGAGACATATTCCGTAATTTTCTCAATTCTGCTCCAGCTTTTTCCTGTGCTTCCTTGGATAGTTTTGTATTCTTGATACGTTCTTCTAATTCAGAGAGTTCATCTCGGCTATCATCACCTGCTCCTAACTCTTTTTGAATAGCCTTCATCTGCTCATTGAGATAATATTCTCGTTGGTTTTTTTCCATTTGCCGTTTAACATGCGAACGAATACGTTTTTCAACCTGCAAAACAGAAATTTCTCCTTCCATGAAGGACAAAACACGTTCAAGACGGGCCCGCACAGGTAAGAGCTCTAATATTTCCTGTTTTTCTGCCAGTTTAATCATCAAATGAGAAGCAATCGTATCGGCAAGCTTAGAAGGATTATCAAGCTGGCCAATCGCATTCACAACTTCAGGAGAGATTTTTTTATTAAGCTTTACATAGTTTTCAAAATAAGTAATCACTGACCTTGAAAGAGCTTCAATCTCAACATCACTCTCTCTAGGTTCTTCTGTAACAGTTGCAAAAGCCTGATGATAACCTTCACTTAAAGAAAATTGACTAATTTTTGCACGTGCAGTTCCTTCAACCAAAACCTTTACAGTACCATCAGGAAGCTTTAAAAGTTGAAGAATATTAGCAAATGTACCAATATGATAAACATCCTCTGATTTTGGATCGTCATCAGAAGCATTTTTTTGTGTCACCAATAGTATTTGCTTATCAACCGCCATCGTTTCTTCAAGAGCACGAATTGATTTTTCGCGGCCCACAAAAAGTGGAACAATCATATGGGGGAAGACAACAATATCACGAAGAGGTAAAACAGCATAAACCCCATCTCTTACTTCATCTGTCTTTTCATCAATATATTGCATAACTCTCCTTTCTGGAGCCTATGAGCTATCTACAACAATTAGCCCACCTTTAGAAAATCTCAGCTCTTCACTGTACATGAAGTGGTAATTACTCATACATAAATCAAGCATTATAATGATATTATTAGAAACACCTATCAAATACCGTTCACTACCACCTTTTATATTGTGCATCGCACAATGTCATGCTGATACATTTTCTTTATCTTCTGCACGTTCTGAGTAAATATAAAGAGGACGCGCTTTACCATCAACGACATCACTCGAAATAACCACTTTTTGAACGCCTTCAAGAGCCGGTAGCTCAAACATCGTCTCAAGAAGGATCTTCTCCATAATAGAACGTAAACCACGAGCACCAGTTTTACGTTCAATTGCTTTCTTTGCAATAACACGTAAAGCATCTTCATGAAATGCTAACTCAACATTCTCCATTTCAAAAAGACGCTGATATTGCTTTACTAACGCATTTTTAGGTTGGGATAAAATTTGCATGAGGGCGTTAACATCTAAATCCTCTAAGGTAGCGACTATAGGAAGCCGCCCAATAAATTCTGGTATTAAACCAAATTTAATAAGATCTTCAGGCTCTAAATCACGAAAAATTTCACCGACACAACGCTCATCCGGAGCCTTAACAGTCGCAGAAAAACCAATAGAAGTTTTTTCACCACGCCCTGAAATAATCCGTTCTAAACCTGCAAAAGCTCCCCCACAAATGAATAAGATGTTTGTGGTGTCAACCTGAAGAAACTCTTGTTGCGGATGCTTACGTCCACCTTGAGGAGGAACAGAAGCAATCGTTCCTTCCATAATTTTTAATAATGCTTGCTGAACTCCTTCCCCCGAAACATCTCTTGTAATAGAAGGATTGTCTGCTTTACGAGAAATCTTATCAACCTCATCGATATAAACAATACCACGCTGTGCACGTTCAACATTATAATCTGCTGCTTGAAGGAGCTTAAGAATAATATTTTCAACATCTTCTCCCACATAACCCGCTTCAGTCAAAGTGGTCGCATCCGCCATCGTAAAAGGCACATCAATAATACGTGCTAATGTTTGTGCAAGATAAGTTTTACCACAACCCGTTGGACCAACAAGAAGAATATTTGATTTAGCCAACTCAATATCATTGCTTTTAGACTGATGCGCCAACCGTTTATAATGATTATGAACAGCAACAGAAAGAACACGCTTTGCATGCTGCTGACCAATAACATAGTCATCAAGAACTGTTATAATTTCCTGTGGCGTAGGAACACCATCACGCACCTTAACCCCAGAAGACTTATTTTCTTCCCGAATAATATCCATGCAAAGCTCTACACATTCATCACAGATAAATACAGTAGGCCCCGCAATGAGCTTACGCACCTCATGCTGACTCTTGCCGCAGAACGAGCAATAGAGAGTATTTTTTGATTCGTTCCCGCTATTGCTAATTTTGCTCATTTTTCTTTCCTTTCACCACAATATATGAACACTTTGCCTTTTCAAAGGAAGCCTTTCATCATGAAAACTAAAAGACATATAGAAAACCATGCATGTCTCAATACTTTTAGGTGTTTCTCTTATTTTGCGATATTTTTTATAAAACTCTTGATTTAAAGTAGCTGTTTTTTCTATAAAAATTCTTAATCTTTTTCTTCTTTTTCAGTTTCTGCACGGTATTGTATAACATCATCAACTAAGCCAAACGCTTTGGCTTCTTCTGCTGTCATAAAATGATCGCGATCGAGAGTTCTCTCTATAACCTCATAATCTTGACTCGTATGTTGAACATAAATTTCATTTAAACGCCGTTTCATCTTTATAATATCTTGCGCATGTCGCTCAATATCTGAAGCTTGACCTTGAAAACCACCAGATGGTTGATGCACCATAATACGTGCGTTTGGCAATGTAAAACGATGACCTTTTGCTCCAGCCGTTAATAATAAAGACCCCATAGATGCCGCTTGCCCCATGCAAAGCGTAGAAACAGGAGGGCGAATAAACTGCATAGTATCATAAATAGCCATACCAGATGTTACGACACCACCTGGAGAATTAATATAAAGACTAATTTCTTTTTTAGGATTTTCCGCTTCCAAAAAAAGCAATTGTGCACAAACAAGCATTGCCATACCATCTTCAACAGGTCCATTAATAAAAATAATCCGTTCCTTTAAAAGACGGGAAAAAATATCATAGGCCCGTTCACCACGATTTGTTTGTTCAATAACCATAGGAACAAGGCTTAATGCTGTTTTCATTGGATCACTCATATTTTTACTTTCCGTTCATATAACAACCGCTCTTTACACATTCAATGTTTTTGTCCATATGTTAACATTACTCTCTTGTGCAAGCTACAATCAAGAGATTGTATAAGATAGATTAAAATCTCAATAGTTAAAATAGCAATAATAACTCTACCTAAACAAATGATGAACATCCGGAATGCGAGATACCGCCCAATGGTAAAAACTTCCTTCCTGAGGTCTTTTCGTGGTCTTTGTCTTTCTGTGAATATGAAAGCCTATCAAGCGTGAATCTGTAAGCGGCTTTACGCCAAAAGCTGGTTCAAAAATACGTTCAGTTTTTCGCCCAGTCCAATAATAAAAAGTTTCCTTTTCCTTTGCTTCATGAAAAAAAACATATTGTTTTGCTAATCGTGAAATACCATCATTGCCAAATATTGTAACGCCAAGATTTCCCGGTAAAATCGGCATTTTTTTCCTCTTTAACCAAAACGGTCTCCAAACACGACGCTTAAACCCAAGCCAATGAGGAATAATTTCTGCACCTGCCCAATAATCCTCAAATATTTTTATAATAGGGTTATTGGGCGGAAAATAAAGTGCAGAAACGCCTACTCTTGTATTATTTTTCTTGCCAACCAAACCTTATCCGCATCTGGATGAAATTGTTTAACAAGGTAAACATCTGTATCTAACCAAACACCTTGTTGATATTTCATCAGCATAACACGAAAAAAATCCGAGAACTGAACAATTGTACACCCTAATTTATCATCAGAAAAATCGGAATCAAGGCGATAAATTGCTGAGCGTGGTAAAATTGATTCGGCTTCATGCAGCTCAACACCAGCAGGGAGATTATCTATTTTTTATCATAACTAAAAAGCTTAACGCGCTGTCCAGTTTTAACCATTGAAGACAAACAAAGCCTATCTACCAATCTTAATTGTCCACTATACCAAAAAGTACAAATATCCATAGATAATATATCAAAAATATTCTAAACTTACGCGAAAGAGTTGTTCAACATCACGAACCCTATCAGCAAGAGCAAAAATCACTATTCTATCACCAGACAAAATACGCGTATCTGCCGAAAGCTGTATTATTGTCTTATTGCGATAAATTGCACCAATTCTCAAACCATCTGATAAATTGAGCTCTGATAATGACTTACCAACCAATGAAGATGTTTGCATCACTTCAGCTTCAATAATTTCTGCTCGGCCATTAAAAACTGAATGAACAGAACGAATACGCCCACGGCGCATTTGTTGCAAAATTCTCGATATTGTAACACTATGGGGATTAAGATATGCATCCACACCAACAGCACGACTAAATTCTTGATAGGCAACATTATTAATCAATACCATATTGGCTTTGCAGCCCAATCTTTTAGCAATAATAGCGCTTAAGAGATTAACCTGATCTTGATTGGTCAATGTAATCATTAAATCGGACTGATCAATTCCCGCATCTTGAAGAATCACTGGATCTAACACGTTACCGTATAAAACTGTTGTTTTTTCAAGCTGATCAGCAATTGTGAGGGCTCTTTCTCTATGCGCTTCTATAATCTTCAATTTTAATTTATGAAAACGCTTTTCAATAGCCTGTGCAACATAAAGGCCAATGTGACCACCCCCTGCAATAATCATGCGGTGGGCATCTTGTTCTTTATGACCAAAAAGCCCAACAGCACGACGCATCTGTTCACGAGAAACAACAAGATAGGTTATATCACCAACGCGTAGTTGCGTTTCTGAATGTGCAACCAATAATTCCGCGCCACGTTTAATAGCAGTAACCGTCGTATGAAGATCTGGAAAAAGCTCTGTTAATTGACGCAAAGGTGTATTAATAACGGGACAATCTTCCATGCATTCCAAAGCTAGTGCCACAATATCATCATTACAAAAATAAAGAACATCTATTGCACCAGGTAAAGCAATACGGCGCAAAACCATTTCCCCAACTTCAACTTCTGGCGAAATAACCACATCAATGGGAATATTCTCTCTGGAAAAAAGCGTCTTATAACGTGGTTCTAAATAAGATTGTGAGCGAATACGAGCAATTTTTGTGGGCACATTAAATAATGAATGTGCTACTTGGCAAGCTACCATATTAACTTCATCAAACAAAGTGACAGCAATCAACATATCAGCTTTGTCTGCATCTGCAGCCAAAAGAACTTCAGGCCGTGAACCGTGACCAACAAAACCTCTCACATCCAATGTATCGCGAATCTTTTCAATTAATCTCGTTTCAATATCAATAACAGTAACATCGTGATTTTCAGCAGCAAGACGCTCTGCTATCCCATAACCAACCTGTCCTGCTCCACAAATAATAATACGCATCGCTTTAAGAAACTCCAAGCGCTTTAAGTTTACGGTGCAAAGCTGAACGCTCCATGCCTATAAATTCAGCAGTACGTGATATATTTCCACCCAAACGCCCAATCTGCGCCACTAAATATCTCTTTTCAAATAATTCTCGAGCTTCACGTAACGGCAAATCCATTATACTTTCATCTGAATCCATTTGAAGACGTGGCAAAGAATCACTTACTTCACTGGGAAGAAAGTCCGCTGTTATAGGACCATCACCATCCCGCACAAGAATAAGAAGACGCTCAATATTATTACGTAATTGCCGCACATTACCCGGCCAAGCGTGCGTTTGCAAAATAGCAATCACATCATCACTGATTGCACGCGGTTTAATCCCAACCTGCTGTGATATTGTTTTTACAAAATGATGTACAAGTTCTGGAATATCTTCACGACGCGCTGAAAGGGGCGGAACAACAATAGGAACAACGGAAAGACGGTGAAAAAGATCCTCCCTAAAGCGCCCATCAGAAATGAGGTTTTCAAGATTTTGCGCTGTCGAAGAAATGATACGGACATCCACCTTAACACGTTTTGTGCCGCCAATTCTCTCAAATGTTTGCCCCGTTAAAACCCGAAGAATCTTCCCTTGAGTCTCACGCGGCATATCAGCAATTTCATCAAGATATAAGATACCGCCATGAGCTTCCTCTAAGGCACCAATTTTACGCTCTCTTCCCTCCATTTCGCTGCCAAACAGCTCTATTTCCATTCTTTCCGGAGTAATCGTTGCAGCATTTATTGTAACAAATGGCCCATTCGAACGCGTTGAGAGCGCATGAATAGCTCGTGCAACAGTCTCTTTTCCTGCCCCTGAAGGACCTGTTATCATGATGCGACTATTGGTTGGTGCTACTTTTTCTATGATTTGACGCAAATTTTTTATAACTGTCGATTTTCCGAGCAACTCTAATGTCTCGTTCGAACGCTTTCGCAATTCTAAAAGCTCACGTTTTAAATTTGAATTTTCAAGTGTTCTCTCTGCAACCAATACAAGTCTATCAGCTTTAAAAGGTTTTTCAATGAAATCATATGCCCCTCGCTTTATAGCGGAAACAGCCGTCTCAATATTACCATGACCAGAGATCATAACGACCGGAAGAGCCGGATATTGTGTTTTAATTTCATCAAGCAGTGCTAAACCATCGAGACGACTACCCTGTAGCCAAATATCCAAAAAAATGAGCTTTGGAATACGCTCACTAATTTGAGCCAATGCTTCATCAGAGTTACAAGCAACACGCGTTTCATAACCTTCATCATCTAAAATACCAGCAACAAGCTCACGAATATCTGCTTCATCATCAACAATCAAGATATCTGATACCATACTATTCCCCTATCTTATGATTTATGGCTTGTATAATATTACCCTGCTTACCCCCATCCGCTGGAAATATCAAACGGATCATCGCACCACGACCTTCATAAAAACTCTCCGGTGCATCATGAAGCTCCATGAAACCACCGTGATCTTCAATAACTTTGCGCACAATAGCTAACCCCAGCCCTGTTCCTTTTTCCCGCGTTGTTATATAGGGTTCTAATAACTTTTGTCTTTGCTCTTTAGGAAGTCCTTTCCCGTTATCAACAACATCCACAACCACCCATTCTTCCTGACGATAAGAACGGATAAGAATATGACCGTGAATATTTTCCTCTCGCATAACTGAATCTATGGATTCGCTCGCGTTTTTGATAACATTGCAAAAAGCCTGTACAATGAGACGGTTATCAAATGCACCCATAAGTGGTAGAGTTCCTAAATCTTGCTCAAAATGAATATCATGTCGCGTCACCTCTATCAAGAAACATGCTTCGCGCAACAATTCTCGTATATCTAAAATATGCATTTTGGGTTTGGGCATACGTGCAAAAGAGGAAAACTCATCAACCATACGCCCAATATCTCCAACCTGCCGAATAATTGTGTCAATACACCGCTCAAAGACCTCTCTATCTTGTGTAATAGCTTTGTTATAACGTTTACGAATGCGTTCAGCGGATAACTGAATAGGTGTAAGAGGATTTTTAATTTCGTGTGCAATACGCCGCGCAATATCCGCCCACGCCGCTGTACGTTGCGCTGCAACAAGGTCTGTAATATCATCAATTGTTAGAACCCAAGATTGCCCTTGTCCATCATCCTCCTCCATCGTAACTTGGACATTACAGACACGCTCTTTTCCTGCAACGTTTAAAGTGACCTGCTCACGATGGTTTTTACGATCCAATGAACGCACAAACTGAAAAACCTGCCAAATTTCAGCGCTTAAAGATAAAAGACTTTTTCCAACAACGCGCTCTGAGCGAATATCAAACATCGCTTCAATAGACCGATTGATAATGGTGATATCACCATTATCATCTATACCTGCTACTCCCGCTGTTACACCCGATAACACAGCTTCAGAAAAACGCCGTCTTTCATCAATTTGATCACGCACTGCAATCAATTCATTACGCCGACTTTTCAATTCACTGACCATGTAATTAAAAGTTTTGGATAATTGCCCAATATCTCCATCTTTTGCTCGTACTGGCACGAAAATTTCCATATTTCCAGAAGCAACATCATCGGCAGCACTAATGAGAAGACGAATAGGACGTACTAAGCGATCAGCAACAGCAATAGCAGCCCAAATGGCTG
Source organism: Bartonella sp. AA16NXGY (assembly GCF_042197325.1). NCBI lineage: Bacteria > Pseudomonadati > Pseudomonadota > Alphaproteobacteria > Hyphomicrobiales > Bartonellaceae > Bartonella > Bartonella sp. AA16NXGY. Next base: position 338,592 of record NZ_JBHIRR010000001.1, on the reverse strand, counting down.
ATAAGAATAAACTAAAAAAAAGACACAAATAAAGCATACCAAATGCAATCTGTGTCAGCAGGCGATTCTCATTTAAATCACGATAACGATCTGTATTAACTTCTGTCAAACGCAAAGCAGATAAAACACCTTTATCAACGTCACGCACCAAATATAAAAATGTGTTTGGAATATTGGTAAATTTTAAAATAATACCAAAATAATCATGAATGCCTGGTTGAAAAGAAAAAGGTCTCGCACTGGTTGCACGTTCAATAAGATGAGAAGGAGGAATTGGCAGTTTATCTTCATCACCAAGAGCACTCGATACAAAAATAGCTCCACTAGAACTTAACAAAAATGCACCACGCAAATTGCGTCCTAGAGCATGACGCGTCAATTGCATCCTATATTCAGCTGGATTACGTTCTAAGAGTTTTTTGTTATCAAGTGCAAATGCCATCGCGTAGGATAAATTTTTTAAATTTTGGAGCATTTCATCTGCATAAGCATTTGCTAAATCAATAGAAGAGCCCACAATTTGCCGCGTTGTTGTATCAAACCATCGATCAAGTCCCAAATTTAGTGCTGGACCCGATACAAGAGCTACAGCAACAGCTGGCATTGTCGCAACAAGTGCAAACAATGAAATAAGGCGCACATGAAGACGCGATCCTGCACGCCTTGAACGCCAAGCACGAATGATCGGTATCATCTCATAAAAAACGATGACAATAAGCCCTAAAACCCAAAAACTATTAATTCCTATAAGAATAAGGGTTACTGTTCTACTGGGAACAACAGGAGTTAATCCAATAAGAATAATAAATGAAACAGAGGCCGTAAGTAAAGCCAATACAATAATTGTAATCCCTAAAAAAATATATACCTTACTTAAACGATACAACTCATCGTTATAAGTATTTTTATCTATGTCTTGAAGATTCGTCACAGATGTTATATTCGTCATGAGCTTACATACCCTTATCCCATTATTCTCATATAACCTTTTGTAGCAAAAATTGACAATACTAATACTACATTTAAAATAGGCAAATATAGTCAACGAGAAAAAACTTCTACATTTTGCAAAATATCTTTAAAATAGACTGTGTTCGACGATACTTTACGAAGGAAATGAGATGCGATTAACAAAACAAACAAATTATGCTCTTCGAATGCTTATGTATTGTGCAGATAATCAGGGAACTCTCAGTCGTGTTCCAGAAATTGCTAAAGCATATGCCGTTTCAGAGCTTTTTTTATTTAAAATCCTTCAGCTGCTTGTTCAAGCAGGTTTTATACAAACAGTGCGTGGACGCAATGGTGGAGTTAGATTGGCTAAACCCGCAGCAGAAATTTCAGTCGCGGATGTTGTGAAAGTAACAGAAGACAACTTTTCCCTCGCAGAATGTTTCGATACTGCAGAACCAACTTGCCCCTTGTTTGATTTTTGTGGTTTAAATACCGCACTTCAAAAAGCATTAAATGCTTTTTTTGAGGTGTTATCCGTGATATCCCTTGCTGATCTACAACAACCATCCTTTCAAAATCATTTTAAAATTAATGACAAAAAAGCAAACTAAGATTATAATACAAGGAGATTAAGTATTTCTATTGCAGCAATAATATTAGCCGCTGGACGGGGTGAAAGAGCAGGATCTCCCCATAAAATTCCAAAACAATATCGGCTTCTAGGACAAAAGCCAATTATTTATCATACCGTGCATTGTTTTTTGCAGCATCCAGCTATCACAACAATTATTCTTGTTATTCATCCAGAAGATCGTCAAATCTGTGAACAAGCTATTGACGATTTTAAAGAGCGCCTTATTATCGTTGAAGGAGGCAATACACGTCAAATCTCTACCTTATATGGACTTCAGGCACTCAAAAAATTTGCCCCCCAATATGTGCATATTCATGATGGTGCACGCCCTTTTATCGAAAACAAGCTTCTTAATAACATTCACAACACTATCACGCCTCAAGAAGGTGTTCTTCCTGTTCTGCCCATCTCTGATACCCTTAAACGTATAAATAATCAGCATGTTTTAGAAACAATTCCCCGTACCCATCTTTATAGTGCACAAACTCCACAGTGTTTTCCCTTTGAACATATCTTAGCGGCCCATAAACAAGCAAAACAAGCTTGCAAACAAGAATTCACTGACGATTCTGCAATTGCCGAATGGTTTGGAATTCCTATGCGTACCGTTCCTGGAGATCCTAACAACATAAAAATTACATGGCATGAAGATTTTAATACTGCACATTTATATCTCCAAAAGAAAATGCAAATATTTCCTGATATTCGTACCGGCAATGGTTATGATGTTCACTCTTTTGAGGATGGTGATTTTCTTATATTATGTGGTATAAAAATCCCTTTTCATAAAAAATTAAATGGACACTCCGATGCGGATGTTGCTCTTCATGCATTAACAGATGCCCTTCTTGCAACTCAAGGTGCTGGAGATATCGGTACACATTTTCCTCCCTCTGATCCTCAATGGAAAAATGTATCATCAGAAATTTTTCTCCGTCATGCTCTTGATATTATAAAACAAGCAGGTGGTCGTATCGCCAATGTTGATATCACAATTATCGCTGAAAATCCTAAAATTAGTCCATATCGTCATGCCATGACAGAAAATCTTATAACAATACTTGCAATAACACCTGATCGTATCTCTATCAAAGCAACAACAAATGAAAGGCTTGGATTTATTGGTCGTGGTGAGGGAATTGCTGCTCTTGCAACAGTGAGCGTCCTTTATTCAGGAGAAATTCCCCAATGACATATCTTTGTGAAAAACAAGCACATGAAGTTCTTAATACCTTTCGCCAAAAAGGTTTGCTGTTAACAACTGTAGAGTCTTGTACAGGGGGACTCATTGCTGCATGCCTCACAAATATAGCAGGATCGTCAGATGTTCTCGATTGTGGATTTGTTGTTTATTCAAATGAATCTAAAACACGCCTTGTTGGCGTTTGTGCTGAACTTATAAAAACCTATGGTGCCGTTTCAAAAGAAGTTGCTCTTGCAATGGCTGAGGGTGGATTAAAACATTCACAAGCTGACATTGCAGTTTCTGTAACAGGAATTGCTGGTCCAGGAGGTGCAAGTCTTGATAAACCTGTAGGACTTGTGCATTGCGCAGTAGCTTATAAAAACCACTCCCCCCTGCACAAAGAAATGCACTTTGCTCATCTTAATCGCAATGCTATCCGCCACGCAACTGTTGAAAATGCTTTTAAAATGATTCTGGAATTGCTTCACTGAATTCCCCATACTAATTTCAAAATTCTTTATTCCCCATCGAGTCTATAATCGTCAACATCTTGAAAAAATTTTATTGTATCACAACTTGAAAATGAACGATCTGACTAGCCTAAAATTATCTCACTTTAGTCCTGTGTAGGTTGAATTAATCAAATTTATTCACTTACACGCCACAAGAGAAAAAACTGTATAAATAAAATGATTAATGAAAGGGAAACTTGTACCTCTCTCTCAAGTGCTAAGAGCTGGTACAACATCTTGAGAGATGGCAAATAAATGATACAGGAGAACTTCTTCATAAGTGTACAGATGTAGATTTTATATACTTTTACGAGAATCTATACTATTTATTATGAGCACTATTATGAAATGGGTATGACGCAAGCATGTTCTATTTGGGCGTTTTGTTTAACGAGTGTGCATCCATTAAAAAAGAGAGAAACAAAAGCATGAAACTGTGCATCATCTTCATCATTTAAAATGATATTCCCTCAATATGCTTTTGAAAGCTGAATTAAAAACAAATAGTAAAGATGGAAACCGGTTTTCACCTTCACGCTGTTTAAGCAATAGGTATTGTTAAAAAATAACAGAATAGACTATGTTACCGTAGAGCCATAAATCTGATGCGCACGCTTCTCAAAAGCCTCGGTAAATTTACGAAACGCAATATCAAACATTGAGCCCATCACTAATCCAAGCGTTTTACTTTTAAATTCATAATCAATAAAAAACTCTACATTACATGCATTGGTATTTTCAATATCATGAAAGGCCCAACGATTTTCAAGATATTTGAATGGACCATCAATATATTTAACTTCTATAAGACTTTTTTCCGGCTGAAGAAATACTTGAGTCGTAAAAGTTTCACGAATAATCTTATAGCCAACGGTCATATCCGCAAGAAGCAATATTTTTTTTCCATATTCTTTTCGAGAACGTATTATTAAAGACTCACACATTGGTAAAAATTCAGGATAACGCTCAATATCTGAAACCAGATCAAACATTTCACTGGCACTATGGGTGATCTGCCGATGTATTGTAAAAATCGGCATAATTATCTCTGTAAGGAAAATTTTTCATCACGCGCTTTTTGCAAAATGGCAAAATCATCTCCAGCATGATGAGATGAACGCGTTAGAGGATTGGAGGCCATATGTAAAAATCCTTTTACTTTACCAATCTTGGCAAAAGACTCAAATTCTTCAGGAGGCACAAAACGAACAACTGGATGATGTTTTCGTGTAGGCTGCAAATATTGTCCAATTGTCATAAAGTCAACATCAGCAGCGCGCAAATCATCCATCAATTGCAAAACTTCATTTCGCTCCTCCCCAAGGCCAACCATAATTCCCGATTTTGTAAAAATTGTTGGATCAAGTTCTTTAACACGTTGTAATAAACGAATTGAATGAAAATAACGTGCCCCTGGACGGACCTTCAAATATTTAGAAGGAACTGTTTCTAAGTTATGATTAAAAACATCAGGCTTAGCAGCAACAACAACTTCTAAAGCGCCATCCTTATGACGAAAATCAGGTGTAAGAACTTCAATTGTTGTTTTAGGAGTTTTTTGACGAATCGCATAAATAACTTTTGCAAAATGCTCAGCACCACCATCAGCAAGATCATCACGATCAACAGATGTAATGACAACATGTTTTAATTCCATCCGTGCAACAGCATCAGCGACACGTTCTGGCTCATTATCATCAACGGCAAGTGGAATACCTGTTGCAACGTTACAAAAAGCACAAGCACGCGTACATATTTCACCTAAAATCATAAAGCTAGCATGCCTCTGGCTCCAACATTCGCCAATATTAGGACAACCAGCTTCTTCACATACAGTCACTAACTTATGCGTACGTACAATACTATGTGTTTCCTTATAAATTGGTGATGTTGGCGCTTTTACACGAATCCAATCTGGCTTTTTTTGAACGCTTGTATCAGGACGATGTGCCTTTTCAGGATGACGCAATCGTCTATTTGCAACTCTATCAACAACCGTAACCATTTAAGCCTTTGCCTTATAAATACGAAGTAACAATCAAAAATATAAAATTTTTCATACAATCCAGTCATCAAGCGTTTAAAACTTGACCATAAGCATCTAATACACTTTCTTTCATCATTTCCGATAAAGTCGGATGTGGAAAGACAGTATGCATTAATTCTTCTTCTGTTGTTTCAAGATTCATAGCAATAACAAAACCCTGTATCAATTCTGTTACCTCAGCCCCTACCATATGGGCCCCGAGAAGCTGTCCTGTTTTTTTATCAAAAATCGTTTTTACTAACCCCTGATCTTCACCCAAAGCAATCGCCTTACCATTCGCAGCAAAAGAATAACGACCAATACGTATATCATAACCTGCTTCTTTTGCTGCCGCTTCTGAAAGCCCTACAGAGGCAACCTGTGGTGTACAATATGTACACCCTGGAATTTTTCTTTTATCAAGTGGATGAGCGCTTTTCAAACCTGCAAGATGCTCAATACATATCACACCTTCTTCTTCTGCTTTATGGGCCAACATAGGTGGGCCTGCTACATCACCAATAGCATAAATACCTTCCACCCCCGTCCAACTCCATTCATCAGTTACAATGCAGCCGCGATCGGTTTTTATTCTCAAAGATTCTAAACCAAGATTCTCAATATTACCTTGCACCCCTACAGCGGAAATTAACCGGTCAACAGTTATTGTCTCTATTTTACCTTGAACATCAATATGTACAGTCACAGAATCGGAAGACTTTTCAACCTTTGTTACTTTTGCTTGACGAAGAATGCGTAAACCTCTTTTCTCTAACTGTTTACGAGCAAACGTTGAAATTTCAATATCTTCAGCAGGCATGATATGGGGCATCATTTCAACAACAGTTACTGTCGCCCCCATATCATGATAAAAAGAAGCAAATTCAATGCCAATAGCCCCAGACCCTATAACCAAAAGCGATTTTGGCATTGCTGGCGGTATCATAGCTTCAAAATAAGTCCAAATGAGTTTTCCATCTGGCTCAATACCAGGAAGGACACGAGGATGTGCGCCCGTTGCAATAATGATATGCTTTGCTTGATAAGTTCCCTCCCCTAACGTCCCTTTAGGGACTGGATTTTGCGGTTGCATAATCGGTTTGGAGGATGAAAAAACCATAATTTCCGCAGGAAGGCTTCCCTTTGCTTCTTTAGTAAGCTTTGCTTCACCCCAGATAATATCAATTTTGTTTTTTTTCATTAAAAAACCAACACCAGCATTTAAACGTGCTGAAACACCGCGTGAACGTGCCACAACATCTTTGATGTTTGCCTCAATTGAACCATTAATTTTTAATCCATAATTTGTCGCATGTTCAGCAAAATGTTTCATTTCCGCTGAACGTAGAAGGGCCTTTGTTGGAATACATCCCCAATTTAAACAGATCCCTCCCAAATGTTCACGTTCAACAATCGCAGTCTTAAAGCCACATTGTGCTGCACGAATTGCGGTTACATATCCGCCTGGACCTGATCCAATCACAATTACATCATAAAGATTTACCACAGTAATTCCTCCATGGATATATATAAAATGGATATGCATTTTTTGAACTTAAGTCTGTAAAAAAACATGAGAGAATTATCTTATGTCTTTGCTTTAAGCTTCACGTAAATGCTTTATCCAAACCAGAAATAGCAATAACATTGCTCTTTAAACTCTTTAAATTTGTTTCTATTCTCTTAACACGCTTTCTCACAATTTATGTGAAGAACTGTTAAACAGTTCAAACCAACATTGCTAATGGATTTTCAATCATCTTCTTAAAAGTCCGCGCGAGCTCTGCTGCTAAAGCACCATCGACAGCACGATGATCCGCAGAAAGCGTAACTGACATAACTGTCGCAACAACTAATGCACCATTTTTAACAACGGCGCGTTGCTCCCCTGCTCCAATCGCAAAAATCGTCGCATGCGGTGGATTAAGAATAGCAGAAAAACTTTTTATACCATACATCCCCATATTTGATACAGCTGTTGTTCCACCCTGATATTCTTCCATTTTTAACTTGCCCTCGCGCGCACGCTTTGCAAAATCCTTCATCTCTTTGGAAATAAGTGATAACGGCTTTTCCTCTGCATGGCGAATAATCGGTGTAATTAATCCATTGGGAATAGAAACAGCAACCCCAACATCACAATGTTTATGATGAATCATCCCACCTTCAAGCCAAGAGACATTCGCATCAGGAACCGCTTTCAAAGAAAGTGCGACAGCTTTGATCACCATGTCATTAACAGAAAGCTTATAAGTAGGCTGAGTTTCTTCCTGCCTTTTAACCATTGGTGCAGCAGCATTCAGTTGTGTACGCAGTGCTAATAGCGCATCAAGTTCACAATCTACCGTTACATAGAAATGTGGGACTCTCTGTTTTGATTCCACCAAACGTGTCGCGATTGTTTTACGCATATTATTATGGGGAGCGAAGCTATATTCATCCTCTTTGAAGAGTTTCAATATCTGTTTGTCCGAAGCACCTGTAGCTATTAGCTCCCCTATCGATGATGAATAAGACACTTTAGACATATCGCTGCTCACAGCTTTTTCTACATCGCGCTTAATAATGCGCCCATGCGGACCACTTCCAGAAATAAGGGATAAATCAAGACCTGCCTGAGATGCTAATCGCCGCGCTAAGGGAGAGGCAAAAAGACGAGCTTCCTTTTTATCTTGCTGTATTAATTGCCCAGTTGATGATTCATGAGACATTTTTATTCCCTTTGAGTCCGTCTGTTTCAGAGAATCTGTCTGTTTGATGCCCTCTGATTCTTGTCTTGTAGAAGAAGAGATTTCTTCTGTAACTTTTGCAGCTTCAGCTAAATCTTCACCTTCTTCTGCTAAAACAACAATTAAAGCATTTACTTTAACGCCTTGTGTTCCAGCAGGAACAACAATTTTAGCAACCCTACCTTCATCAACGGCTTCGACTTCCATTGTCGCTTTATCCGTCTCAATTTCAGCAATAACATCACCAGAGGAAACCTTATCTCCCTCCTTAATATTCCATTTTGTTAAATTTCCCTCTTCCATCGTAGGGGAAAGCGCTGGCATTGTAATTTTAATGGGCATTATGCTTTCCTCCGTTATGCTCTGTATGTCACAGCCTGAACTGCCTCAATAATTTCAGCAGTATTAGGCAAAGCCAACTTCTCAAGATTAGCGGCATAAGGCATCGGAACATCTTTGCCAGAAATCGTAGCAATTGGCGCATCAAGATAGTCAAAAGCCTGCTGCATAACACGCGTTGCTATTTCAGTTCCCACGGATGACTGAGGAAATCCCTCTTCAATTGTTACCAAACGACCTGTTTTTTTAACTGACGAAAGAATTGTTGGAAGATCCATAGGGCGAATGGTTCGTAAATCAATCAATTCAACATCAATACCAAGTTTTTCAATTTCTGGTAACGCTTGAACAGCATAATGCATCCCAATTCCACATGCAACAATCGTCACATCTTGTCCAGACTTATGAATACGCGCCTTACCAATAGGCAAAAGAAAGTCATCCAGTTGAGGAACATCAAATTGATGCCCATACAAAATCTCATTTTCAAGGAAAATAACAGGATTATCATCACGAATAGCAGCTTTCAGCAAACCTTTTGCATCTGCAGCACTATAAGGCATGACAACTTTCAGACCTGGTACATGACTATACCATGCAGCATAGCATTGAGAATGTTGAGCACCAACACGGGCAGCCGCACCATTGGGACCTCGGAAAACCATAGGAGCGGTCATTTGTCCACCAGACATATAACGTGTTTTGGCTGCTGAGTTAATAATTTGGTCCATCGCCTGCATCGCAAAATTAAAGGTCATAAACTCGACAATAGGACGTAACCCACCAAAAGCAGCCCCAACAGCCAGCCCAGCAAAGCCGTGCTCTGTAATTGGGGTATCAATAACTCGGCGTTCCCCGAACTCTTCCAACAAACCCTGACTAACCTTATAGGCACCTTGATATTGCGCGACTTCTTCCCCCATAAGAAAAACTGTTTCATCACGCCGCATTTCTTCAGCCAAAGCCTGATTAAGCGCTTCACGAACTGTCATTGTAACCATTTGTGTTCCCGCTGGAATATCAAAATTAAGAGATGTATCAAAAGTAGGAGCAGCCTGCGGAACTGACAAAGGTAGAGAAAGAGCAGATTCCTTAGGTTTTTGTGCTGTATCAGTAGGTTGCGAAATATCCTCAGCACGCTCACCTTCTTCTAACAAAATTGCAATAACAGTGTTAACCCTTACGCCTTCTGAACCTTCAGGCACAAAAATTTTACCAAGAGTACCTTCATCAACGGCCTCTACTTCCATTGTAGCCTTATCCGTTTCAATTTCAGCAATAACATCGCCAGAGCTAACCTTATCACCTTCTTTCTTGAGCCATTTAGACAGTTTACCTTCTTCCATAGTTGGTGAAAGCGCCGGCATCAAAATATCAATAGACATACTTGCTTCCCTCGCATCAAACTAAAATATCAGTATAGAGCTCAGAAGCATCTGGCTCTTGATCACTTTGTGCAAAATCTACCGCATCAGCAACAATTGCACGGACCTCTTTCTCAACAGATTTTAAATCGTCTTCGCTCGCCCAATTTTTTTTAAGAATCCGACTTTTTACTTGATCAATCGGATCGTGCTCCTCTTTTATTTTTTGGACTTCTTCCTTGGAACGATATTTTGCTGGATCAGACATGGAATGACCACGATAGCGATAGGTCTGCATATCAAGAATGATCGGTCCTTTACCTGAGCGTGCCCAAGAAATTGCTTCATCAGCAGCTCCTTTTACTGATCGAACATCCATACCGTCAACAACAATACCTGGAATTTCAAAAGAAAGACCGCGTCGGGAAAAATCAGTTTCTGCAGATGCACGTGAAACTGATGTTCCCATAGCATACTGATTGTTTTCAATAATATAAACAACGGGAAGCTTCCAAAGTGAAGCCATATTAAAACTCTCGTAAACCTGCCCCTGATTTGCAGCACCATCACCAAAATAAACCAATGTCACATTATCTTTACCAAGATATTGATTCGAAAATGCCAAACCTGAACCAATGGGAACCTGCGCACCAACAATACCATGTCCTCCATAAAAGTTCTTTTCTTTAGAGAACATATGCATCGAGCCACCTTTCCCTTTGGAAAAGCCACCTTGGCGCCCCGTTAATTCTGCCATGACACCACGCGGACTCATCCCAACCGCTAACATATGTCCATGATCACGGTAAGACGTAATAACCTGATCACCTTCTTTTGCCGCTTTCAATGTTCCTATAACAACGGCTTCCTGACCAATATAAAGGTGACAAAATCCCCCAATAAGCCCCATACCATAAAGTTGTCCTGCTTTTTCTTCAAAACGGCGAATTAAAAGCATTTCACGATAAGCATCAATTTCTTCTTCTTTTGTAAAATCTGCTATTGGTGCTTTCTTTGTGGTGCTTGATAATGCAGTGCGCGCCGCCGACGCAGAATTTTTTTTAAGTCGTTCTGCCATATTAAACTCCCTTTTATGATTATTTAGGAATAACCTTTACGAACAAAAGTTACAAGCCTTATCAATCGGCTTAAACAATATCATTGCTGATTGTTGTTTAAATTAAGCGATTTTTCATTTACCTTTGGTATCATTTCAAGGTATTAAGATCGTCAATTCATTTGGCTTAGAAAAGTTCAAATTCTTTCGGACATACTCATCCAACATATCTTTTTCTATATGCCCATTGCGTAAAAGAGAAATACGCTTTTCCATGAATATCCGCTCAGCTTCTATTTTATGAAGCTCCTTTTCTAATTCGCTAATATGCTGATTAACTTCACTGCGTGAATACAATCCATACTCACCATGATAAATGTGATAACTGAAATAGCTTAAGACTCCCACCGTCATAAGAGGTAGTACAAAGCGTACTTTGATTGATCGACGTTTCTGCTTTGTCCACATAAAATAGCACAGTCTTTACAGCACAAATTTCTTAATAATCAGCCCAACTATGCACGATTTTGATTAATACCTCATTACCAAATCTACACTAAATAATCTTATTATGTTCAATTCCCCCCTTAAGACAATCAAAGTAAGTTGAATGCCCCACTTTTTCTATTACAAATATTGGATATCCTCTAATTTGTAGATTTTTTCCCCAAATTTCCTGTTAAAATAAGGATAAAATCAATCAATACCCAAGGTATAATTATAAAAATAATCCCTATAAGCCCTATCCCCATAAATAGTAGACCTATTGTACTTAGTATAGTTATAAGAAGCATTACAATGCCTGTTATAATTTTACCAACCATAAAACGATGAATCCCCAATGCACCAAAACACATGCAAACGATCGCTAACAACATTTTTGATTGTTGTGGCTGCCCTGCTGACAAGATAGGAAAAACAGACTTAATGGTATCCCCTTCACAGACAAAATCAACCATATCACCAACCTTTGGTGGCTTTTTTCCTGACCAATTCCTACTCAAGAACTGATAACGCTTACCATCACCACCTGAAACGAAATAATTTCCTTGATCCTGACTAATAATTTTACCTTTCATCTTCACCACCTATAAAATTGTTATGCATAAAGAAGCTTTTCTTCTAATATGATAATATGTTGGATAAACCTCACGGCATGAATACGATCTGTACTCACCGTGATATACGACATTTTAAAAAGCTTAAAATCCCCCAACAACTTAAAATTCCCGCATTTATAAGTGGCAATACAAAGCACGCTGTTCGATTTGTACTTTTGCTTTTTATATGAAATAGTACATTCTTTTTCAATATTTTTATTTAAATATTCATAATTTTATTTAATATTTAACATTAAAGACATAGAATAAAATAACTTACATTATTAAATTAATATATTGATAAATATAAATAAAATTATTTGTTTATATTAAAATTTTGTCGAGTTGCTATAACTTGGTAATTTTATTGCCATCTGCATCTCTAAAATATCCAGATAAAATAACTATAAAATCAATAAATGACCACAGTATATTGATAAGAATTCCTATACCTGTTACATTTATGAGAAGCATTACGATACCCGTTCCAATTTTACCAGCCATAAAGCGGTGAATACCCAACCATCCCAAAAAAAAACAAATAACTGCCAGACCTAATCTTGATTGCTCTGATTCTTTTTGACTTAAGAGAGGGAGAACAGATTTAACAACATTATCTTCATATACAAAATCAACAATATCCCCTATACTCGGCGGTTTTTTTCCTAACCAATTCCAATCCTCAAATTGATAACGCTTATCATCACCTCCCGAAACGAGATAAACTCCTTGATCTTGACCAATAATTTTACCCTTCATCCTTGCCCACCTATAAAGCTGCTCCTTATGTGTTATTCATAAAGAAACTATTTCTTTTTATAATATGCTGATTAACCTCACGGCGTAAATAAAATTTGTAGCAGCCGTGATAAACATGAAATTAAAATAGTTTTGCCCCCCAATGATCTAACGCTTTCTGCTGCTATAAGCAGCAATACAAAACAACCTTAGTTGATTTACCCACATAAAATAGCACAGTCTTTTTCAATACTTTTATTCAACTGTGCATATTTCTCTTAATATCTCACATTAAAGAAATAGAGTACAATAATCTTGCATTATTGCAACTTAATATATTGATCGAAATAAAAAGTAAACTTTATTATTTTCTTTTTATTGTAAATTTTTCACAAATCTGTAATCTGATTCCCATCTTTATCCGTAAATTTTCCAGCAATAATGAGTATAAAATCAACAATCGCCCAAATACCGGTAATCATCAATCCAAACAATGATAAAGATAAAACGAGCATTAAAGTACCCGTCCGAACTCTCCCAACCATAAAGCGATGAACACCAAAGATACCTGCAACCCAACAAAGCAGTGCGAACATTATCTTTGTGTTCTCTGTACCTGGTCTCAACAATGGGAAAACAGAACTGACAACACCTCCTTCACAGACAAAATCAACAGCATTACCAATCCTTGGTGGATTCTTTCCCAACCAATCCCAAGTCGCAAACTGATAACGTTTACCATCATCACCCGAAACGAGATAATTTCCTTGATCTTGACTAATAATTATACCTCTCATCTTAATCCCTATAAATTTAAACACTTAAAAATTATTGCGTATATGCCTTTGATAAGAAATATCAATTTCATAATCTAAATGATCTTATACTTTCATATTTTGTGCTCACAACTATACACGATATAAATCACCAGCATAATGCGCTTGGGCTCCTAGCATTTCTTCAATACGAATAAGTTGATTGTATTTTGCTAATCTATCCGAACGTGCAAGAGAACCTGTTTTAATTTGTCCACAATTCGTTGCAACAGCAAGATCTGCAATGAAAGAATCCTCTGTCTCGCCTGAACGATGAGATATAATGGCACGATAACCTGCTTTATGTGCTACTTCTACAGCATCAAGTGTTTCACTCAATGTACCAATTTGATTAACTTTTATGAGAATAGAATTGCCTACCCCCATTTTGATACCATCACGCAAACGTGCTGAATTCGTTACAAACAAATCATCGCCAACAAGCTGACATTTTTCTCCAATTGTGTCAGTGAGTAGCTTCCAACCTTCCCAATCATCCTCTGCCATTCCATCTTCAATTGTAATAATAGGATAATTTTTCACAAGCTGCGCTAAATAATCTACCTGCTCTTGGATGTCTCGGCATTTCCCCTCACCTTTATAAAAATACGAACCATTTTTATAAAATTCGGTTGAAGCACAGTCTAAACCAATGGCAATTTGTTCACCTGGTTTATAACCACATATCATGATAGATTCCATAATAAAATCAATTGCTTGATCAGCACTTTTAAATTGAGGTGCAAAACCACCTTCATCACCAACATTGGTATTATAACCTGCATCTTTTAAACGCTTTTTCAATGCATGGAAAATCTCAGCGCCATAACGGATAGCTTCTCTTACAGTAGGAGCTCCTATAGGGATAATCATAAACTCTTGAAAATCAATCAAATTATCAGCATGAACGCCACCATTAATAATATTCATCATGGGGGTTGGAAGAATATGCGCTTGTGTACCACCAATATAACGATACAAAGGTAAATTTAATGAATCCGCAGCTGCTTTTGCAACAGCTAATGAAACACCAAGAAGTGCATTGGCACCAAGACGGGTTTTGTTTGGCGTTCCATCCAAAGCAATCATTGCTTGATCAATAGCAATTTGATTTGTTGCATCCCGCCCACCAAGTTCTTCAAGAATTTCGCCATTAACTGCAGCAACCGCTTTTTCAACACCTTTCCCTTGATAGCGCAAACCACCATCACGAAGCTCTATAGCCTCATGTGCTCCTGTTGAAGCTCCCGAAGGAACCAGAGCGCGACCAAAAGCTCCATTCTCCAAATGAACATCAACTTCTACCGTTGGATTACCACGGCTATCAAGAACTTCACGCCCAATGATATCGACAATTATAGTCATATGTGTTTCCTTATCCAATAAAAGTCTCGATTCATTTATAATGCCCTATTAATGAAATATTTTTTCTCTTCTCAACTCAACTTTTTTGACAGATAATCAAATTCCATTAAAGTCTCAAGCAATCTTTGTAAATCATCAACTTTAACCATATTGGGTCCATCAGAAGGTGCATTATCTGGATCTTGATGTGTTTCTAAAAAAATACCAGCTACCCCAACAGAAACAGCTGCACGCGCTAAAATTTCAACAAATTGACGCTGTCCACCAGATGAAGCCCCCTGCCCCCCAGGTTCTTGAACAGAATGCGTTGCATCAAAAATAACAGGAGCTCCAAATGAACGTAAAATAGGCAACGAACGCATATCAGAAATAAGTCGGTTGTAACCAAATGACGTGCCTCGCTCACAAAGCATAACATTCGGATTACCACTGTAAACAACCTTTTTTAAAACATTCTCCATATCCCACGGCGCTAAAAACTGACCTTTTTTAATGTTAATAACACATTCTGTTTTGGCGGCTGCTACCAAAAGATCTGTTTGACGACATAAAAAAGCCGGTATTTGTAAAATATCAACTGTAGAAGAAACAATTGTACATTGCTCTTCTGTATGCACATCAGTTAATATGGGACAATTAAACTCTTTTTTTAAATCAGAAAAAATGGACATTGCTTTTTCAAGACCAATACCACGTGCCGCCCCCAAAGAGGTTCTGTTGGCTTTATCGTAACTTGATTTATAAACAAACCCGATACCAAGCTGATCGGTAATTGTTTTAATACGACCAGCCATTTCAAAAGCATGATCACGACTTTCCATCTGACACGGCCCTGCAATTAATGAAAGAGGCATTTCATTTGAAAAAATCATATTTCCAACTTTCACACGGGC
Source organism: Bartonella sp. AA16NXGY (assembly GCF_042197325.1). Classification (NCBI taxonomy): domain Bacteria; kingdom Pseudomonadati; phylum Pseudomonadota; class Alphaproteobacteria; order Hyphomicrobiales; family Bartonellaceae; genus Bartonella; species Bartonella sp. AA16NXGY. The sequence goes on along the minus strand of NZ_JBHIRR010000001.1, from coordinate 322,880 downwards.
ATTTGGTTTAGTCATTTTATCCCTCAAAAGCAAAGTAACCCAATTTATGCATTAAACTAATCGACTTTGTTCTACAGCAGCTTCAATAAAAGAAGAAAAAAGCGGATGTGGATCAAAAGGACGGGATTTTAATTCTGGATGATATTGAACACCAATAAACCATGGATGATCTACATATTCTATCGTTTCTGGTAAAATACCATCAGGAGACATCCCAGAAAAAATCAAACCACACTGTTCTAACTTATCCTTATAATCAATATTGACCTCATAACGATGACGATGTCGCTCGACAATCTTGGTCACCCCATAAATTTGAGCAATATGACTCTCTTCTTTTAATTCAGCAGCAAAAGCACCAAGGCGCATTGAACCGCCGAGATCACCATTTCTTGTACGTTTTTCAAGAACGTCTCCTTTAAGCCATTCTGTCATTAAACCTACAATTGGATTGTCTGTTTCGCAAAACTCACTTGATGAAGCATTCTCAATCTGTGCAATATTGCGCGCAGCTTCTATACAAGCTAATTGCATCCCAAAACAAATCCCTAAAAATGGAACTTTACGCTCTCGCGCAAATTGAATTGCTCGAATCTTCCCTTCTGCCCCTCGTGCCCCAAAAGCACCTGGAACCAAAATTCCATGGGCTTTTTGTAAAGCTGAAACAGAATCTTCTTTTTCAAAAAGCTCCGAATCAATCCACTCAATACTAACCTTCACTCTATTCGCTAAACCACCATGCGCAATCGCTTCAATAAGAGATTTATAAGCATCCTTTAAGCCCGTATATTTTCCCACAACAGCAATCGTAACTTCTCCTTCAGGATGGTGAATACGATGCGTAATATCTTCCCAACGATCCATTTTGGGGGAAGGTGCCGAATCGATTCCAAAAGCGCAAAGAACTTCAGAGTCCAAACCCTCCTTATGGTATGCCATAGGAACATCATAAATTGTTGGCATATCTAATGCCTGAATGACTGCATTGGAGCGAACATTGCAAAAAAGTGATAATTTGCACCGTTCTGTTTCTGGAATAGATCGATCTGCACGTACAAGCAAAATATCAGGAGAAATACCAACTGCTTGCAATTCTTTGACAGAATGTTGTGTTGGTTTCGTTTTTAATTCACCTGCTGAAGGAATATAAGGCATTAATGTGAGATGGACATAAACGACATTTTGTCTCGGTAGCTCATTGCGAAGCTGACGAATCGCTTCTAGAAAAGGCATTGCTTCAATATCACCAACCGTTCCACCTATCTCACACAAAACAAAATCAAATTCTTCATTTCCCATCGTAATGAATCTCTTAATTTCATCTGTAACATGAGGGATAACTTGGACTGTTGCCCCCAAATAATCACCACGCCGCTCTCGTTCAATGATATTGCGATAAATACGCCCTGTTGTAATATTATCTTGGCTATTTGCAGAACGCCCAGTAAAACGCTCATAATGACCAAGATCAAGATCCGTTTCTGCACCATCATCGGTCACAAATACTTCACCATGTTGATAAGGTGACATCGTACCTGGATCAACATTTAAATAAGGATCAAGTTTGCGAAGACGTACGCGATAGCCACGAGCCTGTAATAACGCTGCTAACGCCGCCGCTGCGATGCCTTTTCCAAGGGAAGAAACCACACCACCAGTAATAAAAACATAACGTGCCATGGGCTTATGGTGATAAGCAATTTATAATGATTTTTCCAGCAAAAAATGCAAAAAGAAACAATTTTCCTTCTAAAATAAAAAAGGCGAAAAAAAAATCACCTTTTTTAAAAAGTCTATGTTTTCTTAAAAAACTATTTTGTACTGTTATCGGGAACTGTATTTTCAAGAACCTGAGGAACTGGACTTTCTACTTCAGGATTTGTGGACTGTTTCTGTTCCTGCGAAGAATTCGAAGTGCCTCCTAGCTGTTCAAGAATAGAAGGGGAAGACTCACCATCTGATGATGGGACTGATCCTGAGTCTTTATTGGTAGAATTCTGCTCTGAATTAACCGGTATACGCTTTAAAATATCAGAACTAGAATTTGATATATTACTCACCACGGTAAGTCCAATAGATACAACAAAAAAACAACAGGCTAAAATAGCAGTCAAACGTGTTAAAGGGTTTCGAGATCCACGAGTTTTCATCAACCCTGAGCTATTACTCACACCTAACCCACCACCTTCTGAAGGTTGAATTAATATAATACCAACCAAAGTAATCACAATCAAAAAATGAATAACTATAAGTACTGTTTGCATAAACCCTGCTCTTTAAATAACTCTTTAATAGCTATTTACACATAAATAACGCACAATCCAAGGGGAAACTCAAATTTCTCTGCTATAGTTTACGACAAACATCGCAAATAGTTAAAAAATCAATCGCTTTTAAGCTTGCTCCACCTATCAAAGCACCATTAACATGAGCAATGCTTAAAAGCTCAAATGCATTGGATGGTTTTACGGATCCACCATAAAGCAAACGTATCTTATTGCCTTCATCACCAAAACGAGAGCGCACCCTATCACGAATGAAATGATGTACTTTTGCAATATCTTCTGGAGTCGCTGTATTGCCGGTGCCTATCGCCCAAACTGGTTCATAAGCGATAATGGTATTCTCTGCTGTTGCATCATCTGGGAGAGATTCTTCAAGCTGCTGCGTGAGAATATCCAGTACTTTATTATTATTACGCTCCTCCAATGTTTCACCAATACATACAAGAGCCACAAGACCTGCTCGCCACGCAGCTTGCACTTTGGCACAGACAATCGCATCATTTTCCTGGTACACTGTACGACGTTCTGAATGCCCAATAATAACATGACTTGCTCCCGCTTCTTTAAGCATAAAAGCTGAAATATCTCCAGTATAAGGACCATGATCATCAAAGTGACAATTTTGTCCTCCCAAAAGGAGATTTTCACCATTCAGCGTATTAGAAGCACGCGATAAAAGCGTTGCTGGAACACAAATAAGCGCCTCAAAAAGATGACCTAGATCAGAGCTAACGCCTGTAGCAATAGCACGCAACTCTCCAAGCGATTCACTCGTTCCATTCATTTTCCAATTTCCAGCAAGAAAAGGCCGAATATTTGGAGACATATTTTCACCTCAAGAGCTTTTACAATACATTGTTTATCTGTAGTTACCAAATTATAAAATGAAAGCAAGTCTTTAAAGCTTGCATCTTTCATCCCTTTATTGCAAATTCCATTACAGCTTTGATAATAACTCACATTAAAAATGGACTTGAACAATGCTTGACATCATAAGAAATGCTACAAATTCTTGGATTTTTAGAATTTTCCTTGCTATTTTACTCTTATGCTTCATTCTTTTATGGGGGGTACCGCAGTTACACAAAAAAAGTGAAAGAGATCTTATTACTTCTGGAAAGTCCACAGTAACTGTCGATGATTATCGTCTTGCACTCGCCGATCAAAGCGCACGTTTAGCATATGCTGCTCATCTTGGACGAATGTTTACAGCAAATGAAATGCAGCAATACCAAATTCCTGCTTTTGTATTTAATCAATTACAACAAAATGTACTGCTTGATGAACAAGCACGTAAAATGAAAATAAGTCTTTCAAAAGATACAATAGCTCATGCGATTGGTTCTGATAAGATGTTCCAGGTAAATGGCACTTTTGATAAAAACTTGTTTTATAACTATCTTCAGCATTTACACATTAGTGAAAGTGCTTTTCTTAATTATTACACCAAACAAGAAAAGCGTAATCAGCTTATTGCTGCTTTACTTTCTGATATGAAGGCACCAAATCTCTTTTATAAAGCACTTGCTCTTTATCAAGGAGAAATGCGTATTGCTGATTATCTCATTATTGATCTAAAAGAAAAGAAAACAATTGCTGATCCTGATTACGAAACATTACAAAAATGGTTTGAAACACATCAAAGTCAATTTCGTGCTCCAGAATACCGTACTGTCTCTTTGCTATCTATGGAACTTAATGATTTTGTAAAACCTAAAGATATCTCAACAGATGAGGCGAAAGCCTATTATACACAAAATGCTTCACGTTTTGTAACGCCTGAAAAGCGTACATTCGAAGAACTGCGATTCCCCTCACGCGAAGAAGCCGATAATGCAGCAAAAAAAATAGCTGATGGATTGAGTTTTGATGAACTGGTAAAAGCTGAAAAAAAGACTCTTAATGACATAAAAAAAGGTCCTCTCGCAGAAAATGAACTTCCTAATCATCTGACATCTGAAATTTTTGAACTTCAACAAGGCCAAGTCAGTCCTGTGATAAATGACTTACAGGGACCTGTTCTCATTCGCGTTACGCATATTGAACCTTCAAGCTCTCTTCCTTTTGAAAGTGTAGAAGAAAATATTCGCCAAATACTTGCCAAAAATCGTGCTACTGATGATATCCGTAACAATTATGTAGCCATTGAAAATGCTCGTTTTGAGGGTGCTTCTCTCAAAGAGTTAGCTGACCAATACAAGTTATCTTTGCGCACAATTACTATTGATAAAACGGGAAAAACGCTTGAAGGTGCAATACTCACGGATTTACCTCAAAAAGATATTTTACTGAATGCCATCTATCAATCAAACGAAGGAGTCGATCTTGATCCTCTCTCTTTTCAAAATGGTGGATATCTCTGGTACAAGGTCGATAAAATTATTCCTGCCCGTGATAAGACACTTGAAGAGGCTAAGCTAGATGTTCTTGCTCAATGGAAAAATGAGGAAATCCAACGTCTTCTTGATGAAAAAGCCCAAAATGCTCTCAAACAGCTCACGGAAGGAAAAAGTCTTGTTGCTCTTGCTCATACCCTTGGTGTTACAAAACAAACAACACCAACCCTCCGGCGTCAAGACTCATCTGAAATCCTTGGCGTTGAAGGCATTAAAGCATTATTTTCCGGTCCCAAAGGTCATTATGGCATCATAAAAGGTCCGGTTGCAACAAACCGTATCATTTATCAAATAAAGACTGTAACCATGCCTAAAGATATCACGTCTCATACTCTTTCAACTGAGGCCCGCGCCAATATAGATATGATGATAAGAGAAGATCTCAAGTTAGAAATGCTACAAGTTGCCAATAAAGAACATCCTTTGGAAATTAATAGCACAAATTATAATCAGATCTTTAACGCTCTCCAATAAAAAGATTTTATATAATTTAAAGAACTTATTTGATAAATTTTCCATCAGCTCTTCGTCTATAGTTGAAGAGGTAAGATAGATCTCTTGTTTGCATATCTTAGGATCAGCGTTTGTATAATGATTCATTCTCTCGCAAATCAGTGCATGTATGGATTTGCGAGAAAATAGTCAATGGAATGTAGAGTTGTTTTTGCAACGCATTAAAAAACATTATCCATCCAAGGTTGTAAAGGTTGTCGCCTATTAAGCTATAAATGTCATCCCTATCGTCATTCATTCATAGCTCAGCATATTTCTACTCTTAATATTCATTCATAGGAAGCGTATTGCTTCTTCCTTAAATGATTTCATTTACACACCCAACTTATAATAGATAAAAAAACTATTTTTAAAATTCATTATAAAAATGGAGAAATCTTTTTCTATTCAAGACTCTCATTCAATATGAGAAAAAACAAATTATCATTATAAATCAATATATTCATAAATCATAACAGTCATCAATTATGATGTTATAATTTCTCAAAAATAAGAGTTTTTTATAGACTTATAGACTGCTAAGATAACTTCTCTCATAAAATAGAAATTTTATTTCATGTTTTTCTTTCTCTGCATCTCACCCATCCAATATACTGAATAAAACATACTACTGATGAAGAAATATACCGTATTTTCAAGATCACAAAATTTCTTATTCTTTTGCGTTCATAACAACCAAAACATCAACATTTTTTATAACAAAAAAATGGTTTGGAATCACAATAGCTCCTTTATCTTCCTATGAAAAAATCAGTCTACATGTTACGCATTCTAACGTAGTAATATTCTTTTACAATATCTTTGGAAAATTGCCGCTTATTGCTGCCCTTGTTATCAACCAATAGCGATACATCAATGGCAAAGTTGCACTCTCTTGAAAAATTGCTGCCCCCAGCTGTATAGCTTTTTGAAGAGAAGCCGGTACAATGACCAATGGAAGAAAAGCTGGCTTAAGAACTCTCGGTAAAATACAAGAATACTCGTAAAATTGGGTATAATGATCGCGCGATAATGCTACCATAGCTTCAACAATACGACCCTTTTGTTGATCACTGAGACGATGGGATTCCAAATCTTCCCTATTCACTCCTACAGCCTTTAATATATCAGTAGGTAAATAATATTGATATCGTGATTGCATGAATGATAAAAGACGTAATACACCGCTTAATCCTTGAGAAATCCCTCCATGTTCATAGATATCTGTAAACTCTAGTGCAGTTTCAGGATCTAATATCTGACAAGAAAGCTGTAAAATTATGCCTGCTGTCTCACCACAATAATGCTCTAGATCATGAAGTGTTTCTATTGGATTGTGATAAAGATCTAAAATTTGCGCATCACAATAACGTAAAAAAGCTGTCTTAGGTAAATTAAAAAGAGTGATTGCTTTTAATAAATCATTCAAAATCGGATTGTTTCCACTCGTTTGCATTTCACCATGAGCAATAGCATCATACCACCAACGTAACCGTATTTCTCCTATGAATGGATCATGTACACTTTCGCGAATACGAGAAACTTCAGCATTAAATACATAAAGAGCAGCCAATGCTTGGCGCTTTTTTTTAGGCGCAAATAAAACCGATATATAGCGATCACGATCTATGGTACGTAAAATATCAAGACAATAAGGAAGAGAGCCTATCATTCTATGAACCTATTAACGTCCCTTTTTTAGCAATTAAATTAATATCCTCTTTTTATTCATATTAAAAAATGAAGGATAAGCAAATACAGTTCAGAAAATAAGATTTTTAAATGTGTCTCTTAACTGTATTGTGAATTAAAGTTTCTTTTCTAGTCACTTTTCGTTTTAGAAAGAAAAAATTAAATAAATAATTTTTCTGATAAAACTTATCTTATAGGACTTCAAGTTTTCATTTGCAGTAAAAAAGCTAAAAAACAATCGTAACATGCATAGTAAAACTTGAACAACAAACAACGAAAAACACTTTTTCAGTGGATAGATGACAATGTTATTTTATAAAAAATACACTGATCACAAAAACTTCATCAAATCATTGACCTCCTCCCCATCCTAAAAGACAAAGGTTCTTACCAACACCAATTTGTAAAAAATCCAATTGCTCTCGGTGATTTTCTGTTACTATCAATACATTGATTTATAATCATAATCTGTTATTTTGTATGTTAAATTAGAATTCCAAATATCGTAGATATGCTTTCATTTTAAACCAACTCCATGTTACATCAATAAAAACTATTCCCTTGCACGTCCCAAGCGTAACTGGCTTGTAGGTAACAACTGTATGAGAAAGAACTAAAAATGCCTCTTATGAACTGTCTCAAGTGCCAAGAGTTGATCACTCATGTGATTCATTAGGAACGACGAGCAAGCTTTGTTCTGAATACTTGCTGCTGTATTTAAAAAACTTAATGTGTTATGTTATGTATATTCTACACCCTTATATCACCGCCTTAAACGACAGTATTTTACAGAGCAGAAAATAATTACACAAGTCTTTCATGCTAGACCAGAGCCTTTGTTTTATGAAACAATACTCTATTCTACCGCAAATAATAACGCCGCAACAGCGCGATCTTCAGCCAATAAAACATTAAATGTACGCACCGCCGCTCCCGTACTCATTGTATCTGATGAAATACGTTTTTCCCATAAAAGCACCCGTAACTCTTCAGGTAATCGTAATAATTCAATTCCAGTACCTATTAATAAAACCTCGATTTCAGAAGCTTCTTCTAAAATACGAGATATATCCCCTTGAGTAGGAATAGGCCCTGCCATGTCAATGCCATAAATACCTGATGGGACACAAATAATAGAACCTCTATGAGACATATCAGCAAAACGAAACCCACCATTTCCATAAGCATCAATAGGTGCGCGACTTGGAAAATGTGCTTCACGAATTTGAATTGCATCGAACATGAATATGCACCTTTTATTTTTGAATAATCCAATTGTCTTTGCTACTTCTCACCATAAAAATTAAAGTAAGGCTGATATAAACATTGATATGTTAAACATAGATAGCCTAGTATTGAAGTGAACGTTTTTATATAATGCCCTAATCTTCTCATACAACAAATATATGAAAATTTGGTCATAAACCGCAGTAAAATGCTATACCTACTTAAATAAATCTATTTTTTGAAAAGTTTCTTCAGCTTATTTACTCACAAATTTCTTTTTATAAAAACAATGATCTTCTTTAAAAAACAGAAAAAAATTGCGTAATATTCTATAAATAAAGCAACTATTTTAATAATCTAAAGAAAACAAAAACTCCATTTTCTGTAGCCACTATAAAAGCCCCTTTTCCAATGAAATTGTCTTGATCTTGCCAAGCTTTTTATAAAAATGCTTAAAAAATGTAATAAACTGCCATTACACCTTAAGATGCATTTTCCTTTGATACAGCTTTTTTCTCTTCAGAGATACTCATATCTTCTTTCGTTGTCGTTTTAGATTTAGACTTTTGTGGTGTTTTTGCTTTAGCATTAAGTTTTGACTTTTTTTCTGCAATCGGCTCACCTTTAACGCGCACATCAGCTAATGTTGAGCGAATAACACGAATATTTATACTCTCACCAATTTCAACCTCTAATTCACCACTCTCGTCGTGAACCTTCGTAACCTTGCCGATAATACCACCACCCGTTATAACTGTATCACCACGACGTACTGCATTAAGCATTTCTTGGCGTTTTTTCATTTGGGCACGCTGTGGACGAATCATAAAAAAATACATAATTGCAAAAATTAAAATGAATGGGACAGCGTTAGCAAATGAAATTCCACCGGAAACATCGCCTGCAACTTGAGCATAAGCGTTCGTAATAAACATTTTTATCTCCTATAGTTAAACCTCAGGTATTTCCCACTCTATTAAAATGAAATTCCGATACAGAAAAAATTCCTAAAGAATTTATCATAAAAAGCAATAACTACATAATCTAATCACAGCTTTACAAAAATACAATAAATCCTTAAGAGGCAGAATACCAAAATACAATGAGAAAAATCTTAAAAAATAGATTCACTTTCCCCTATTGTATATCCTACAACATAAATCTTTTCACTAACTCAATAAATTATACAAGATAATTTTTCTAATGAACAAACTTAATTTATATAGATAATTTATCGTTTTTGATATCAAATGACAGATCTAAATACAATAAAACGCTCTCATTTCAAACCTTCTGAATTAATCAAAACGATTTTCTTGCACGTCACACATATTAAATGAGCCTGTAGATAAAAACTTTTTAAGAAAGGCGTGAAAATATCTTTTTCATGCTTCTCTCAAATGCAAGAGCAATTGGAACACTCAAAGCTGACAAATAGTATGATACTATTGTCTTACACTTTCATAAATACAAAGATGGTAATATCTAACGACCCCAACGAACTACTTTTCTAAAACCAATGATTTTTTGCTGCAATGTTATTAATTTAAGAAAATCAATTGTTTTTCATGAATTTTCTATAAACTGTAAGACTATTCAAATGTCAAAGTTATCAATAAATTAGTTTTCTAAATATTTAAGGGGATCAACAGGTAATGAATTCTTACGCATCTCAAAATAGACACGTGGCGTTTTAACATTTCCTGAAACACCAGATTTAGCAATCTCATCACCGCGCCTTATCCTTTGTCCTTTGTTAACAACAAGCTTACTATTACATCCATAAATAGTGATAATATCATTTTCATGTCGAATCATCACAACATTACCAAGCTCTTTTAGTCCATCTCCCGCATAAATAACCACACCATTTTCTGCCGCCTTTACCGAAGACCCTTCAGGCACTGCAATATCTATTCCTCGATTCATTACTGTTCCCTTTTTTTGACCGAACTGGCTTAATAAACGCCCTCGTACTGGCCAACGCATCTTAGAAATTCCTGTGGCTTGCGGAGTCGTCATATTATCTGTATTCGTAACAGTACTTGACAAACCAGTCTCATGTTTCAATTGCGTCATCTGTTTAGAAAAATTTTTCTCAGAACTTGATTTGTTTATCTTTGCAGAGGGTGGCGTTGTTACAGGAGCTTTATATATAGGAGAGGACTTCTTGTTTTTTATAGAGGACATCACAGATTGGGATGCAGATTCTGTTGTTGACACTGCCCAATCGTTATTATTGTGTGCATTTGAAGCTGCTAATGTACGCCTGCTTGGAACAACAAGGACCTGACCGATATAAATGGAATTGCTGTTTATACCATTTGCTAATTTTAATGCCTCAACACTAACCCCTACTTGTCGTGCAATACTGAGCAGTGTATCTCCACTCTGGACAATATAAGAATTCCGCCGAAAAATAGAAGATTTATCCATTTGTGAACGAGAAAGTGTTCCAAGATTACGTGGAGGGGCGCCCATAACGCGACCATCAGAAGAAGTTATCCTACCTTGATGTGGAAAATTATAGGGGGAATTATCATCTCCCCATGAATCATCGCTTGATTCCACAGGTGGCAATTCAGTGCTTTGTATCATACCACTACCGTATGATAGCATTCGCGGGTCTGTATACATAGTGCTTGATATATTTGATTGAGATGATACCGTACGATGAGAGAACGTATTGGAAAAACGCTGTGTACCAGAACTACAACCAGCAACAATAGTTACCACCGCTAACAAAGTTATTCTCTGAAAATTATGCTGGAAAATATTATCCAAAGCTTTTAGACACATCGTTTTGCTCACTCATCAATAATCAACTCATTCCATTAAAGCTTTTTTAAATTACCGAAGAGTTAAAATGAGATGTTTTATTCATAAATATCTTTATATAAGATCAAAATGAATTTAACGTAGACAATTTGCAGAAACGTCTTAGCTTTTAAAAATTAAAGTATCTCTGCAATGCCTTTAATAAAAGGTTGGTAACGCACTTGGAACAGTTCTAAACACTCAAATCGACTACCAATTTTTGTATAGCGCGTCACCGTTTGTACCCCTTCGTCAGGTCCTATCGCCTGAATGAGAATTCCATTTTCAGCTAAAAGTTCTAAAAATTCCTTTGGTTCATCAAAACGTGATGGCCAAATAAGAATGCGATCAAATGATCCTAAGCCTGTCACATTATGACTTCCATCAATCTGCCGTATAACAATATTTTCAATTCCTAAAGTTTGAAATTTTTGGCGTGCTAAATCAACAAGCGTTTTATAACGATCAATCGTTGTCACACGGTCACTCAGACATGCCATAAGAGCAGTACAAAAACCAGATCCTGTACCAATTTCTAAGACACGATGCCTTTTTTTCAACGATAATGCCGAAAGAATTAAGAGTTGTTCTTCCAAACGTTCCATATATTCACCACACTCAAGGGGAATAACTTTATTATCATAAGCACTATTGAACCAAGGAGCAGCAACAAACTGTTGACGCGGAATTTTCTCTAATGCCGAAAAAAATCGCACGTCATCAATGCCTTTGCTACGCATTTTCAGTACAAGAGCGGCTAACTCCTCACGAAATTGTAAAATACCCTTTTGCCCCATAGTATCATTCAATCTCCAATGGAGGTGCACTTTTATCATACTGACAAACTGCTTCTTTTAAAATGGCAAAAACTTGCGTCTGTGTATCATCACCTCTTGGCAATAAACGCATATTGTCTCTCCTTTCGTAAAATTAAGCAGTAATACAGCGCATGCCTCCCATATAAGGTTGTAAAACATCTGGAATAATAATTGATCCATCAGCCTGTTGATAATTTTCAAGTACGGCAATAAGACAACGTCCAACAGCCGTACCAGAACCATTAAGGCTATGAACAAAATGCAATTTTTTATCGCCTTCTTTACGATAGCGCGCATTCATACGGCGACCTTGAAAATCTCCACAAACTGAACAGCTAGAAATTTCACGATAACATTCTTGACCAGGAAGCCAAACCTCGATGTCATAGGTTTTACGCGCTGCAAACCCCATATCACCCGTAGAAAGAACCACTGTGCGAAAAGGCAAACCAAGCCGCTTTAATATATCTTCTGCACATTCCGTCATACGTTCTAATTCAATTAAAGACTGCTCTTCACTGGTAATCGAGACCATTTCAACTTTCCAAAATTGATGCTGACGCAACATACCGCGCGTATCACGACCGGCTGCTCCCGCCTCTGAACGAAAACAGGGAGATAAAGAAGAAAATCGCAGTGGTAAATCTGATATTTCAAGAATTTCATCGTTGACCAAATTGGTTAATGGCACTTCTGCTGTGGAAATAAGCCATCGACCATCTGTTGTACGAAAAAGGTCTTCAGCAAATTTCGGTAATTGTGCTGCTCCGTAAACAATCTCATCACGAACAAGAAGAGGTACTGAGACTTCTGTGTAACCATTCTCATTGACATGCACATCAAGCATAAACTGGCCTAATGCTCGTTCTAGCCGTGCTAATGCCCCTGAAAGTACTGTAAAACGTGTTCCAGACAAACGACTAGCTCGTTCAAAATTCATCTGTTTGAGATCTTGACCAAGATCAAAATGTTCCTTTGGTGTAAAATTAAATGTTGGAGGTGTACCAAAATGTCGAATGACGACATTATCACTTTCATCTTTACCTTCTGGAACATCATCTAATGGAATATTTGGAAGTGCTGAAAGAAGTTTCTCAAGACTCTCCGTCAGCTGTTTTTCTTCCACTGTTGCAGAGGAAAGAAAAGCTTTAATCTCTTCAACTTCAGCCCTAAGACGTTCAGCCATTTGCTGATCCGATACCGCTAAAGCCTGTCCTATTTCCTTTGAAACAGCATTGCGACGTTCCTGCGCCAATTGCACCTTAGCAATATACGACCGACGTGCAAGATCAAGTTGTATTAACCTTTCAGCTTGTGGCTCAAGACCTCTACTTACGAGTGCTTTATCTAATTTCTCAGGATTGTCACGAATCCACTTAATATCAAGCATAAAAATTCCTCATTTATATTGTTTTTATTCATTCCTTATCGCATAAGATTATACACTTTTCTTAAGCGGATTTTCTTCTCTTTTCTATACTGTAAGCAATTAAAATTGAAATCTCGTAAAGTGCTATCGTTGGTAAAGCCACTGCAAACATCGTAAAAAAATCCGACGGCGTTATGATTGCCGCTATGATAAAAGAGAGCAAAATAGCCCATTTTCGTTTAGACGCCAAATCATGAGATGTTACAAATCCAATTTTTGTTAAAAGACTGATGACAAGAGGTAATTGAAAAATCAAACCAAAAATTAGGATAAACGATGTCATAAAGCCCAAATAATCAGAAATACGCACTATAAACTCTATTTTTAAATGAACATCTGGAAGAAATTGTTGAGAAAGGCTAAACCATAGTATTATTGGCGCTAATAGACCATAAACAAACGCTCCCCCAATACAAAATAAAATAGGCCCCCCAATGAGAAATGGTAAAAAAGCCATACGCTCATTTTTATAAAGCCCTGGTGCAATAAAACTATAAAACTGAAAAGCCGTATAGGGAAAAGATAAAATAATTCCCCCAAAAACAGAAAGCTTCATCTTCGTTAAAAAAGTTTCCCATACTTGCGTTGATTGTAAACGAATCCCCTCAGGATTACCCTCTGCTATTTTCATTGCCCACTGATATGGCCATAGTAAAAAATTTAAAATATAATCTTTAACAAGAAAACACATCATAAAAGCGATCATAAATGCAACCAAGGCAGAAATAATTCGCTGACGAAGTTCAATTAAATGTTCTAAAAGTGGAGCCATATTAGCATCAACTTCATCTTTCTTAACATTCATGACATATCTTCTTTATCTTTAGAAGCAATAGATACTGTCGTATCTTTATTGGTTACGTTTTGATCGCATTCCAAAATTTCTTTATCTTTTTTTGATTTATGATGTGTTTCCTTAACATCCCAATTATCGTGGATATCCTCTAATATATTTTGAGTGGGATCAAAAGTTTCTGCCAACTTCTTGCTTGAATCGCTAATATCCGAACATACTTTTTGCAAATTATCGCGCTCGATTTGTTTTATTACATCATCAAACTGATGACGAAGTTCATTTGCTGTTGAATACACATACGCTCTTATCTTTGCTACTGTCTTTAATATTTTAGGTAAATCTTTTGGTCCAACGACAATGATGAGAACAAGTAAGATTACGATAAACTCTGGTCCGTCAATCCCAAACATCTCTTAATTCGACTTTCTCATCAAAAAATATTGCACAATGATGATTGCGTTTTTGTTACTGTTTTTTAGCAACAGATGTTTTGCTTTTTTTAGAAGCAGAAGAAACCTTTCTGCGCGCTGTTGCATGTTTTACCGATAACGGCTGAGATTGTTGAGATTCTACATCAATCATTTGGGAAGTAGGAGCCATTTCAACTTTATCCTCAATGCTATCATCTTCTTCTTTCATATTTTTTTTGAAGGCTTTAATTCCTTTAGCAACATCGCCCATTAATTCAGAAATTTTACCGCGACCGAAAAGCACAAAGATAATCAATAAAATTATAATTAAATGCGTTGGTGAAAAAATATTACCCATTATTCTCTCTAACTTTATGCTTTTAAATTTGATTTCATTTATTCATGCTTCCTCTGAAGGAGGTATCAAATATAATATCTTACTTATATATTTTCTTCTTAACTTAAAAGCAATTACACGCTTTTATTGCAAAAAGAACTTTTTATCCTCTCATCCTTTTTTAGCGTATTATAACACAAACCATTCAAAAATGATAAACCACTTCATACAAAGTTCAAAACACTTAAAAACTTTTCTAAAATAACTTCATCTGATCTCTTAGGTTACTCATCTTCCTGTAAATACTATAGCCAATGTCTTTCCTTTTAAACAATGTTGTACGTATCATTACAAACATTTCCGCCAAATTATCCTTTACTGATAAAAATCATAACATGCTGTAAAACATTTTACGTATTCAATTAAAAAAATCAGAAAGAAAAATCTCTAAAAAACTTTCTTAACACATCATCAGTCTCTTCAAAAACGATCATCTTACGCACAACATTTACTCTTTGCGTTGGGGTGGGAATTTTATCATCCATTATTCCATATACAATACGAAATATGAGCCATCATCGTATTCAATTAAATATCTGTCGTGTAAATAAAACTATTAGCGGAAAGAGTAAAAATGTACTTTATGAACCAACTCAAGTGCCAAGAGGTATGGCAATACTGCTAAAAAATAAAAAAGGTACCAGCTTGTGCCTTTATTCAGTAAAATACCTCCATATAACCAGCTCTCTAAGCCACTGTATGCTCTAACTATTACAAGTCTCCGGATTCTGGGCATGCGTTCTCATAATATCATGTGTTTAACCTATCTCAGTATTGAAAACAGAATGGGCATGAATAGAAAATTACATTCAATCAAAAGCATGGTATAGAAGCATAATCCATATAAAAAGAATTTCTTATCCTAGCCTTTTTTATAAGATTACCTCATAAAGCCGCTCGATAATACAGTGTTAGAGATAGATAAACCTATTTACTTTAGTTTAAAATTCCTCATTTTGATTGAGATAGCTTGCAGAGCACATATCAATTTTCAAAAGTTTTATTTTAGCATCATACACAATAACCTAGCTATTTAGCGTGTATAATGTAAAGCTTTGGCTCCGCTTAAAGCAATGAAATTCATTCACACTTTTACAAAAATCTATCACTATAACACCAGCACTTTATTGCTCTATCCATAATTTTACGCTTGCTAAAAAACTTATAAATGTAACAATGTTTTTATCAAGCATTTGAAATTCTTTAATCTTTAAACAAGCAAATTGATGAATGAATTTGAAAGATACCCTTCAATTTTCAACAAACTTCACTAATATTCTCGTTAATTGAGTGTTTTTTATAGTCTTCCTAGAAGAGTCCGCGATCATAAAAAATTTCTCTTACAACATAAATATCTCTATTGAAATGTTTGATCTCTTCTTGTCTATCTTTCATATAAAAAATTTAAAATTTTAACGATTAATCTCATAATATAAAAATAGCCTTGTGAATAAATGCTCCAATGACATTAATATTTTTTCTGTAGTGTATAATGTGGGAGTGAGGGTATTGTTTGATTTCTACAAGAGTATTTTTATGGATATCAATTCTATTATTCTATGCTAATAATCCGGTACAGTTATACATATGATAGAGTTTACTCCATGAATTATCGGCATATTTATCATGCTGGCAATTTTGCTGATGTTTTTAAACACATTATTGTCACTCGCATTGTAGAATATCTCAAACGCAAAGAAAAAGCTTTTCGCGTTATAGATACGCATGCTGGAATCGGTATTTATGACCTTTCTTCTTTAGAAGCACATAAAACAGGAGAGTGTCGCGAAGGTGTCCAACGACTTTTTTCAACTCCTATCCCAGAAGATTTAAGAACACTCCTTTGTCCATGGTGTGATATCATTGATGCCCTCAATAAAGGGGAAAAAGAAATTGTATTTTATCCTGGATCTCCTGTTCTTATTCGTCAATTATTACGGAAACAAGATCGCCTCACCGCAATAGAATTGCACAATGAAGATTATCATATTTTAGCAAAAAACTTTGCAGGAGATTATCAAACAAAAGTTCTGCATTTAGATGGTTGGCTTTCCTTAAATGCTCATGTACCACCAAAAGAAAAACGTGGGTTTATCCTTGTTGACCCTCCCTTTGAAAAAACTGGAGAGTTTTCCCGCCTTATTGATGGATTAACGAAAGCCTATCGTCGCTTTTCTGGAGGAATCTACGCTTTATGGTATCCTGTTAAATATGACAAAGAAATTGAAAGTTTTCTTCACGCGCTTTATCAAACCGGAATTCCTAAGATTCTACAGCTTGAAATGCGTATCCGAAAAAGTTCAAGTCCACCGACAATGAATGGAAGTGGTATGATTATTATTAACCCTCCCTACCTTTTGGAAGAAGAAATGAAAAAACTCAGCCCCTTTCTTATCAACCGTCTGGGACAAGATGAAAATGCCCAAATAACGCATAAGTGGCTTCAAAAAGAACATCTGTTATGTTAGATCTTTCTCTGATATTTTTTCTAAATCAAATATCATGTTGTAAAATACAAAGGCATTAAATGATAAAGTTCTTTGATTCTTTGGATAATACCAACATATTATAATGGTAAGCTAATAACGATCAGCGTGAATTAATTTTTTTCCTTTTAGAAAGTCTATCCTCTTAATCATCATGGATTTCTTATTTCAATCATTTTAATGGATAAATTGGGCAAATTCATAAAGCTGTCTTAGAATAACAACTCTCATATTTTTTATGAAAGATCGGCTCTCTAAAATCATACTCTTATGTTATAAGATATTATTTATAGAAAAAAATTATAAAGACATAAATAATCATTATTTAATAAAAAAGAATATTTCATATATTAAACAAACAACATATTCGTAACAAACGGAATGGTCCTGAAAAATAATACAAATTGTCCGCAAAATGAACGGGAAAAACTTTCTTTTCTCTCTAATGTTACATGGCATAATGCCAATCAAAGCAATGAGAAAAATCAGTTCCAAGGTATCAAATTCATACAAGAGTTTGTTAGACACCTTCCGCATAAGCCAGGGGTTTACCGGATGATTGGTGAAAATGGTGATATTCTTTATGTTGGCAAAGCCCGTAATCTCAAAAAACGTGTTTCAAACTATACACGTGAACAAGGACACAATAATCGTATTACCCGCATGATTCGTGCAACATATCATATGGAATTTATCGTCACCCATACAGAAACAGAAGCACTCCTTTTAGAAGCCAATCTCATCAAAAGATTGCATCCACATTTTAATGTACTCCTGCGTGATGATAAAAGTTTCCCTTATATTATGATTACAGATGATCATCGAGTGCCTGCACTTTACAAACATCGTGGTGCTCGAACACGAAAAGCTCACTATTTTGGTCCTTTTGCTTCTGCTGGTGCAGTGACACAAACAGTTCATGTTTTACAACGCGCCTTTTTATTACGAACCTGTACTGATTCAGTTTTTGAAAACCGTACACGCCCCTGTTTGCTTTATCAAATTAAGCGATGTTCTGCACCTTGTACTCATGAAATTAGTGACAGTGATTATAAAGAACTGGTGAAAGGAGCAAAAGCGTTCCTTTCGGGAAAAGATCAATCTATTAAAAGCGATATGGTTCAAGCTATGCATAAAGCCGCAGAAAATCTTGATTTTGAACAAGCAGCTTCCTATCGTGACCGCTTATCAGCCCTTTCTCACATACAAAGCCATCAAGGTATTAATCCTCAAACGATAAAAGAAGCGGATGTATTTGCAATTGCGCAAAAAGAAGGAATGACCTGTATTCAAGTGTTCTTTTTTCGCATGGGGCAAAATTGGGGAAACCGTGCCTATTTTCCTAAAGCAGATCCCTCTTTTTCCCGCACTGAAATTTTAGCGAGTTTTCTTGCCCAATTTTACGATGATAAACCACTTCCCAAAAGCATCCTTTTATCTGAAGAAATTGAAGAAAAGGCACTTCTTACAGAAGCATTTAGTCTCAAAGCAAACCACAAAGTATCCCTCTCTTTACCTAAACAAGGTGAACGGAAAACTCTTGTTAATCGTGCCTATCTCAATGCTCATGAAGCACTTGAACATAAGCTTTCTGAAACAGCCACCCATACAAAATTGCTTCAAGGTCTTGCTAAAACATTCCAACTACCTTTTCCTCCACACCGGATAGAAGTCTATGACAATTCTCATATCATGGGAACAAATGCTGTAGGGGCTATGATTGTTGCTGGTCAAATGGGATTTATTAAAAATCAATATCGAAAATTCAACATTCGCTCAACAGATATCACGCCTGGCGATGATTTTGGCATGATGAAAGAAGTGATTAAACGAAGATTTTCACGCCTTATCAAAGAGCATGATCTGCCAAATAGAAGTCATAACATAAAAGATGATGATCTTTTTCCCATTTGGCCTGACCTTATCTTAATCGATGGTGGTGAAGGACAAATCAACAGCGTACATGCAATACTTGCTGAATTACAATTAAATGATCTCTTCACAGTTGTTGGAATCGCCAAAGGTGTTGACCGTCATGCGGGACGTGAACGATTTTTTATAAAAGGTATTCCCCCCTTTACACTTCCTCCACGTGATCCTATCCTCTATTTTTTGCAACGTCTGCGTGATGAAGCACACCGTTTTGCGATTGGAACTCATAGGATAAAACGAAAAAAAGCAACATTCAAAAACCCACTTGATGAAATCGAAAATATCGGTCCGACAAGAAAGCGTGCATTGCTTCATCATTTTGGAAGTGCCAAAGCTGTTGCTAGTGCCTCATTTGAAGATTTAAAAAAAGTTACGGGAATCTCTATGACAATTGCACAAAAAATTTATAACCATTTTCATGAAAAATAGGCTTGTTTCATAACCTTCGCCTTGTTACGTTTAGGAAATATATTCTCTTTCACAAGAATTAAAAATGGCTCCATGAAAAATCATACTTTTTCTTTTCCAAATATTTTAACTTATGCACGAATTGTTGCAGTCCCAATGGTTGTTGCATGCTTTTTTTTAGAAGGGCGACTACAATCAAGTGATATCACTCGCTGGATTGCTGTTTCTATTTTTATCGTTGCATCCATTACTGACTTTCTTGACGGTTACCTTGCTCGTATTTGGGAACAAACATCCAATATTGGTCGCATGTTAGATCCAATTGCCGATAAACTTCTCGTCTCTGCTTGTTTGCTCTTGCTTGCCGCAGACAGTACCATCGCTGGGTGGACTCTATGGGCAGCTATTATCATTCTTTGCAGAGAAATTCTTGTATCAGGATTACGTGAATATTTGGCGGAGTTAAAAGTTAGTGTTCCTGTCTCTCGTCTTGCAAAATGGAAAACTTTTGTACAGATGATCGCTATTGTATTTCTTTTAGCTGGACCAGCCGGTAATAAAATTTTCCCTTACACAGTAGAGTTTGGCATTACTATGCTGTGGATTTCTGCCCTCCTTACATTGTGGACAGGGTGGGATTATTTTCGTGCAGGTTTAAAACACGTTATCCTATGAATAGTATGGAATTTTATAATGATGATTTATCTTTTTGTACTTAAATAAGAGATGAGAATAGCATAAGATTGATTTATTTTTATTAATGATAGATCAATAAAATGCTTTTTTGCACATTACAAATAAGGGAGACGTGTAGATAAAAGCTATTCAAAAAAGAGTAAATAGCCTTTATATTTTCGTAAAAGCAGCTGCAATATTAAAAGCTAAAAAAACGATTAATGCTCCATATGCTTTCAAAAAAATCTATAATCTCATAAGCAAAAAACCGAAATATAGTGTTTCGGATTTTTGCTTCTTATATACGCTTTATTATTATAAACGCTTTATTAACCAACAATTTCTACCTCAGGAAACCAAAAGGCGATTTCTGTTTTTGCCGTTTCAGCACTATCGGATCCATGGACAGAATTTTCGCCAATCGATAAAGCATGAACCTTACGAATTGTCCCTTCTTCTGCATCACTAGGATTCGTAGCCCCCATTACTTCACGGTTTTTAGCTATTGCATTTTCACCTTCCAAAACTTGTACAACGGTTGGACCAGAAGACATGAATTCAACCAATTCACTAAAAAAAGGACGTTCTTTATGAACAGCATAAAATTTTTCAGCCTCACGTTTGCTCATCCAGACACGTTTAGACGCAATAACACGTAGCTCCGCATCCTCAAGCATTTTAGTAATTGCGCCAGTCAAATTACGACGGGTTGCGTCTGGTTTAATCATCGAAAAAGTACGCTCTAAAGCCATTTAACCACCTTTATTTCATTTATAATATTCTCTAGCCATTTCTATAGCGAGCAAGGAGCCCTTTGCCAAGTGACTCTGCAAAAATCTATACAAATTCTCAAAAATATAGAATGAATTATAAAGAAGACTTTAATAAAAACACCTGCAATTGCTCATCCCATCATAAAGATGCGCTACCGCTCCTTAGCAAATGTTGAACTTCTTTTATATTCCTCAACGCTTTCCATCAAAATTATCATTGAGATCAATTAAAAAATAACCATATCGTTAGAAACGATAGCGTACACCTAAAATACCCTGAAAGGACTGTTTTGTTTTACGCCCTTTAATATAATGGGCCTCACCATATAACTTTAACTTCTCACTCACTAAACTGCTTAAACCTATTCCTAATTTACCTGCATTCCCCGACAAGTCAGTGGTAAATGGATGGCGTTGATTAATTAACGTTTGATTGTCATCTTTATTCTCACGCAACCATGCTGCTGTAATATACGCAAGCGATGAGGAATCCATGTGAGAACCAAATTCATATCCTAAAGATAAGCCAACCTCACTGCGTAATGAAGTGAATGGACGCATGTCACCTGTCATGTCATTCGATAACTTGATTTCTTTACCCTCAACTTGTAACCATGTAAATTGTCCATAAGGCTGTAACCAACTGTTCTTTGACGTCTTAAGTCGATAACCAGCTTCAAAGGAAGTTCCCAATGCCCTTTGAGTATATGTTCCTTCAATCTCTAAACCATTCGTTGAAACGGCTTTTAGAGTATTTTGATAATGATTGTATTTTAAAATACCATCGAGATACCATCCACTATGATCAAAATAAGTGACATAAGCACCAATACCATAAGTATTGATTCCACTGTTACCCCCCCGTGCATGCGCAACACGGGCACGATCATAACTGCTAAAACCACCTATATAAAACTCTCCATTTTCCCACTCGCTTAAACCATTGATCCCCAAAACGATACCGGTCTGATCCAGTTTAAAATCTATATGCTCTGTCGCAATGCTCTCTTTAGATTTAATCGCATAGGTCCATAAAGCTGCATTCTTTTTACTTTTATCTAGAATTCCTCTTCCCGCACGTACAGTTTGCATTTCATTGTGAAAAACCATCGCTGGAGCCGCAGACATAGACAATACCGCATCTGTAGAGGGAGTAGTCAAAAAGTGAGAAACTGAAAGTTTCTCACTCAATTGTGGAAAAGGGTGTTCTTTATGAACTGGACGCAAAGTCATTTGATCGGCTAAAGATTGAGAAGAGGTTGAAACAGCAGTTTGTTGTTTTTCATCAGAAAAAGGATGAAGACCTGATAGAGGAAACGCTACAAGAGTCTGATTTTCTTGAGAGGGAGATACAGAAACACTAGAGACATTCTGTGCCCCTCTTAAATGACGTGGAGGACGTTGCTTGGGCATCTCTTTTTTAGTAGGTGAACGAAGACTGGTGTTTTTCTCTCCAGAAGAGGCGGCTTGATCAGACTGTGTACCACTCCTTCCAGATAATGGAAGAGGAGTCTTCGCTTTCTTATTCACACACTGTACCTCAGTATCCGAACGTCCCATATCTTCAGAAGCTCTAGATAAATACCAAATTGTAGAATGACCACTAGAATCAGCACATCTTTCTCTCTTCAGCAAGCGATACTGATAGGTTCCACCATCAACAGCTGTAATGTCCGTCCCCGAAAGGTCTGCCAGAGTAAAATTAGCACCTCCCTCTTGGCTTTTATCGGTAATTAAATTGACTCCGCTAACTAAACCATTCCTTTGTAGGAGAGAATCTGTAATTTCCCGACCAGAATCTGTAACACTTACTTTGTGGTTACCGGCACCATTATCGATCAACAAATAATCGCTATTATAATCTCCCATAGCATTTATATTAAAACGAAAATGTAAATCCCCTGAAAGTTTCTCAACATGAAGCGAAATATGTCGTGGATCATACGGAATAGAAGTAAAAGTAACAGTCCCTCCATTACCACCTAAATCTTTAATTTTAATCTGAGGTTTATGCTGGGTATCCCGTTCACCAATCTCAAATATTATTTCATCAGGTTTTATTATTTCATCAGTTTTTCTTTCTATAGGAATGCTTTTCTTGGTGATATGGTTTGTTGAATCACCTGCAAACAAATAAAGTTCTCCATGATGATTAACCCTTACTTCCCCAACGACTTCTTTTACACCAACATGTAGCCACGATTTGGCAAAATCCGTAATTGTTAAAGTATCTACAAATCCTATAGGATATACAACTTGAGTAGCTCGATCCTTCAAAGTAGTTTTCACCGATTCTCCTAACGCTAAGACATGCTGTCTCCCATTCCCAGAGACCTCAGCATACATTGATTTTCCCCCCTCTTTTCTTTGTCCTGCATAAAGATTTTGTTCTCCGTTATCTCCCACTTTCGTATACCAAGTCTCTGCCCCATCATACACATTCTGCTGCCCTATTGCTCCATCTCCACCAGTAACTGTGGAATTATATGCACTACTTCGTCTAACCACGAGTGTAAGATCAATATTTGGCTCTTCATGAATAAACTGCTGACCTCCCAAAATTTTGGCGCTCATTGCAATTCCTGCTCGTGTAACTATTTGCATCCCTCCTTTTTTAATAGTGGACCCCACGGAAGTTTTTCCATTCTCAACAAGCTCTACATCACCATATTCAATCGTAATATTATTTTTGAAAAAACTAGCAATCAGTTCTAAATTTTTTTCTTCCTCTTCTCTATTTCCCACATCTGTTGCTCTTGTTAGCACTCTATTCCTACTCTCAACTACACTTGCAGATTGCAAAAGACAACTACTGATCATCAATACTGAAAAACTTAATTTGTATTTATACCGCATTATCCACACTCCACTCTCAATTATTTAGAAAAATACCCCGCGACTACATAGATAGCTCATTTTAGATTGTATCATAATGTGTTTTATTTATGTCTAAATACAATTTTTTAGTGTATTTTTTTAATTTAAACAACTTAAAGTTGTTTATCTATAAACCACTAAAAAACTCTAACTTAAGGCAGAAAAATTGAATAAAATTCAAAATGTTCACTTAAGTTAAAGGAATAATTTGCATATCTGGAATTATAGATGAAAAAAATGCTCGTGCCCTTTAATGGGGCCCCCTCTTCACGTAAAACAAAACGCCATTGGGTTGTACATTCACTCACTTGTTTTAAAGAGACATCTCTCAATGCACTCAAGCCCATTTCGCCACGTCATCCATGAATGATATACCGGTAAAGCCATTGACCCCCCCCAATCTTTACGCTTATGAAGAAGCGAGCCGATATCATCATACACTTTTCCAGCCCTAAAATGTTGCAACGCGACACCCTTTGGTACTTGAGGCAGTTTATAAGAGGTATTTTTAGTTCTTTCTTGTACAATTTTTATCCACGCAGGCTTCCCTGCTTGTGACGTGCAAGAAAATGGTTTTGATTGATTCAACATAAACAGATTTGGAATGAGAGAATCCTATGATTTTCGCGACTCTCATTCAACATGCATAGAAATGAATTATTATTATAAATTCAGTATGTTGCCTTTAAAAGAGAGAGTATAAAGACATTTCTACTATTTGAGAAAGTCCTTACACTCTCGAGAAGACATAGCCGAACGTTATCTGTTTAAGTTTGCAAAACAATTACATTTGTAAAGTTAATCAGCCATGCACACATATTTAGAAACTATAGCGTAATCCTAAAATACCTTGAAGAGCATTCTTAATCTTATGTCCTTTTAGATAATGTGCTTCCGCATAAAGTGTTAGTTTATCATTGACCGAACCGTTTAAACCAATTCCCAATTTACCCGCACTGCCTGATAAATCTGTAATAAATTTATACTGGTTATTAATTGTCGTATAATTATTATTTATATTCTCACGCAACCAAGCTGCCATAATGTAAGCTGTTAATGAAGTTTCTGAACTCACAAAAAATTCATGTCCTGCAGTCAATCCAACTTCACTGCGGAATGAAGTTAATGGGCTTAGATCACCTATCATTCCATTGGAAAGTTTTATTCTTTTACCTTCAACCTGCAAACCTGTTAGCTTGATATAAGGCTGCATCCAAGTATTCTGTGCCGGTTCAAAATAACAACCAATCTCAAATGATCCACCTATCGCCCACTGATTGTAATGACTTTGAATGGCTAAACCATTCGTTGATATGGCTTTCAAATTATCTCGGTAATAATTATATTTCAAAACACCATCCATATACCATCCACGATGATCAAAATAAGTTGCGTAAGTTCCAATACTATAAGAGCTCAAATCGCTGTCACCACCTCGTGCATGAGAAATACGTGCTTGATCATAACTCCCGAAACCACCAACATACAACTCTCCATGCCTTAATTCACTCAACTGATCAGCACCAAAGACTAAACCTGTCTGCCCAAGCTTAAAGTGTGTATGGCCTGTCGCAACACGTTCTCTGCTCTTAATCCCATAAGTCCATAGTTCGATATCCTTCTTATTTCTGTCCCAAATTTTTCTACCATTCCGTATAATTTGCAACTCATTATTAAAAATAAGCCCAGGAACTACGGACAACGTTAACACTGCATCTGTAGAGGGGGTTGTTGATGTTTCTCCAGGAAAAAAAGGATTTGTCGGATCTGGTATAGAAGGTTCTGGTCCACTGAGGCGGTCTGCCGATAAAAACCAAACTTTTCCATTTTCATCCTTTCTTTCTTTCAAATCATACATATAAGTTCCACCATCAATGGCGTTAATTTTTTCACCCTTAAGATCTGTCAGCGTAAAATGCGCTCCACCACTTTGATCCGTAATTAAATCACGCTTATTTGAAAAAGGATCCGTGATTTCAACTCCAGAATCAGCAACACTTATTGTATGTTTCCCAGCGCCTTTCTCAACCAAGAGATAATCACCACGGTTATGGGCAATCGTAGTATTGAACGCGAAATGTAAATTTCCTGAAAGATTATTCACATGAAGCTGAGAATAATATGGATCAGAACCTGTAAACGAAAAAATAACACTCCCTTCACCACTTAATTTTTGTATCAAAGAACTTTTTTCATCAAACTCATCAGTAATAGAGTATAGTTTTGTATCTTTTCCATTTAAAATAATATCTTCTACTGTGGTGCGTTGTTGATCATTCCCAGCATAAAGATGGATCTGCCCAGAATGGTTTACCTGTGTCTTGCCTTCTAATGTTGCTCCAGCATGCACCCATGATTTTGTTTGATCATTCATTGTTAGATTTTTTACAGATCCATCAGTATATATTTCCTGAATAGCACTCTCATTTAAAGTGACTCCAATAGCCTGACCGCCTTTTAAGATACGTTGTTTACCACCACCAAAAACTTCTGTGTGAAATGCAAAACCACCATTTTTTGCACTTTGAGACTTTTGTCCAACTTCTTGGACACCCCCTTGCATAACTTTTGTATTCCAAACTTTTCCGCCATCATATACTTTTTGTTGGCCTAGTGTTTCATCTTGACCATAAATGATAGTATGAGAAGCACTACTGCCTTTAATCTCTCCTCCAATATCCCCCTCGCCGAAAACAAGCTGCTCACCGCCATAAATTTTAGTCCCCTCTACTTTCCCTCCATTTCCAACACTTTGGTGCCCGCCTTCTTTAACAACAGCATTTTTCGAAAAACCTTGTTTTCCCTTTAAAGCCTGAACATTTTCAATTCCACCATGTTCAATTTTACTATTCTCACTGAGTCCTCCTGCATACACATAAAGCTCTGCACCATTCCTTACAGTGTTATTAATGGATCGCCCTGGACTATCAATCTCACCATCATTTGAAATGTATGCTTTACCTTCATTATCAAGGATATAATTTTCTAACATTGCCCCATCTTTAATGGAAATAAGTTCAGGCTTTTTAAGAAATGCAGTATTTTGTTCTTGTGCATTATATCCAGCATTGTCACGATGACTGCTGTCAAGCTCCTGTTGACTCGCAAACACTCTAGCACCCTTATCCATGATAAAATCTCTAGGCTTTTTCAAAAAGTCTAATTCATTGCGCGTTCTTACCATGGCATCATTAGAGGCTCCAAGTATGCATCTTGCTGATTTCATATCCTCATTGTATTGATCTTGAAATACTTTATCATTTTCATAACTTGAAGATTGACAAAAAAGTGCTGTTCCCCCCTCATTTGCAGCAGCAGCTTGCACAAAACAGCTGCTCAACATGAGTATCCAACAATGTCGTTTCCATTTATATTGTAGAGCCATATCCTCCCCCCTTCACGCCTGCATAGACACTAAACGTAATTAGCTCTACAAAATATATTTTCAACCTTAGATTGCAACAATCCTTCTTAAAAATCCTCCTTATCTCATAAAAAACCGCTCTTTATAGTTTTTAAATACTTTTTTGATCAAGAATATAAGAGCGCTCTTATAGTGCTTCTTTAGCATTTTCTCGGAGTTTTCTTATCAAAGATAAAAAGTAATGCATAATCAAGTATATAAGGGTATACAGTTTATCATGAACAACGAAGCTGCGTGCTCTGAAAAATTGTTCTCTGAACCTTTAATTAAAGACCTTTAAAAACAATCATATATTTAAAGATAACTAAAAAATAACCATATCGTTAGAAACGATAGCGTACACCTAAAATACCCTGAAAGGACTGTTTTGTTTTACGCCCTTTAATATAATGGGCCTCACCATATAACTTTAACTTCTCACTCACTAAACTGCTTAAACCTATTCCTAATTTACCTGCATTCCCCGACAAGTCAGTGGTAAATGGATGGCGTTGATTAATTAACGTTTGATTGTCATCTTTATTCTCACGCAACCATGCTGCTGTAATATACGCAAGCGATGAGGAATCCATGTGAGAACCAAATTCATATCCTAAAGATAAGCCAACCTCACTGCGTAATGAAGTGAATGGACGCATGTCACCTGTCATGTCATTCGATAACTTGATTTCTTTACCCTCAACTTGTAACCATGTAAATTGTCCATAAGGCTGTAACCAACTGTTCTTTGACGTCTTAAGTCGATAACCAGCTTCAAAGGAAGTTCCCAATGCCCTTTGAGTATATGTTCCTTCAATCTCTAAACCATTCGTTGAAACGGCTTTTAGAGTATTTTGATAATGATTGTATTTTAAAATACCATCGAGATACCATCCACTATGATCAAAATAAGTGACATAAGCACCAATACCATAAGTATTGATTCCACTGTTACCCCCCCGTGCATGCGCAACACGGGCACGATCATAACTGCTAAAACCACCTATATAAAACTCTCCATTTTCCCACTCGCTTAAACCATTGATCCCCAAAACGATACCGGTCTGATCCAGTTTAAAATCTATATGCTCTGTCGCAATGCTCTCTTTAGATTTAATCGCATAGGTCCATAAAGCTGCATTCTTTTTACTTTTATCTAGAATTCCTCTTCCCGCACGTACAGTTTGCATTTCATTGTGAAAAACCATCGCTGGAGCCGCAGACATAGACAATACCGCATCTGTAGAGGGAGTAGTCAAAAAGTGAGAAACTGAAAGTTTCTCACTCAATTGTGGAAAAGGGTGTTCTTTATGAACTGGACGCAAAGTCATTTGATCGGCTAAAGATTGAGAAGAGGTTGAAACAGCAGTTTGTTGTTTTTCATCAGAAAGAGGATGAGAACTTCCTGAACCTAAGACTTCAATAACATGACTTCCAAGAGAGGAAACAGTTGGAGATACAGAAACCTGAGATTTTTGCCTTAAGTTTTGGCGGTTTTTTCTTCGACGTGGCAATTTAATAGCATGCGCTTGTGGTGCTGCAATAGTTGAAAGAGAAAAAACTGATTGATTTTGATTTAAATGCCGCATAGATCTGCTTCTGTGTGACGCACTATCCATGTAAACTGCAGTCAAATACCAAATTTTTCCCTCTTCATTCTCAATATTTTTGTGTTTTAAACCATACGTATAGGTTCCGCCATCAATAGTTTTAACATTTGCACCAAAAAAGCTTCTCAGGGTAAAATGTGCGTCACCACTTTGATCAAAAATTAAATCAAGTCCTGCTGAAGAAGGATCAACAATTTCAATACCAGAATCTACGACACTTATTGTATGAAAACCACTCCCATTCTCAATAAAGAGGTAATCACCTTTTCCTTCTGCAAGGCTAACATTAAGGTCAAAATGTAGACTCCCTGCTAGATTATCAATATAAAGCTGAGAGTAATATAAATCATCTTCAGAAGAAGTAAAAATGACTTTTCCTACACCGCTTAACTGCTGAATGCGTGTACTTTTGTCGTCAAACCCACGAGCAACGGAGTATAATTGAGCGTCTTCTCCATTTAATTCAATGTTTTCTACTATAGTTTGTTGACCATCGTCTCCAGCATCAAGATGGAGCCCACCAAAATCCTGAACTTTTATTTCTCCTCCTAATATTGCACCAGGAGAAATCCATGAATTAGCATTATCTTCAATCGTTAGATTCTTTACAATTCCACCTGCATAGACTTCTTGAACACCACCAGTGCGTAAAATGACTGTATTGGCTTCACCTCCTGCTAAAACACGCTGCACACCCTCTGAAAAGATTTCAGCATTTACAGCTAAACCGCCGGCTTTTTCTGCAAAGTTATCATCATTAGGAAACCACTTAGCAAGAGTTTGTACTCCTCCACTCATCACTTTTGTTCCCACAGCCATCCCATCATCATATACATTCTGCTGTCCCGGCGTATCACCTTGACCATAAAGTGTCGTGTTATAAGCACTGCTCCCAACAATTCCACCATTTACATAACCATTTCCGAAAACAAGCTGCTCCCCACCATAAATTTCAGCTCTCAATGCAGAGCCTCCCCCCTCCACTTTTTGTTTTCCACCCTCGTAAATAATCGTAGATTCTGAGACCCCCTGTTCCCCTACAATCTCAGTACCACCATTTTCAATGGTTGTATTTTTACTGAAACCACCAGCTTCAACATAAAGTCTTCCTGATCCCTGAATTGTATTATTAATAGACTTCTTAAGAACACCTTGCTCTCCATCATCAGAGACATAAACTACGTTATCATCACCGAGCAAAGAGCTTTGTAGAATTCCTCCTCCTTCCCCAATGCTGTAATGAATTACATCAGAGATACTAAAATCTTTTGCCGATGTCATATTTTCTTCTTTTTCAGGAAGCTTATCTATAGGCGACTCCACATGAGGTGAAGGAATTACAGGAGCAGAAGTTATTTGTGATGTAGCCAAAGACCAAGTCTTTCCCCCATTATCATCTTTTGTCTTTAAGCCATACATGTAGGCTCCACCATCAATCGTACTCGTCTCTTCACCAGAAAAATCTGTCAGAGTAAAATGCGCATTTCCGCTTTGAACATGAATTAAATCAAGCTCCAAAACTAAATTCTGATCTTGTAGAGGAGAATTGGTAATTTCAACACCAGAATCGATAACGCTTATGGTGTGATTACCTGATCCTTTTTTGATCAGAAGATAATCACCGCGCTGTTCTGCAAAATTAGTATGCAACCTAAAATGTAAACTCCCTGAAAGATCATTGATCTCAAGTTTAGAGTAATGTGGATCAAACACGGTAGAAGTAAAAATAACACGACCATTCCCACTCAGATTCTCAATCAAAGAACTTTCACCATCTATATTAGAGGCAATCGCGTACAATTTTGTATCTCTGCCATTTAAGACAATTTTTTCTACTTCAGTACGAGATTGCTCTGCACCAGCATAAAGATAAATCCGTCCAGAATCATTAACCGTTGTCTTTCCTTCCAATGTTGCGCCACCATGTAACCACGATTGTGCTTGATCCTTAACGGTTAAATCTTTTACATAACCTCCTAAATCTATTGCCTGAAAAGCAGTCCCTTCTAAAAGAACGCCAATCGCGATTCCTCCCGCTAAAACATGTTGCTGTCCACCAGAAAAGACCTTCGTATCAAAGGCAAAACTGCTATAATGGTCTAAATCTTCTTCCACATAAAGATTTTGTACCCCTCCTTCCATGATCTTTGAGCTAAAAACCTCTCCATCATCATACACATTCTGATATCCTCGCACTCCATTCTCACCAGAAACGATAGTGTCATGAGCGCTACTCCTTACCATCTCCCCTTTGATATCAGACTTTCCTGAAACAAACTGCTCACCACCGTAAATTTTAGCCCCTTCAACTTTTCCCCCATCTTTAACCTTTTGTTTTCCCTCTCTCTTAACTGTACTATCCTGTGAAAGACCCTGTGTTCTAACAAGCTCAGTGCCGCCTCTTTGAATTGTTGTATACAAGCTAAAACCACCGTGATAAACGGAGATCTTTCCACCGTCTTTAACTGTATTACTAATCGAAGTTTCTCCAGTGCTTTCAACTTTCTCAACGTTACTATCAAAGCTAGGATCAGCAATCGTAACAATCATCCCCTTTTCAATTGTGCGTTCTGTGAGATCCTTCGATAATGAAGCTATAGCAAATGGTTGCAAGCTAAAATCAGAAAATAAAGAGGTATTTGTCTCATCAAGAGCATAATTCGCATCTAAATACCAAATTTTACCAGCCCCCTTATTGTTTCTATGTTTCAAACTATACCGATAGGTTCCGGCATCAATAGCTTTGATTTTTTCACCAAAAGTGTTTGCCAGAATAAAATGAGCATTTCCGCTGCGATCAGAAATTAATTTAAGCTTTTTGTGGGAAGGGATTGTAATTTCACGCCCAGAATCAGCCACACTTATTGTGTGATAACCTGAACCACTTTCTTTAATGACAAGATAATCACTAAGATGCTTGGCAAAGTTGACATTAAAATCAAAATGTAAAGAACCTGAAAGATCATCAATATTAAGCTTAGAGTAATGCTTATTAGTCCCTAAGTACGTAAAAATAACTCTGCCACTTCCAGTTAAATTCTGGATATTAACGTGAGGTTTTTTGCTGTTATCTTCAGGAGCAATAATGTATAGTTTGCTATCTTCTCCATTTAAATTAAGATTTTCTACTTCCGTAACAGCTTCACCATTTCCAGCATAGAGATAGAGGTTGCCAAAATCATTAACATTTGTATCCTTATCTAATATCGCACCGGCAAAAACCCATGATTGTGCTTGATGATTAATGGTTAGATTATCCACGTATCCAGAATCATATATCTTCTGAGTAGCTCTATCGTATAAAGTAACTTCGCTCGCATTCCCTCCTGCAAAGATATTCTGCATACCATTTTTAAAAAGTTCGGTACTCAGTGCAAACGCCCCCTCATTAATTGTAAAATCTTCATCTTTTATATCGGCTGTATCAGCATCTTCTGAGAAACCGTTATGAAAATTCTCTTTACCATCAAGATTCTGGACACCACCTTTCATAATCTTTGTGTCAACAGCCATCCCCCCACTATAGACACTTTGTATTCCTAGCATTCCATCTGCAGCATGAATTTCAGTGCCATAAGCACTACTTTCCTTATCTTTACGCGACAAACCATCCCCAAGAAACCCCTTACCAAAAATAATCTGCTCACCGCCATGGATTTGAGCCCCTTCTGCATTTGCACCACTCTCAACAATTTGTTTCCCCCCTTTTTTAACAGCGGCATATTCCGAACTGCTCAAGTTTTGGACAAACTCAATCCCACCATGCTCAATTGTCGTATCCCTGCTAACACTTGCTGCATCAATGTAGAGTTTTCCCCCTTCTCTAACCGTATTATTAATGGAATAAGCTGCATCTTTATAGTTAAAGCTATTTATTTCAGAACCTTCAGAGTCACGGTTAGTAATATAGATCGTAGCACCATCGCTTATTATTGAATTTGTGAGTACTTCAAAGAATAGCTTTTCTAATCTCTTCCTTTCCTCTTCTGAAAGATCACTTCCTTCTACTGTCTGTTTATTCTCTATCTTTTTTGATCCCCCCTTTTTTTCTTTTAGTCCCCTCACTTCCGATAACAACTTTCTTGTCTCTTCTAGGTGTTCACTGATACTTACTGGTGTTAATAACTTTTCTCTTGGTGTAGCTACTCCATATGCACTCGCAATCTTGACAAAAAAACCACTGGCCATTACCGCACAAAAACTTAATTTCAATTTGCGTTGCATTATTTACACTCCATAATTTTAAATTTAAATTCTCCCATTTAGAAAAAAGTGCATAGATCAAAACAACACAACGTAATTGCTCAACCTCATGTCTTTTAAGATAGCAAAGCATTCGATGGATTAAGCTCTGACAGATCAAATATACACCATGTGTTTTAAAATGCATGCACAACTAAAAGATTTAATTTGTTTTAGATACACTTTAAAAGTGTTATAATTGCATCCATGAAAAATATTTTTAATATTTTGAGACACTAAACACTGATCTACGAATAAGATTGATCCCTTAATAGATAAAAATGGCATTAAACTTTAAAGGACACAGCAATGTGAATGAGAGCTGCGTTTATAGCCACCTATTGCCATCTTCTACAGCATTTAAAGCAGTGTCTTTATCTTATTCAATATGGATAATATATAGAGCACTTATTCATACTCATCAGCCCATAATCATTGTTCTAATATATAACGAAGTGTCATAATATTGACTCGACACTGATTTGAAATTTCTATAGTTATAGTCAGTTAACTCGTCATTTGATTTGTCATATACTGAAAGGGACATTCTATTCATGTCTATAAACTCAGAAATGAAAGCTACAAGCAACAGAAACTCCCCTCGTCGGATTTTATTTGCAAGCCTTATTGGCCCAACAATTGAATTCTTTGATTTTTATGTCTTTGGCACTGCCGCAGCTCTTATATTTCCTCATGTGTTTTTTCCAACACAAAATGATCAAATTGCCATTTTACAATCTTTCCTAATATTTGGAGCAGCCTTTTTTGCCCGCCCTTTTGGATCAGTTGTTTTTGGACATTTTGGAGATAAAATTGGAAGAAAAGCAACACTTATCGCTTCTCTTCTCACAATGGGTCTTTCAACAGTCATTATTGGTTTTCTTCCTACTTATGAAATAGCTGGGTGGTTTGCCCCTTTCCTCTTAACCTTGTGCCGTATTGGACAGGGAATTGGATTAGGAGGAGAATGGGGAGGAGCTGTTTTGCTCGCAACAGAAAATGCCCCTCCAGAAAAGCGCGGCTGGTATGCAATGTTCCCCCAATTAGGCGTTTCAATAGGTTTGTTTTTATCTATTGCTGTTTATTTGGGTCTGCTGCATTTCCTTGATCGTGAAGAACTTTTAGCCTGGGGATGGCGTATTCCTTTTATTGCTTCAGTTGTTTTTATGATTATAGGATTATGGGTCCGTCTTTCAATCAATGAAACTGTTCAATTCAAAAAAACTCTTGAAAGTAAAAAACATGTCAAAGTTCCTATCATAGATGTCTTTTTAAAATGTCCACGAATCCTATTTCTTGGAATATTTTCTGGTATGGCAACTTTTGTTTTGTTTTACTTGGTTACTACATATTTGTTAAGCTATTCAACAAACCATTTGCAATTGCCATTTCATCAAGCTCTTCAAATCGAAATTGTCGGTGCTATTTTTTGTGGGATTTTTACTGTCATCACGGGAAGACTCGCTGACCGTATTAGACGTAGAACTTTGATGATTTGGATTACAATCATCACCGGTATTTATTCTTTCGCAATTCCTTATTTCTTAAATTCTGGAGTTATAGGAGTCCTTGCAATGTCTGTTATCGGTTTGTCTCTCATGGGAATGATATACAGTCCTCTTGGTGCTGTTTTGGCTTCACCATACCCAACAGCAATTCGATATACCGGTTCTTCTATTACTTTCAATTTATCTGCTATTGTAGGAGCATCTCTCGCGCCTTATATTGCAGAATATCTGGTGCAACATTTCGATACATCTTATATCGGTTATTATTTGCTTCTTGCTTCTTTTATTTCACTGATTTGCTTCGTCGGATTTACAGATGATGAAATATCCAACTAAAATATAATAACGAAGAATAAAATAAGGACTGGCGGCAAAAATGCTGCCAGTTTCGTTTTTAAAGATAGGGGTTGAGGTATTTTCCACCACAATATTCCTGCAAACAAGGCACTCAAAAAGAAAAATAAAAAATCTGCAATATTGCTTATATAAGAAACAGCAAACATTTCTGATAAGATATGCGTTGTCCCCAACCATGAAACGCAAAAGAAGGCCAACATCACAGCCCATAAAACAAGCAAAATTCGATCAATGATCATCATTATGGCGTTTCGTTTTTTTAATTATAGTCCATATATTTAACATGCCTAAAAGAAAAATCACAATAAAAACCCAACGCCCTCCCCCTGAGCCTTCCGTAATAAAAAGTGCAGGATTTACTATTCCCAGTAATCCTATAAAAATCAGAACAATAGATACAAGACGCATTAAATCTGTTTTTCCCAGCGACGATCTTCAGTCTGTTGCCAATACGTTAAATTATGATTTTCCATTTTATATTTTTTCCACTGTGCACGAACGAGATTCAACTGCTCTTCACTTCTACCATCAAATATCACGACAAGCCGTTGATAAGCATCAATATCCGAACAAACAGCTCCCTCTATGAGAAAACGAATCTTTGAATCATTCGGATTTTCTTGTCCTGTCGTAAGAAATACAGGCTGAAAGTTTGGATATTGATCACACTCCGTTCCATGTCCAATAAATGATTCATCAGTATAAACCCATAAATGTATATCTATAGAATCGCGTTGTTCTTTACTCACACACTGTATTGTTACTTTACCAAAACGAGCCAATGCACGCTCCAC
Source organism: Bartonella sp. AA16NXGY (assembly GCF_042197325.1). NCBI lineage: Bacteria > Pseudomonadati > Pseudomonadota > Alphaproteobacteria > Hyphomicrobiales > Bartonellaceae > Bartonella > Bartonella sp. AA16NXGY. The sequence goes on along the minus strand of NZ_JBHIRR010000001.1, from coordinate 287,056 downwards.
AAGCGTCGGCAAAATATCCTTCAGCGTTGACTGCGTCAAATGATAGAATAAAATATCCAATCTCTTAAGCTTTCATCATTCTTTATAAAAAAGCTAACATCTTTTTAAAAAAACTTCTATATCCCTAATACAAAGGAAACGGTTCAAGATATAAACCCTCTTTTTTGATTGAGATGCATTATCTTTTTGCACGTGTCTTTAAAAGACAAAAATTTTTATCTTCAACGTTAATAAAAAAGTTTTTTAAGTTATTTTCTAGATTCTTCTAGATTCTTTGTAGACTATAGTTGAAAATAAAATATAATGTACGGAAAATTTAAAGAGGACCTCATAGGCAATTTTATATTATTTATTTGGTAAAAATATCCAATTCATGAAAGGATATTTTTACAAACTTTATTACATTTTAACCGAAAGCAGTAAGAATATTTGCTATCGAATTAAAAACTGAGGATTTTCCCCAATTTATGCGTATTATTGAGTTCTACATCCTGAAACGTGTCCTTGTTTTGTTTAGTTCTGTCATGATTGCAGCAGTGGGCGTTAGTTGGACTATACAAATTCTTGCACGGATAAACTTTCTCACAACAAGTAAACAAACACTCCTCACAGTCTTACAATTTTCACTCTCATTGGTTCCTTCTGTTATTTTTGTTGTCATTCCGTTTGCATTAGTGATCGCAATTACAACCATCCTCTCAGCAATGCATCAAGACTCAGAACTTGCTGTCATCAATGCCTCTGGTTTTCCTAAAAGTACTGTTTGGAAACCTATCCTTCTTCTTGCTATTGTTGCATCCTGTATCTCCTTTTCTATAGCTAATTTTGTTGTTCCTCAAGCGCGTCTTCATATGCGACAAATGCTAGCAAGCGCTCATTTTGATCTTATTAATCTATTCATTAGTGAAGGGAGCTTCCAAAAACTCGCCAATAACCTTTACATAGAAATTGGCGAACGAAATCCAAATGGAACACTTGAACGCCTTTTCATTGCCGACCAGCGTGATCCTAAGACTGATCTTTTTTATTATGCAACAGACGCATCCATTGTGAGCAATAAAAACGGCAGTTTTCTGGTTCTCAATAACGGTGAAATAGAAAGAGTCAATCATCAAAATAACAGTGTTTCAATCGTGCAATTTAGCTCATATACTTTTAGCCTAGGAGAGTTTATCCCCAGTGATAAAACACCTACTCTTTATCCAAAAGATCGGTCTCTTTCTTATTTACAAAACCCTGACCCAAAAGATCCCTACTATCAACGAAAACCACTCCAATATAAAGCTGAATTTCACCGCAGATTAACACAATGGCTCTACCCTATTGTTTTTTCACTTATTGCATTAGCAGCCGCAGGGGATGTACGCTCCCATCGACAAGCTCGTCATTCCGCAAATCTCTCGGCAATTGCCCTCTCTTTTCTGGTGTATTGGATAGGATATTTTTTCGCAGAAAAAGCAAAAAGCGATCTTGCATACGTTCCTCTCCTTTATATTATACCTATAGGAACAAGTGCATTTGTCTTTTTTATGCTTTTAACGAATCATAAAATTGGGCTTCCCACAAAAGTTAATGAGATACTTCAAATCGCTTTTCAAAAAATAATGAACAAATTTGAACAGCGAAAATCTCAAGATTCCTCGGATAAAATATCATGATTGGGTGGACACTTGGACGATATTTTTTTATACGTTATCTTAAAATAACTTGTTATTTCTGGGGGAGCATTTTTGTTCTTGCTCTTTTAATCGATTTCACAGAGAATTCCGGTAGGCTATCTTCCCTTCCGCATTATACAGCAAAAGATGCATTTTTCCTCTCTGCTTTACGCATCCCTTTTATCATGCAACAACTTATCCCTTTCATTGCACTCTTTTCTGCAATAGCAACGCTTATCTCGCTCAACAAAAAACTTGAACTTGTGGTGACTCGTTCAATCGGTATTTCTGCATGGCAATTTCTTATGCCAGCTTGTTTTGGAGCTTTTCTTTTAGGATTATTTTCAATTCTTCTCATTAATCCACTTGCTGCATGGGGATTTTCTCAAGCAGAAAAAAAGATGACTGAATGGCGCAATCACAATGTACTAACACCTCTTCACAATACAAGTATCCACTGGTTAACACAACGTACAAATTTAGGCAGAACAACCATTGGTGCTAAATCTATCACCGATCAAGGACTTTCTCTTCTCGATGCAACCTTTGTACAATACAATGACAATGCAACCGTTAAAAATTGGATTAACGTCCCAAAAGCAACCTTGACTAATGGATTCTGGCTATTAACAAATGGAACAATCTATAAAATAGGGCATCCTCCTGAAAAATTTACCGTGTTGCAAATAAAAACCAATCTAAAACCTGAATTTTTAACGGAACGTTTAGTGAATCCCGCAACTATTCCATTTTACCAATTGCCAAAAAAAATTATGATTGCACGTTCATTTGGCTATTCTGCTAATAATTTTGATATGTATTTCCAATCTCTGATTGCATTACCGGCATTGCTTGTGGCAATGACCCTCATTGCAGCAACTGTATCTTTAAATTTTACACGTTTTGGGCAATCTAGAATGTTGATTCTTGGTGGCGTAATAGCTGGGTTTATACTTTATGTTATTTCCGTACTTGTTCAAGCTTTTGGTAATGCTGGATATATTCCACCAATTATTGCAGCTTGGACACCCGTTGTTATTGCGTTATTCTTAGGAATCTCTTTTTTACTTCATAAAGAGGATGGCTAAGTGAAAGCATTAACACTTAAAAAAACTATTTTAACAAAATTAAGTGCTCTCGCTTTTAAAAGTGTTGTGGGGGTTATTTTAGGAGGTGCTTTATCTTATTGTGCGCACGCTCAAAGCCTTCAATCTCCTTCTCAAAGTCGCATTCAAAATCCGGAACCTCCTCTTTTGCTCTCTGCGGATGAACTCATCTACAATCGTGATGAAAACACTGTTTCTGCACACGGTAATGTCCAAATCGAATATGATGGCAATAAAGTTGTCGCTCAAAAAATTATTTACAATCAAAAAACAGGACGGCTTATAGCACAAGGGAACGTTGAAATTACTCAAAAGGATGGTAATAAAATTTATTCCAACCAAATTGATATGACCAAAGATCTTGGCGAGGGTTTTGTAAACGCCTTACGTATTGATACAGCCAACAATGTTCACTTTTCAGCCCAAAATGCTACACGCAAACACAATCACATAACAGTCTTTGAAAATGCAACCTATACAGCCTGTGAACCTTGCTCTTATAAACCAGATCGAGACGTCCTATGGAAAATTAAAGCAAGAAAGATCATATGGAATAATAGCGTCAAAAAAATTCGGTTTGAAAATAGCAGTTTTGAAGTTTTTGGTGTACCGATTATAAAATTTCCAAATTTTGAGATCTATGATCCAACTGTCAGGCGTGCTAGCGGTCTGCTTACTCCTCATTTTTTTTATACTGATTATCTCGGTATGGGGATAAAGAATTCTTATTTCTGGAATCTCGCCCCCCATTATGATTTTACCCTTTCTTCTACGGTTTATACCCAACAAGGGCTTTTAACCGAAGGGGAATGGCGTCAGCGTTTAAAAACGGGCCGTTATAACATTCGCTTTGCTCATATATATCAAATGAAACCGCATAGATTTGATAATGATACGATTGATGCCCAACATAAAAACCGTTATATGCTGGCGACAAAGGGGGATTTTCGTATTAACTCACACTGGACTTATGGATGGGATATTCTTGCACAATCGGATCGGCATTTTAGTCGTGCCTATAAACTTGAAAACTATAACAATCCTACACAACTTTCTCAGATCTATTTGAATGGTCTTGCAGGAAAAAATTATTTTGATATGCGTTTTTATCATTTTAAAGTTCAAGATTCAATACTGAATGATCCTCATTATGAACGTCACTCTCGACAAGCGTGGGTCTTACCACGCATCGATTATTTTTTCACACCAGATGAACCCATTTATAATGGAGAGCTTACCTTCCATAGTAATATGCAATCAGTTTATCGTCGCCATGCTGACTTCAGTTCACCCGACCAGAACGGAAACCCTCTCAACACAGTAAAACTTTCTGGTATGGCTGGAAATAGTTTGCGTTTAACAAACGAGCTTCAGTGGAAAAAGCGCTTCAACACGCACAACGGACTCATCTTAACCCCTCTTCTCTCTCTACGAGCTGATATCATTACAACCAATGCAAGCGAAAATCACACAGATTCTATAGAAAACAATGCCTTATCCGCAATTCATGGTTCAGCAATTCGTGGCATGGCAACAGCAGGGTTGGAACTACGTTATCCCTTCCTCATTACAGCTGATCATTCTACACATATTATAGAACCAACTGCACAAATTTTTATACGCAATAATGAACAATCTATTGGACAAATTCCTAATGAAGATGCTCAAAGCTTTGTCTTTGATGCAACCACTCTCTTTCAACGAGACAAATTTTCTGGTTATGATCGTGTAGAAGGTGGTACAAGAGCCAATATAGGTATAAGATATTCTGGAAGCCTTAATGATAATTGGTCTCTTTATGGTCTCATTGGACAATCCTTCCATCTAGCAGGAAAGAATTCTTTTGCAGAAAAGGACTTTATCAATGTCGGTACTCATTCTAGCTTAGAGGCAAAACGTTCAGACTATGTTGCAATGTTTGGTACAACCCATAAAAGTGGTTTTTCCTTAGAAACGCGTGGACGCTTTGACAAAAAAACAGGAAAAATCCGCCGTAGTGAAATCGAAGCATCACAAAAATGGCAAAATTTTTGGGCGGCTCTACAATATGCCTATATCGCAAAGCAACCAGATTATGAATATTCTCAAGAGCGCCAAGAAATTTCTTTTCAAACAGGACTTAAATTAGCAGATTATTGGTCCATTAATAGCAACGCCGGTTATGATTTAGTATCTGGTACATTTATAAAGCGAGGAATTAGCTTGAGTTATATGGATGAATGTTTCGGGTTAACATTCGGTTATCAACAGGTAACGAATCCAGGCAGGAAAGCACCCTTGCAAAACTTTAATTTCTCTCTTTCATTGCGTACGATTGCAGATATCGGAAAAAAGATAGATTAATTTATAAAGGGAATGTATCAGTCATTTAACTTATCATTGTTTTTATGAAAGAAAGCGTGTATTTTAAGTTGTTGATGAGAATTAATAAACAATGCGAAAGCCTATTTACATGAATAAATTGAAAAAGCGTTTTCTTGCTTTATTTTACATTGCATCTTTGAGCGTAAGTAGCCTGCTAATAAATGGATTTTTGATTCCGACAGTCTTTGCGCAGACTTCTATTGTTGTTACAGTTAATGGCAACCCCATCACAAATTATGATATACAACGACGCCTTGCTTTTCTCAGGCTACAACAAAAGCAAGGCAATTTGGTGGCACAGGCTAAAAAAGAGCTTATTGATGAAAAGCTAAAAAATATTGAAATAAAACGTCGTAATATTGAAGTAAGCAATGATGAAGTTGATAGAGCTTTTGAGAATTTTGCGACACAAAATAATATGACGATTGATCAGCTCAACCAGATTCTGATCCAAACTGAGATCACAGTGCAACACTTTAAAGATTACATCCGTGGACAAATAGGATGGGGGCGTCTTGTTAGCGCACGCTATCAAGCTGAAACAGGTATGATTAGCGAACAAGAAGCTGTACGCAGAATATTAAAAAATGGTGGTGTAAAACCTTCAACCAACGAATATACATTACAGCGAATTGTTTTTGTCATTCCTGCACATCGTCGTTCAGAGATCTTTGAAAGACGTCAAAGAGAAGCAAGTAATTTTCGCGCACATTTCCGTGGATGTGCCAATGCTCACAATCAAGCAAGAGGTATTTTAGACGTTACTATCCGCCACTTAGGAAAGTTTCTGGAGCCACAACTTCCTAATGCATGGGAACAAGCTATTCTTGAAACGCCTGCTGGAAAAATGACAAAATTACAAGAAACATCTGATGGAATCGAAGCAATTGCTGTCTGCAAAATAAAAAGAGTTTCTGATGATTATGTCGCTCGACTGATATTTTCTCTTCAAGATAGTAAAAAAAGAAGCCCGCAAAAACTTGAAGAATTAAGCGACAAATATTTAGAAGAACTGCGCCGAGTGGCACGCATTCAAAATTCATAATGGCTGCTCTTATTGTTAGCGGTGGTGATCCTGCCGGAATTGGTCCTGAAATAGTACTAAAAGCGTGGAATTTGCGTGTTACGCGCCAAATTCCACCTTTTGTACTTCTTGCTGATCCAGATGTTATTCGTTCGCGCGCTCGTTTTTTACAGATTGATGTTGAGGTGCAATCTGTTTTAATCAATAATCCTGCAAAAAATTTTCAAAAAGCTCTTCCTATCATACCGTTAAAAAACAAACAAAGTGATCAATTAGGTATACCTTCATCGAAAAATACAGCTGGAATTATTGAAGCAATTAAACGCTGTGTTCAATTGATTCAAAATGGCCATGCATGTGCACTTATCACTTGTCCTATTGCAAAAAAGAGTCTTTATGATGCCGGTTTTCGATTTCCAGGTCATACAGAATTTTTAGCCGATTTAGCCCATAAAGCTTTTCATAAATGTTATCATCCAGTTATGATGTTAGCAGGACCCCGATTAAAAACAGTACCAATAACTGTTCATATTCCATTTAAAAATGTTCCTTCACAGCTTACCCGTGATTTAATTATTCAAACGGTACTTACTACTGAATATGACTTAAAAACAAGGTTTAAAATAACGTCACCCCGACTAGCTGTTGCTGGTCTTAATCCTCATGCTGGAGAAGGAGGTGCAATGGGAAAAGAAGATATTGAAGTTATCACTCCTGCTATTGAATATCTTAAAAAGAAAGGACTCAATATTGCAGGCCCGCTGCCTGCCGACACAATGTTCCATGAATGCGCAAGAAAGGCATATGACGTTGCCATTTGTATGTATCATGATCAAGCCCTTATCCCTGTTAAGACATTAGACTTTGACAGCACTGTTAATGTCACGTTAGGTCTACCTTTTATTCGCACATCTCCAGATCACGGAACTGCTTTTGACATTGCTGATAAAGGGATAGCCTCTCCTGAAAGCTTTATTGCTGCTCTTAAACTTGCAAATCAACTTGCAAAAAATAGTTTAAACCCATGCCAATAGATAATCTCCCTCCTCTGCGTGAGGTCATTGATATATATGGATTACAAGCGCATAAATCTTTGGGGCAGAATTTTCTTTTTGATCTTAATTTAACATCTAAAATTGCTCATCAAGCAGGCAATATAGAAGGAAAACCTGTTCTTGAAATTGGTCCAGGTCCTGGAGGTCTCACACGTGCCTTGCTAGCAAAGGGTGCCATTGTAACAGCAATAGAACGCGATGAGCGCTGCATACCGGCTCTCTTAGAAATAGAAAAACACTATCCTAAAAAATTAAAAGTTATTTGTAATGATGCACTGAAGCAAGATTTCTCAAAACTCTTTGAAACAAGCCCTGTAAAACCGCGCATTATTGCAAATCTTCCCTATAATATTGGGACACAACTCTTATTAAATTGGCTTTTGACTGAACCATGGCCTCCTTTTTATGAATCAATGACATTGATGTTTCAACGTGAAGTTGCCAAACGGATTACAGCTAAACCTCAATCTACTCATTATGGACGTCTTAGTGTCTTAACTGGCTGGCGTACAACTGCTAAAATTGCTTTTGATGTCCCCCCTCAAGCCTTCATACCAATACCTAAAGTAACGTCTTCCGTTGTTCATATTATTCCGCGAACACAACCTCTTGCCTGCTCTGCACAAAAACTAAGCCTCGTCACAAAAACCGCCTTTGGGCAAAGACGAAAAATGCTTCGTCAAAATCTCAAAACACTTGGAGGTGAAGAGCTATTAGAAAAAGCTGGAATTGATGGAATGCGCCGTGCTGAAACGCTCTCGGTTTCTGAATTTGTAACTTTAGCGCATCTAGTGCTCTAAAACATGCACTTTGTGTTATAAAACCTTTTTTAATCACAATATTTATCGATTTTTTCAGCAATAAGCCCATCAACAAAAGAACCAAGATAAGAACAACGCTCACGTTTTACGGTTTCAGCTAAATAAATTGATTTAATAAAAGATAAAGACTGATCTAAATCTTCGTTAATCACAACATAATCATAAGAAAGCCAATGCTTTAACTCCGTTCGTGCATTTTCCAATCGCAAATTGATAGTATCTTGACTATCTTCTGCTCGACGATGTAAACGCGAAACAAGCTCTTTCATTGATGGTGGAAGAATAAAAACAGATACAGTGTCTCCTAGCATCTTTTTTTGCAGCTGCTCGGTACCTTGATAATCAATATCAAATAACATATCTTGGCCAGCATTCAATGCGCTTTCAACAGTTTCACGTAAAGTGCCATAATAATTTCCGTGAACTTCTGCCCACTCAATAAATTCATTCCTATCACGCTTATATTCAAACTCTTCCTTTGAAATAAAGTAATAATGCAGCCCATCTACTTCACTAGGACGCCTTTTCCTTGTGGTCATACTTACGGAAAGCTCTAATTGTCCCTCTTTTAGAAGTAATCGAGAAATTGTTGATTTACCAGCACCTGAAGGTGAAGAGAGAATAAATAAAAAACCGCGGCGTTGATTCATTTTTATAGTACTCAATTTACTTTCAAAGACTGTCATTACATCACTCTACTTTGTTCATAAATGTTTCTCCAAAGTTTGAATTATACATTATCTCAACCTTTCCCCTAATCAATGTGTTTTCTTAGCAATTCTCAATGTTATTCTGCTCTTTTTTGAGATAAGGTATTAGCAGTGTATTCACTTCTTTCTTAAATATTTTTATCCATACGCTAATCCCACTTGTGACAGACAAGGAAATAATTTTTTATCATTCTCATAAAAAGTTTAAATAGAAAAATTTTACTATATTTGAGATTTTCATTTACGATGCAAAAAGAGGTGTTATCACTATAAATTCAATGTTTTGCCTTTAATTCTCGCCACTTGCGAACATTCATATTATGTTCTTCTAAAGTTCGAGAAAAAACATGCCCTCCTGAACCATCAGCAACAAAATAAAGTGCATCACTGCTTGGTGGATGTGCCACCGCTTTTAAAGAATCTCGACCTGGATTTGCAATAGCCGTTGGGGGCAAACCATTAATTTTATAAGTATTATATGGTGTTTCCTTCTCAAGATCTGAACGATAAATTGCACGACCGGATGGTTTTCCTTTTCCTCCGAAGAGACCATAAATTACTGTTGGATCCGATTGAAGACGCATATGCTTTGTAAGGCGGTTATAAAATACCGCAGCAACCATTGGTCTTTCTGCTGCAATTCCCGTTTCTTTCTCAACAATTGAGGCTAATATAACAAATTCATCAATTGATTTAATAGGTAAATTAGGTGAACGCGTAGCCCATATAGCATGAATTAATTTTGTCTGTCCTTCACGCAACCTGTTTACAATCTCTTTACGCGTTGTTCCCCGAATAAAACGAACAGTATCCGTCATTAAATAACCTTCTGGAGGCAAAATTTTTGGAAGGTCTCCAATCAAAATTTCATTCGCAGCTAATCGATCGAAAACTTGCTGAACCGTTAAACCTTCAGGTACTGTAAATGTATACTCTATAGATTTTCCTTTCACAAGAATATCCATAATATCCTGCATCGAAGCATGAGCTGGAATTAAATATTCACCAGCCTTCAGATGCGTTGTTTTTTGGTGATAACCAACCCCATAAACAAAAATATCTGATGATCGAATGAAACCACGTTTTTCTAGCAATGAAGCAATTTCACGAATTCCGGTACCAGGATGGATAAGAACAATTTGTTCTTCCTCAATTTTACCCTTTTCTTCAAAAATACTTTTTCCAATATAAAGAGGAATACTTATGGCAAAAAGAATAATCACAATCAGCATAAGAAAAAAATGACCGAGAATGACAAACGGATTACGGACGATAGATGATTTCTTTCGTTTTTTATGTATTAACATGTCATAACTATCTGCTAAATGATTCGAAGAGGAATCACTTACGTCCTTTAATGATTTTCCATTTTTCACATCGGACATAACCCCTCAATAGCGATTAAGGATAATATTATAATTTCTTATTCACCTTATAATAAAGTAGAAAACTCAAAAGCAAAAATTAAATAAAAATACTTATTATCCCCTAAAACGTCGCATCACCAACGATGCATTTGTCCCACCAAATCCAAAAGAATTAGAAAGAATCGTATCAATCTTTCGTTCACGCGGTTTGTGTGGTACAAGATCGATTTTCGTTTCAATCGATGGATTGTCAAGATTAAGTGTCGCTGGGGCTATATTATCCCGTATAGCTAAAATAGAAAAAATAGCCTCAGCAGCACCGGCTGCACCAAGTAAATGCCCGATAGATGATTTCGTTGATGACATAGAAACTTGTGGTGCATAACTCCCTAAAACACGCTCAACAGCCGCTAGCTCTATGGAATCAGCCATCGTAGATGTACCATGAGCATTAATATAATCAAGTTCACTTACATTCACTTGTGCACGCTTAAGAGCAGCTATCATACTACGCTGAGCCCCTTCACCACTTTCTGAAGGCGCTGTAATGTGGTAAGCGTCACCAGATAAACCATAGCCAATAACCTCAGCATAAATACGCGCCCCTCGTTTTTTGGCATGTTCCAGCTCTTCTAAAACAACAACAGCTGCTCCTTCCCCCATCACAAAACCATCACGATCAGTATCATAAGGACGTGACGCCCGTTCAGGATCATCATTGCGACAAGTGGAAAGAGCTCTACAAGCTGCAAAACCTGCAAGAGATATCCGATTTATTGGAGATTCGGTTCCCCCTGCCACCATGACATCTGCATCACCAAACATAATCAAACGTGCCGCATCACCAATCGCATGCGCCCCTGTTGAACAAGCCGTTACAACAGAATGATTAGGCCCCCGTAAACCATATTGAATAGACACATAACCAGAAGCAAGATTAATCAAACGACCTGGAATAAAAAAAGGAGAAACACGACGTGGACCCTTATCACGAAGCGTATAACCAGCTTCAACAATACCCTCAACTCCCCCAATTCCCGAGCCAATTAACACGCCTGTACAAATCTGATCTTCATCACTCTTAGGAAACCATTCGGCATCTGCAAGCGCTTGGTTAGCAGCTGCCATTGCATAAACAATAAATGCATCAACTTTACGTTGCTCTTTAGGTTCCATATACAAATCAGCATTATAAGTCCCCTCTGTTCCATCCCCTAAGGGGATACGCGCAGCAATCTGGCATGGCAAATCTGACACATCAAACTCAGTGATACGTCGGACACCACTTCTTCCTTCAAGAAGTCGTTTCCAACTATATTCAGTATTACCAGCTAATGGAGATACCAACCCTAAACCAGTAACAACAACACGTCTCATAACTTCTAACCTTGAACTAAACTTCACCTCTCAAAGCTCTCTTTTCAAAAGAGCTCCGAAGAATATAGGCAAAAGCAATTTATGCCTTTGCCCTTTAGTAATCACGCAGAAGCTTTATCAATGAACTTGACTGCATCGCCAACTGTAAAAATCGTTTCAGCAGCTTCATCTGGAATTTCTACCCCAAACTCTTCTTCAAAAGCCATAACGAGTTCAACCGTATCAAGGCTATCAGCCCCTAGATCATCGATAAAGCTTGCATTTTCTACAACTTTATCAGCATTAACCCCAAGATGTTCCACGATAATTTTCTTAACGCGCTCTACTGTATCACTCATGTTGAAATCCTCGAATTTATATTTCCTATAATTTGGTTAACTATATCGGTTCATCTAATCAAGCAATAGATGCATTACTTTAAAAGATTTTAGTAATGATTTAAAACATCCTGTGGATATCCCCTACAAAATGAACCAATCTGACATTCCGACATCAATTGATCAACGACCATATTAAAGAAATAGATGCATCTATCCATTTCAATCGTTACTATCTAAAATAATACAACTCATAAATCAATGTGGAATAAAATAAATACTCAAATCATTGCCATTCCACCATTGATATGGAGTGTTTGACCTGTCGTATAGGCTGCTTCATCGCTTGCTAAATAAACAGCAGTAGCGGCTATTTCTTGCCCACTTCCCATACGTTTCATCGGAATCGCAGCCATAATGGCTTCTTTTTGCTTTTCATTAAGCTTGTCTGTCATTGCGGATTTAATAAATCCTGGAGCAATACAATTGACAGTGATGTTTCGCGAAGCAATTTCTTGTGCCAATGCTTTAGAAAAACCTATCAAGCCTGCTTTTGCAGCACAATAATTCGTTTGTCCAGGGTTTCCCACAACACCAACAACAGATGTAATGTTAATAACCCTTCCATAACGGCGGCGCATCATAGAATGTATTAATTCACGCGTCAAAAGAGAAGCAGCTGTTAGGTTAACTTCTAAAACATCATCCCAGTCTTTATCTTGCATACGCACAAAAAGACCATCCCTAGTGATTCCCGCATTGTTAACCAAAATATCGACGCCATCCATTTTTCTCTCTGCAACTTCAGCCAATTGTTTCACCGATTGGCGTTCAGAAAGATTAGCGGGAAATACAAAAACATTCTGCCCTAATTCTGCCGCCACTTCTCTGAGCTTTTCTTCACGTGTTCCATGAAGTCCAACAATAGCTCCTTGTGCATGAAAGCAGCGTGCAATTGCCTCACCAATTTCTCCCGAAGCCCCCGTTACAAGAGCTTTACGCCCTGTTAATCTAAACATTTTTTAACTCCTTATAGATTAAACGCCAAGCATGCCTAGCGCTGATTCTATTTCATCAACTGTTCCAATTGTTACCCCCTTTATATCTTTGTTAATACGACGCGTTAAACCTGTTAATACTTTTCCAGAACCAACTTCAAAAAGCGTATCAACCCCATTCGCAGCGATCCATTCTATTGTTTCACGCCATCGCACCCTCCCAGTCACTTGTTGGACAAGAAGAGTAGTAATACGCTCTGGATTGCTCTCAGGTGCAACAGAAACATTGGCAATCAAAGGAACAATAGGGGACATTTTGTTAACAGTCAAAAGTGCTTTCTTCATGGCATCAGCAGCAGGTTGCATTAAAGATGAATGAAAAGGTGCAGAAACAGGAAGAAGAAGTGCACGTTTTGCACCTTTTGTTGATGCAATCTCTACCGCTGCCTCAACTGCTTTTGCTTTACCGGAAATAACAATTTGCCCACCACCATTATCATTAGCAATCTGACATAGTCCTTCTCCAGAAACAGTTTCACAAATTTCTTCCACAATGTGCTCTTCTAAACCAATTAATGCAGCCATAGAACCTTCACCAACCGCGACAGCAGCCTGCATAGCATTGCCACGAATACGCAAAAGTCTTGCCGTATCTGTGAGAGTAAATGTACCAGCAGCACAAAGAGCCGAATATTCGCCTAAAGAATGACCAGCAACAAACCTTACCTTTTCTTCTATACGAAGCCCTAATTGTTTCATCACACGAATGACAGCCATAGATACAGCCATTAATGCCGGTTGTGCATTTGCTGTTAACGTTAAAACATCTGCTGGTCCTTCAAAAATGATCTTTGATAATTTCTCACCCAAAGCATCATCAACTTCCTCGAAAACCATCCGTGCGACAATAAATTGCTCTGCAAGCGCTTTCCCCATACCAACAAGTTGACTCCCCTGCCCTGGAAAAATAAAAGCTGCACCCATTTATCAACTCCTAAAACTGTACAATTAAATTATTTTCTTTTGACCTTATTCATCCGCACAAATCAATATAAAGCCCTTTATTTAAAACGAATACCACACCTAAAATTATATTTTAAGGGCGGAATTTGATATAAAAACTTAGGAAAATAGGGTGCTATAAACTGAATAACACCCAAACTTATGAGACTTCCTAAAAGTGCACCTGCTAAAATATCAAAGGGATAATGTACACCCACAAAGATGCGCGCCCAACAGATCAAACACAAAAATACGGTGGCAAATTTAAAAGTAACTTTGTATCGGTAAAAATAAAAGTTAGCTGCATAAGATGCAATGGTCAAGGCATGATTACTAGGAAAAGAAGCTGTTGCACGATGTTGAATAAGCGGTGTCGTCAGCCCTACCACGAATGGGCGAGGATGAAAATAAAAAAGAGAAATGAGATAACCTATGAAAAGAGATGCACAAATACTCATGCAAATGCTTAGCACAACACACCGTTCCCTCTCCCCACCACAAAACCACAACGCACAAAGATGGAGAGGAATAATATAAATTAAAAACTTTGCACAAAAAATACTAAACAAAACTACAATCGACCAAGCTTGATGATTGCCGACAAACATTTCAAAGAGTGTAACATCAATCTGGTTTAAAAAGTCCATTTTTCCCTCCTTTGCCTTTATATTACAGTATTATCTTTTTGTAGAAGAAGGAAATATATCAAGATTTAACAAATCAATTTTTTTGTGTGCATAAACTTGCTATTTTAAAAGATAACCTGTAGATATGAAATATTCGTTGCCGGCACTTTAGCTGGAGGTTGAACGGAGGGCTGTAAAATATCAGTAGGAAATACAATGTTTCCGGCCTCCCGTATCTCCGCTCTGAGATGTCTCGAATTGTAAACGCGTCCTTTCTTCTTTGGATTTCCAAAAAAGACAAGTCGCAGAGGCTTTGCGCTAAAACCGGTGAAATTTAATTGAAGAAAGGCAAAACAATGGCTCTTTATGAACATATGTTCCTTGCCCGACAAGACATTGCACCGCAGCAAGTTGATGAACTTTTGAGTCTCTACAAAGGTGTCATTGAAGCGCATGGTGGAAAAGTTGGGCGTATAGAAAATTGGGGACTTCGTCCTCTTGCTTACCGTATTCGTAAAAACCGTAAAGCTTATTATGTCTTAGTCAATATTGATGCACCAGCTTCAGCAATTGCTGAAGTGGAGCGTCAGATGCGCATCAATGAGGATATTTTGCGTTATATGACCATTCGCGTAGAAAAACACGAAAAAGAAAAATCTGCTATGCTCTCACACCTTGATCGCAATAGTCACATTGGACATGATGAAGAGCGTCCTCGTTTTCCACGTCGTCAACGTGAAAATACTATAGAAGGGGTAGAATAATGACTGATACTAATCAAAACTCTGCACGTCGCCCCTTTCATCGTCGTCGTAAAACATGTCCTTTTTCAGGGACCAATGCTCCCAAAATTGATTATAAAGACATCAAGTTGTTACAACGTTATATTTCCGAACGTGGGAAAATTGTTCCTTCACGGATTACTGCTGTTAGTCAGAAAAAACAGCGTGAATTAGCTAATGCTATCAAACGTGCTCGCTTTTTAGGCTTACTTCCGTACGTTATAAAGTAAGCAATCAATACGCTATGCAACTGGAGAGTTTCTCCAGTTGCATTTCTTATATGGTTAAAAAATAGCTTGTTGTATCCTATGTTAAGCTATTAAATGTCAAAGTTGGGGTATTGACACACCTCTAACTGCAGAAAGCAGGACAGCAATAAATGAAAAAAAATCGTACTTATGAGATATTAACCGGTATTTTGGCAGGATTATTTGCTGTTGTGATAGGACTGGCAATCATCAGTGTTGCAAATATCGCGCCCTTTTTTTCTCTTCTTCTTGGCTGCTTTCTTTCATTGCCAATTTTTATTGTTGCGTTCGGTCAAGGAACATTAGCCAGTCTCATCGCCCTCATAAGTGCCACTGTTGTTCTTATCATAACCACTAATACCTATATTGCTCTTGGCTTTATGTTCTTATTTTTCCTTCCTGCTGTCTATGCTTCTTGGCTTCTTGGGCTTGCACGACCAGCGCAAAAAGAAAACGAACTGATATGGTATCCATTATCATCGGTTATTTTTCATTTAACTAATTTTATCGCTCTTATAGCAACTTTCATTGGGCTCTATGTTCAAACACGTCCTTCCACACCCATCGTTGCAAAAAAAATCACCGAAAACATAGCACAAACTCTGCAACAAACACAGTCAATAAAAGAAGCCGATATACGCGCTTTTAGTGAGCTTTTAATGACGCATACAGCAACTTTTACTGCTTTTTCTTTGACTATTTATAGTTTGGTTTTTCTCATTGGTAACCTTTACTTTTCCATGATAGCAGCACAACATATGAAATGGCTGAAAAGACCCCGTGATGATTGGAGCGAAACTCTCCGCCTTCCCATTTCTGGAATTGTTATTTTCATTATTGTTTGCATAGCATCGATGGTTGAGCTGAGCGCTTCTCTTAACTTGAGTACCCGTGTCTTTAGTACTGCATACATTGTCATCATATTAATTAGCGGTCTAGCATATCTTCACAATATTACAAAAGGGGTAAACGGTCGGATTATTATACTTTCTCTTGTTTATATTGCTATTTTTACAGTCGTTTTTACTCCACCTATTGTTTTCATGATGCTTTTGATGGGAATTTGGGCTGCTATTCAATACAATTTTCAATCACGCAAAAAACTCCACTAAATTTATTTGTTCGAAAGGAAAAACTATGGATATTATTTTACTTGAGCGCATTCCTCGTCTTGGTCAGATGGGTGATATTGTCTCAGTTAAAGATGGTTATGCGCGTAATTTTCTCTTGCCTCAAGGTAAAGCTTTACGCGCAAATGAAGCTAATAAAAAACATTTTGAGGTACAACGTGCACAACTTGAAGCACGTAATCTTGAACGCAAAAGCGAAGCGCAAAAAATTGCTGAAAAACTTGATGGACAATCATTCATTGTTGTTCGTTCTGCTGGTGAAACAGGACAACTTTATGGTTCTGTGTCAACACGTGATATTGCTGAAATCATAACAGATGAAGGCTTTTCTATTGGAAGAAATCAAATCGAACTTAATCATCCAATAAAAATGATCGGTCTTCACACTATCACTCTTAGCTTACATCCAGAGGTTCAAATTTCTGTGATTATTAATGTTGCGCGTTCTACCAGTGAAGCACAACGCCAAGCAGAAGGTGAAACCCTCACTTCGGCTAAAGAAATATATAATATTCAAGAAGAATTATTAGAAGAAAGTCAGGAAGAATTATTGGCAGAAGAAATTAATGACAACGATATAAACAGTTCTCATCAAGAAGCTTAATTGCTATTTTTGCTTTCTGTTTTATATTTTTTATTCCATTTTAAATATCGCTCATAAAATACTCACACTTTAAAAGTGAGTATTTTATGGCTATCGTACATAAAGAACCTAATTTTTATGAAAGAATTAGAAATATATTATTTAAAGGCATTACATGCCGAGAATGATAATATCACTAAGAGTGAAATGTCTTTTTTTTCCAGCATATAAAGCAAAAATAATTTAAAGTTCTACCCTTAAGGCTAAAGTTTGTATGAGCGTTAAGTTGATTATATCCTCACATGATCTGAAATAATTTCAGTTATAAAAAAATAATTCTACTTACACAGATATTGGAATTTTAAGGTTAAGTAACTTAAAAATACTTAAATTTAGAGTAGCAAAACTTCCACTTTAAAATCACATATTATAAAATAAAATAGATAGACGTTATATAAATAATACACAAATGATAAATGAGGAACGAAAAGAGAGTTTTTAAAAATTATATAATTTTAACTTAAAATGAAGATTTGTAGCTCTATTCTTTTAATTATACGATTTTCAATTTATCGCCTAAAGTAGCTAGACTTAGAATTTTAGTGGAAAAATATTATGGAAGAAACTAACGTTGTTAATGTCAGCTCTTCAAAGAAAGAGGATTCTCCTTCTTTTCGGCAACTTCCGCATAATATTGAAGCTGAACAGGCATTGCTTGGTGCCATCTTTATCAACAATGATTCTCTTGACCGCGTTTCAGATTTTCTAAAACCAGAACATTTTTTTGAACCATTGCATCAAAAAATTTATCATGTTTTATCTCACCTTATTAAAATAGGAAAACGTGTAGATCCAGTTACAATCAAGCCCTATATCCAAATGGAAGAAAAAATTGGAGATATTACTGTATACCAATATGTTGTTCGCTTAGCCACAGAGGCAGTCACTATTATTAACGCTGAAGATTATGGACGCGTCATTTACGATCTCTTTATCCGACGGTCTTTGATTAACCTTGGAACTCAAGTTGTCAATACAGCCTTTGATGCTCCTGTAGAACTCACACCTACCCAACAAATTGAAACTGTTGAAAATCAGTTATTTGAGCTAGCAGAAAAAGGGAAATATGGAGGTGGATTTGAAAATTTTAATGAGGCTATTAAAAAAGCTATCGATATGGCAAGTGCTGCGAAAAAGCGCTCTTCACAATTATCAGGGATAGCCACCCATATTAAAACACTTGATGAAAAAATGGGAGGATTACAAGCATCTGACTTAATTATCCTTGCGGGCCGCCCTGGTATGGGTAAAACCTCACTGGCTACCAATATTGCCTTTAATATTGCTAATGCTTATAATCGTAATGCCAATATCCAAGAAAATGAAGGCGGCATTGTGGGATTCTTCTCACTTGAGATGTCATCCGAACAGCTTGCAACCCGTATTATTTCTGAACAAACAGAAGTCTCTTCTTCTGATATTCGGCGTGGCAATATTTCAGATGAACAATTTTCAAAAATTATTCGTGCGGTGAACCAACTACAAAAGGCACCACTTTATATTGATCAAACTGGGGGAATATCAATTACGCAATTAGCTGCTCGTGCGCGGCGTCTCAAGCGGCAACATGGTTTAGATATCTTGTTTATTGACTATATCCAACTCATGACAAGCAGTTCAAAGCGTTCATCAGAAAATCGTGTTCAAGAGATCACAGAAATTACCACAGGATTAAAAGCATTAGCAAAAGAATTGAATATTCCTATTATCGCTCTCTCTCAACTTTCTCGTCAAGTAGAAAATAGAACAGATAAACGTCCACAGCTCTCAGATTTACGTGAATCTGGTTCAATTGAGCAAGATGCCGATATCGTTCTGTTTGTCTATCGCGAAGAATACTATCTCAAAAATGAAGAACCAAAACTAGGTAGCTTGGAACATACGAAATGGCAAGAAATAATGGATAAAGCTTTTGGAAAAGCTGACGTTATTATTGCAAAACAGCGCCATGGGCCGACAGGAATCGTGCCCCTTGCCTTTCAATCTGATTTCACACGCTTTAGTGATCTGGCCGATAGCAATTACCTTCCAGAGCAAATTGGTTAAATCGACATGGCGCGTAATCGTATTCAATTTATCTGTCAAAATTGCGGAACCATCCATTCCCGTTGGGCAGGAAAATGTAGCGCTTGTGGGGAATGGAATTCCCTTATCGAAGAAACTATAAATAGCGGCATAGGAAGTGGTCCTAAGCAGAATGCTCGTAAAGGACGCATTGTCACACTCACATCTCTTTCTGGAAATATCGAAGATGCTCCACGTATTCATTCTGGTATTGCTGAACTTGATCGTGTTACCGGTGGGGGCTTTGTCCGTGGATCAGCACTCCTTGTTGGAGGTGATCCGGGTATTGGTAAATCAACATTGCTGACACAAACAGCCGCTGCTTTATCACGTAAAGGATATAATGTCATCTATGTTTCAGGTGAAGAGGCTATTGCGCAAATTTGTCTGCGCGCACAAAGGCTTGAAGCTAACAATACAGAAGTGAAACTTGCTGCTGAAACCAATGTTGAAGATATTCTGGCAACCTTAAGCGAACATAAAAACCTTGATATGGTGATTATCGATTCGATTCAAACCCTATGGTCAGATACAGCAGATTCAGCACCTGGCACTGTCACACAAGTACGTATCGGTGCTCAGGCAATGATCCGCTTTGCCAAGAAAACAGGAGCCGCCGTTGTTCTTGTTGGGCATGTTACAAAAGATGGACAAATTGCTGGTCCTCGAGTCGTTGAACATATGGTTGATGGCGTTCTCTATTTTGAGGGTGAAGGAGGACATCATTATCGCATTCTTAGAACTGTAAAAAATCGCTTCGGACCAACAGATGAAATTGGTGTCTTTGAAATGTCTGATAAAGGATTACGCGAAGTGATAAATCCATCTGAATTATTTTTAGGGGAACGTAATGAAAAAGCACCAGGCGCTGCTGTTTTTGCAGGAATGGAAGGGACACGCCCGATACTCGTAGAAATTCAAGCGCTTGTTGCTCCTTCTTCCCTTGGGACACCAAGACGTGCGGTTGTCGGATGGGATGGAAATCGCCTTTCTATGATTCTTGCCGTTTTAGAAGCTCATTGTGGCATTCGTTTTGGACAGCATGATGTCTATCTGAACGTGGCAGGTGGATATCGCATATCAGAACCTGCTGCTGATTTAGCTGTAGCCGCTGCTTTGGTATCTTCTCTTGCCAATATCGCATTGCCAACGGATTATGTATATTTTGGTGAAGTCAGTCTTTCAGGAGCTACCCGCGCTGTTGCACATTCAGCACAGCGCATCAATGAAGCAAAAAAACTCGGTTTTCAAGGAGCCTTTCACCCCACAACAACAACCGAAATGATGAAGTCGCTCAACTTTCAACAAAAAACTTTCTCCGACCTTCCCGAACTCGTTGCTACTCTTACCGTAAGTAAAAAATGATCTGCACCACAGATATGATAATATAGAAAAAACTCTATAAAATACAAAAGATCCTTGCTATAAGAACAAAAAATGGCATAACAAAAAATATATTTGCACACAGACTTAAAAGAACACAACTTTATGTATAAGGAACAAACAAATGATCATAACAATCCTTGATGGAATTGTCGTAGTAATCATCCTGTTGTCCGCTTTTCTTGCTATGCTTCGAGGATTTTCACGTGAAGTGTTATCGTTGATTTCTTGGGCAGTTGCAGCTGTTACGACACTGTTTTTATTCAAACCTGTCTTACCTTTCTTTGAACAATATCTCTCTAATAAAATGATTGCATTGATCACAACATTGGTCACAATTTTTATTATTGTTCTCATTATTACTTCAATTATTACAATGAAGATCTCTGATTTTATTATTGATAGTCGAATTGGTATCCTTGACCGTGCTATTGGTTTTATTTTTGGAGCACTTCGTGGTTTACTTATCATGGTCATCGGTATGTTACTGCTTAATGCACTGATTAAACCCGAGCTTCAAGCGAATTGGTTAAAAAATGCAAAAACAAGGCCTATTTTAGATTCATTGGGACAAAAAGTCTGGGAAATACTCCCCAAAGATATTGGATCTGTTCTCGAAAAGACGGAAAATTTGTTTAAAGACAGCAATAAACATACGTATGAGCAACACTCTCATGAAAAGATAATTTTCAAAAAATAGAGAATAGTTTTTCATGAGGAAAGAGAACTAAATGATGTAAAATGTGATATTAATGATTCCTCCATATCACAACTGAAAGAATATGATGATAAAAAGCGATGTTTTCTGTCAAGAATTTTCATTAGATGATGATACCCTTCATGAAGAATGTGGAGTTTTTGGTATTCTTGGGCATGAAGATGCCGCAACATTAACAGCTCTTGGACTCCACGCACTTCAGCATCGTGGGCAAGAAGCAGCTGGGATTGTTTCTTACCATAATAAAATATTTCATCAAGAAAAGCATTTAGGTCTTGTTGGCGATCACTATACAAACCCTGCAACACTTGCCCGCTTACCAGGAAATCGTGCTATTGGACATACCCGTTATTCAACAACTGGAGAAGTGGCATTACGCAATGTTCAACCCCTTTTTGCTGAATTGAAAGTTGGAGGTATTGCTATTGCGCATAATGGTAATCTTACCAATGGTCTCACATTACGCCGTGAACTCATCGCTTCTGGTGCTATCTGTCAATCAACGTCAGATTCAGAAGTTTTTCTCCATCTTATCGCCCGCTCACGTTATGAATCGTCCTCTGATCGTTTTGTTGATGCGATTCGGCAAGTAGAAGGTGGGTATGCTATGTTAGCGCTCACACGTACAAAGCTTATTGCGGCACGCGATCCAACAGGAATTAGACCTCTCGTGATGGGGGAACTTGATGGTAAGCCTATCTTTTGTTCTGAAACTTGTGCTCTTGATATTATTGGAGCAAAATATGTCCGTGATGTTAAAAATGGAGAAATCATCATATGTGAAATACAAAAAAATGGGGAAATTACGAAAAAAATTATAAAACCAGAAAATGAGACACCAGAAAAGCTTTGTTTATTTGAATATGTTTATTTTGCCCGCCCGGACTCAATCGTTGGAGGGCGTAGTGTTTATACAACACGTAAAAATATGGGAATCCGTTTAGCACAGGAAGCCCCTTGTGAGGGTGATGTTGTGGTTCCTGTTCCTGATGGAGGAACGCCTGCTGCAATTGGCTATGCACAAGAAATTGGAATTCCCTTCGAGCTTGGTATTATTCGTAATCACTATGTTGGCCGCACTTTTATCGAACCAACACAACAAATTCGCGCTTTTGGCGTCAAGTTAAAACATTCGGCAAACCGTCCTGTGATTGAAGGAAAACGTGTTATTCTGGTTGATGACTCTATTGTGCGTGGAACAACATCCCTTAAAATTGTACGAATGCTTCGCGATGCAGGAGCAAAAGAAGTTCATATGCGCATTTCTAGCCCTATGATTTTTTATCCTGACTTTTATGGTATTGATACACCTAAAGCTGAAAACCTTTTAGCAAATCAATATCCAGATTTAAAATCTATGTGTGATTTTATTGGAGCGGATTCATTAGAATTTCTTTCAACTGATGGATTATATCTTGCTGTAGCAGGGGAAAAACGGAATAACGCCGATCCACAATTTACTGACCATTATTTTACTGGATATTATCCTACGCATCTGGTTGATCAAGAAAATCTCTCCAAAATTCATCAATCATCTGTTCTTAAAACAAGAGATTAATGATGACAAAACGTGACTTTAGTCTCCATGGGCGTGTTGCACTTGTTACTGGCGCATCAAGAGGGATTGGCTATTATTTGGCACTCGAGCTTGCTGCACGCGGTGCTCATATTATTGCTCTTGCACGAACAGTCAGTGGACTTACTGAATTAGATAATCAAATCCGAGAAAAAGGAGCTCATGCAACCCTTGTTCCCCTTGACTTGCATCATATGGAAAACATCGATACCCTTGCTATCTCAATTGCCAAACGCTGGAAAAAACTTGATATTATCGTTGCAAACGCAGGAATTCTTGGAACACTCTCACCAATAGCGCATATAGAAAACACGGTATTTGAAGATGTTTTTCAAATAAATCTTTTCAGCCAATGGCGCTTAATGAAAGCCGTTGAGCCTTTATTACGTGAATCTGATGCTGGACGAGCCATCCTGTTATCCTCAAGCGTTGCGCATGCTGCGCGCCCTTTCTGGGGAGCTTATGCAGCCTCTAAAGCGGCTTTAGAGGTGATTGCCCGCTGTTGGGCAGAAGAACTCAAACAAACCCCTATTAAGATTAATTGTGTCAACCCTGGTGCCACACGCACTGCCATGCGCGCTGAAGCTATGCCCGGTGAAGATCCACAAACTCTTCCTTTACCACAAGAGGTTGCAAAAAAGATAGTCCATTTGTTATCACCTGATTTAAAGGAAACTGGCAAACTCTTTAATGTCCATAAAAATCGGTTTGTAGATTATCATGTACCTGATTGATCATCATATGAGAAGTAAATCGTTTGACTCTCTCTTTTTCCTGTGCTTTTCGACAGAAGAATGAAGCACTTTATAATTCTTGGATAGCTTTAGCATCAGCCTTTTTCTCTTCTAAAGTAGCACGTTTATTATAAGCGATAAAACTACAAGGGAGAAAAATCATATAGCTAACAGCTGTAATCAATAAAGTTTCCCATGTGTAAGTCGCAAGAAAACCGACATAAATAACAATGACCAACATGCAAGGTATAACGATATCGCGCCTTAAATTTTGATCAATTGTTTTTGCATTCCATACCGGTAAACGACTAATCAAAAGAAAAGCAATAATTACAGTATAAAGACTAAAAAATAATGCCCACCCCCAATTGGGGACCAAACCAAGAGTGCCTAAATAGGTAGGCAATAAAAGTAATAATGCTCCTGCTGGTGCTGGAACACCAACAAAATAACTTCTCTGCCACTTAGGTATATTGGGGTTATCTAACATCACATTAAAACGTGCTAATCGCAAACAACAAGCAACACAATAAACAAGGGCAGCAACCCACCCAATATGATTCGCTTGATTCAAGATAAAAGAATAAACAATGAGTGCAGGGGTAACACCAAAATTTATAACATCAGCAAGAGAATCCATCTGTGCCCCAAAAGATGAACTACCATCTATTAAACGGGCAATGCGACCATCAGCACCATCTAAAACTGCGGCCAAAAGCACCATTAAAATAGCAGCTTCATAGCGATGTTCAAAAGCCAAACGAATGCTGCTCATCCCTGCACAAATTGCTAAAATAGTAATGATATTGGGAATGACATACCGCATTGATGTAGGTGAACGCCGCCGATTTGCAACATCATCATGCTGCCCCTCAGGATTGAATGAAGAAAATGGCGAAAAATTTTTCATTGTGAGTCCTAATCGTATCTGAAGTCCGTTGTGGCACTCTTATCATCAAAAGAACCCAAAACTGTTTCTCCAGCAATTGCTGTCTGTCCAACTGCAACACGCAATTTCATTTCAGTTGGTATATAAACATCAAGGCGAGAACCAAAACGAATCAATCCAAATCGCTCACCAGTCATAACGGCATCGTTTTCTTTTGACCAGCAAACAATCCGGCGCGCAACCATTCCCGCTATTTGTACGACACCAATTTTACCATGTTTGCTATCAATTACCACCCCATTACGCTCATTAAACTGACTAGCTTTATCAAAGTCAGCATTGGTAAATCGACCTGGATGATAAACGATAGACTCTACTGTACCACTGATAGGAATACGATTAATATGGCATGAAAAAACATCCATAAAAATGGAAATACGGATCATTTCATCTTTCCCTAATCCTAATTCTTCAGGTGGAACACATGATTCCACAAATGAAATACGCCCATCTGCAGGCGACATAACCCAATTTGAATTCAAAGGGATCACACGATCTGGATCACGGAAAAAGTATACACACCACACCGTGAGAACGAGACCAAACCAAAACAACGGACTCCATATCCAACCAAGAATGAGCGAAATAACAAAAAACGCTACAATAAAAGGATAACCTTCTTTATGAACCGTTACAAAGCTATTATGGAAAGATTGCAGAATACTCATATAATTTCCTATTCATCGTAAACTTAAACAAGCAACAAAGCTTTTTGTTCCTCTTGTGTCTTTTTATGTATTTAATCAATCACTCCATATAAAGATATAGATTACATTTTGCTCTATTTATTTTTTACGATTAACAACACTCGTCTCATCTTCTTCACGCATTTTACGTAATTTTTCTTCTGCTTGCGATGCTTCAAGCTGCTTATTCCACATTGAAGCATAGAGACCTTTCTTGCGTAAAAGCTCTGTATGCGTCCCATTTTCAATAATACGACCACTTTTAAGAACTAAAATTTCATCCGCATTGATAACAGTAGAAAGACGGTGCGCAATAATCAATGTTGTACGTCCACGGCTTACAATATCCAATGCTTGTTGAATTTCCTGTTCCGTCGCCGTATCAAGAGCCGCCGTTGCTTCATCTAGAATAAGAAGTGGAGGAGCTTTTAAAAGTGTCCGTGCAATAGCCACGCGTTGTTTTTCACCACCTGATAATTTGAGACCTCGCTCTCCTACCATAGACTGAAAACCTTCCGGTAAAATTTCAATAAATTTTGATATTTGTGCCATTTCAGCAGCTTTGCGCATCTCTTCATCTGTAGCACTTGGACGCCCATAGCAAATATTATAGGCAATTGTATCATTAAATAACACCGTATCTTGTGGGACCATGCCAATCGCTTCACGCAAACTCTTTTGTGTTACGTCACGAATATCCTGCCCATCAATTGTGATAGAGCCTGCATCAACATCATAAAACCGAAAAAGCAACCGAGAAATAGTAGATTTACCGGCACCCGATGGACCGACAATAGCGACTGTTTTTCCTCCAGGAACTTCAAAATCAATATCTCTGAGAATCTGACGTCTCGAATCATAGGAAAACTTTACCTGATGAAAACAAATGGTCCCATCGCTTATCTCTAACGGTTTAGCATCCGATTTATCAACGATCTCTTTCTGAACATCTAAAAGATCAAACATTGCTTCAATATCCGTTAAACCTTGTCGAATATCACGATACATTGAACCAATAAAATTTAGTGGAATGGAAAGTTGCATTAAAAGCGCATTAATAAAAACAAAATCTCCTAAAGTTTGTGTCTTATAAAAAACTTCATAAGCTGACATCAGCATCATGATCGTCATTCCAATACCAAAGATAAGAGTCTGACCAAAATTAAGCCAGCTTAAAGATGTCCAAATCTTTGTTGCGGCTTTTTCATAACCTACCATAGAAGCATCAAATCGATCGGCTTCTAGAGTTTCATTACCAAAATATTTGACCGTTTCAAAATTCAAAAGAGAATCAACAGCGCGAGTATTCGCCTCAGTATCCGCTGTATTCATTTTTTGTCGAATGCGAATACGCCAATCACTCGCCTTAATGGTAAACAAAATATATAATCCAACCGTTACAACAACAATGAGAAGATAATGCCACCCATAACTTATATAAAATACCAGTGCCGTTAATATAAATTCTAAAACTGTTGGTACTGTACTAAGAATTGAAAATCTTACGATCGCTTCGATTCCTTTTGTTCCACGCTCAATCACACGAGAAAGCCCACCTGTTCGGCGTTCCAAATGAAATCGCAAAGATAACTCATGCATATGTACAAAGGTTTTATAAGCTAATTGACGAACAGCGTATTGACCAACAGTGGCAAACAGGGAATCGCGTAATTGATTTAATCCAGCCTGCATAATACGCGCGACATTGTATGCCAAAACAAGCATGATGGGAATAATCCAACTGGATGGGAACCATTCAGGTAGCTGAAAGCTTGAATCAAGCACATTCGTAGAATATTTAAATAAATACGGTACAGATATGAGAACGAGCTTAGCCAAAACAAGATAAAATATTGCCCATAGCACACGCATTTTTAGATCACGCCGCCCTACCGGCCACATATAGGGCCATAAATTGTAAAGTGTGTGCAGAGTCTTCCCTGTATCTGATGATACAGTTTTTGTCATTTCATTGCGTTTCATAAAGTCCTTACTTCTCTATCATCCGCACAAACAGGCAAAATACCCTCTGTGGTTATTTATAGATTCATCTCTTCATTATGGCTTCCAATAAGCTATACCTACCCGTTTTTTGAAGTTAGACTGTTTTTGAAAAAGGAACAAGAAATAATCCACTATACAATTTATTATTTTGATCTGTATTTTCATACCACTCTGCTGCAAATAAATTTTCAACTTTTACATGTTTTTTTTTCAATTCTGCCTGAAGCCATTTTTTTGTTTTACCAATCTCTTTCAGCCCCTTATCAAGAATTTCACCATTTTGTATTAAAATGATAGACTTCTTTCCTTCTTCCTTTTTAATAACGGAACAATCGCCATTGGTTTCTAAACGAACGAAAGCAGCTTCATGTAAACTACAGCCTTTAATGCGCAACATTGTAATCAGATCATTCACACTGATACCTAATTTTTTAATCTTATCCACTTGAAATACTCCATCTAAAACCAATGCAATATGTCGTCCTGCAATAAGACGACGAAAAAAAACTGAATAGCGCATCAGAAAATTAAGAGATGTGACTAAAGTCTGCCAAATAAATAAGACAATCAACAATTGAATACTGCTAACATCCGGACTATAAATAACGCCTCCAATAATACTTCCCATGACAAAATTACTTACCAAATCAACTGGCGTCATTTGACTAAGACTACCACGACCTGTGGTTCTTAAAATCAAGAGGAAAGCGATAAGTCCTACAACTAGTTTTAGTGCAACATACCCATAATGATATAAAAATTCCATCATATTCTCCTTTTTTATGGAGCTGCTGGAATAGAGACATTAGTGTCGCTTTATTTCCCACACAGTTATGCGCTCACCACTCTGCGGATCCTTACTGTCTTTTAAAAGAACCCCCTTGGCTGCAAGCTCATCACGAATTGTATCCGCAGCTTCCCACTCTTTATTATGGATAAGTCTTAGTCTTTCGGCAATGCGCTGATCAATAAATTTTGTATCAAGGAAAGTTTTTCTCGTAAATAATGGGCAATCTATTTCTTTAATCCATTCTTGTCTTAACAGTCCTAATAAATTCATCCCATTCAGAAGAGCCAAAGCATTTCCTTCTTTATAAAATTTTCGCAAAAGAGTCAGTGCTTTTGGAGTATTAAGATCATCACTAAGTGCATCTATCAAAGTATCATCAATTGCTTCATTGTTTTTCATCTCACTCTTTTTGCTGCGAAGCCATTCATACCAACGATACAGTTCGCTGCTCGATTGTATTAAACGCTGTGCTGTCCAATTTAATGGTTCACGATAATGCGTTTGCAACATCGAAAAACGCGCAGACAAACCAGCCCAATTTTGCTTCATTTCATCGGTTAAAATACCATTAAACTCCCCCAAATTATTCTCTAAAACAGAACGAATAGTTATGAAATTGCCAAAGCTTTTCGACATCTTTTTGCCTTCAACTTGTAAAAAACCATTATGCATCCAAAAATTAGCCATTCGCTCCGTCCCAAAAGCTGAACAACTTTGTGCAATCTCATTTTCATGATGAGGAAAAATTAAATCAATTCCACCACCATGGATATCAAAAACATTGGCGGTCGGATCATCACAGGTTAAACCACCGCCATAGGGCGCTAATAACTTTGCCATTGACATTGCAGAACATTCAATATGCCAACCTGGACGACCTAAAACAGGAATTCCGCCCGGTGATTTCCAACCTGGTTCTCCTTCCACAGAAGGCTTCCACAAAACAAAATCCATCTCTTCCCTTTTATAAGCAGCAACATCGATACGCGCCCCCGCCCTCATTTCATCTAAAGAACGATTTGCAAATGCCCCATAATGGGGAGGATTTTTTATGCTACTTACAGAAAATAATATATGATTTTCCGCTTCATAAGCGTGCCCCTTTTCAAGCAACCTTTCAATTAAAGAGCGCATCTCCTCTAAATGCTCAGTGGCGCGTGGCTGACTGGTTGGCAACAGACAACCAAGTGCTATGGTATCTTGCTGAAACTGAGAATATGTACGTTCTGTTAAGTGACGAATAGCCTCATTCAATGATACGTTTGGATATTCGCTAGCTGCTCGTGCATTAATTTTATCATCGACATCTGTAATATTACGTGCATATAGAACATGCTCATTGCCATAAACATGACGCAATAAGCGAAATAAAATATCAAAAACAATAACAGGACGTGCATTTCCTATATGCGCATAATCATAAATTGTCGGTCCACAAACATAAAGGCGTACTCTTGTCGCATCTATTGGTGTAAATTTTTCTTTTTTACGTGTTAGCGTATTATAAAATCGCAACTCTTTCATTTATTGACTCCATGGACGATATTATGCACCGATCCTTTTAGATGTATCTTATCTCAAATCATTGTATTACGCGGTTTAAGCTAAAAACTTGTATCTTATAGTAAATTCTTCTTACCATTTTCCCATTGTATTTACGGCTGTATCCATCGTTTATCATAAAAACAATCTATTTTATTTGATTGGACAAAAGCGTTCTATCATTAGAGATGCTTTCTCTCCTTAAAGAAAATGAGCTTAGAAAAAAATCTATAGGCAATACAATATAAATCTATGTGAAAAATAGATAGTTTGCAGAAAGAAAATCTTAAATTTTTAACCACACAAAGCTTCGTCAGTATTTTCAATATTCCACAATGGGTTCCTTACTGCCTCTTACGCCCTATATTTTATAATCAATAATTGAGAATAATGTAGCAATTAACTTTATTTTTACACCGTTCTCATGACAAAATTATTTTATCTTTACAGAGTTTTATTCAAAGAAAGCAATAAAAATAATGCGGTATAGATTGATGAACATCATTATTTTAATATTTCTTGTCATTTCAATGCCAACCTTTGCACAACAATCTCCACCTTATGAAAAAAAATTACTCCGACTAGCAGAAATTTTGGGATCATTGCATTCTCTCCAAAATCTTTGCGAGCCTCCAACAAACCAATGGTATGACTATATGAATGCACTGATTGAAGCAGAACGCCCCATTCCACAAAGACGTGCTTATTTTTATGAAGCGTTTAATGAAGCGTATCGTGCTTTCTCAGAAAATTATCATCATTGTACACAAGCAGCCATTGAAGCCAACCAAAGATACATTGAGGAAGGAAGAATTTTATCTGAAAACCTCCTCATGCATTATAAATAATTAATCTATACAAAAAGTAGCTCTCTCAATCTTAGCGATATCAATGATACTCCTTTCACAAATGCGGGGAGCAATAAACCAGCTCTGAAAATAGAGAGACGTTTAAAGAATAATGTCTTGATACGCTTTTATTCATATGCGCCTTTTTCCCCATACAAAACTGTTCTTTGGCTTCCTCCCCACACTTTAACGGACAAAGATTTTTAACTAAATTTGCTCTGTAAATAATCTAGGTTCTTGTTGAACAAGGTTTCTCTTGGCTTCTAGCACATGTAATTTGCTGCATAGTTTCTACAAACAAGCCTAAGAATATTCACCACTCATTAAAAAAACACTTATGTACCAAAGAGGCTGACATACCCTATATCACCACTCTAAAGGATGGTATTTTACGGCATACTTATAATTTTAATCTGTTTACACCAAAGTTTCCATAAATTTAACAGGCTCTCCTTGTGAAGGTGTGACAATTTCACCTTCCCACATAACGCGCATACCACGGATAATAGTCCCAACAGGCCAACCTTTAACTTTTTGACCATCATAAGGTGTCCAACCGGCGCGAGAACCAATTAAGCTATTCGTAATAATTTCCTCTCGCTTAAGATCAACAATGGTTAAATCAGCATCAAACCCAACAGCAATGCGCCCTTTACAACTTATACCAAAAATACGACTAGGGCCATGTGAAGTGAGATCAACAAAACGTTCAAGAGATATTTTTCCTGCATTCACATGTGTCAACATAATTGCTGCTGTTGTTTGCACGCCTGTCATACCTGAAGGTGAAGAGGGATAAGGTTGAAGTTTTTCTTCAAGAGTATGAGGCGCATGATCTGAACCTAAGACATCAATAATTCCTTGTTGAACACCGTACCAAAGAGCGTCACGGTGGCGCGGCTCACGAATAGGCGGATTCATCTGAATTAATGTACCAAACTTCTTATAATCATCAGCCGTGAGCGTCAAATGATGTTGTGTCACTTCAATTGTTGCAACATCCTTATGTTTTTTTAGAAAATCAATTTCTTCTTCTGTCGAAAGATGTAACACATGAATCCGAGCCTTCGTCTCATGAGCAATTTTTACCAAACGCTGCGTACATTTTAATGCCGCAACTTCATCACGCCAAATCGGATGTGACGATGCATCCCCTTCAATACGCAATATTTTACGCTCTTTGAGCCTCGCCTCATCTTCAGAATGAAAAGCCGCACGACGGCGTGTATTCTTCAAAATAAGGCGTACACTTTCATCATCATCAACCAAAAGATCACCGGTAGAGGACCCCATAAAGACTTTAATTCCAGCCGCACCAGGAAGTCTTTCTAATTCAGATAGTTCATGAGCATTTTCACGCGTTCCTCCAACCCAAAATGCAAAATCACAATGCATTCGATGAAATGCGCGTTGAACCTTATCGCTTAATGTTTCTTCTGATGTTGTCAATGGATTGGTATTAGGCATTTCAAAAACTGCCGTAACACCCCCTAACACAGCAGAATACGAGCCACTTTCCAAATCCTCCTTATATTCATTTCCTGGCTCACGAAAATGCACTTGGCTATCAATAATTCCTGGTAAAATATGAAGCCCCGTACAATCAATGACCTCACTAGCCGATGCACATGTAAGGTCGCCTATTTCAGCAATACGACCATTTGTAATACCAATATCACGCTTGCTTCTTCCATCATGATTCACAAGTGTTGCACCTTTAAAAATTGTATCAAATGTTTTAAACATAACCACGCTCCTTACATATTGCTCACTTATCGATTATGTAACTTTGAGCAGAAAGGCAAGAACCATGATTGAAAAACAAAATGCCATTTGCTTAAAAAACCGCGGACTTATTCAAATTACAGGCGAAGAAGCAACAGATTTTCTACAATCCCTGATCACGACAGATGTAAAAAAAATCAGTCCACAGGAACTTTTCCCTGGAGCCCTTTTATCCCCACAAGGAAAGGTTCTTGCTGATTTTCTTATCGGAAAAAAAGAAGATGGTTACCTGATTGATATCAGGATGCCTTTAGCTGATACGCTCCATAAGCGTCTGTTGCTCTATAAGCTGCGCAAAAAAGTAGAAATTACACAACCATTCCAAGAGCTTGTTACAGTTTCTTTGAATAATGAATCAGATGCTTTAAATTTTGATTCAAGTTTTGTTGATAAACGCTTCCCACAAAAAGAAAAAATAATACGAATCTATGGCAAAAAACCTTTTTTAACTTCAGAATATCATGACACATGGAATCAATTGCGTATCCGTTATGCAATTGCGGAAAGTGATCAAGACTATGAAATTGGCAAAGTCTTTCCTCATGATATTAATTACGATCAAATCAATGGACTTGCATTCAATAAAGGATGTTATATTGGACAAGAAATTGTTTCACGAATGCACCACCGCCGTGCAGCACGTCGCCGTATTTTTATTGTAAAAGGCCAGTGTAAATTAACCCCTCAATCTAGCATTGAAGCAGGAACAAAAGTGCTTGGCTACTTGGGAACATGTGTAGAAAATGAGGCTCTTGCTTTAATGCGTATTGACCACGTCAAAGATGCTATGGATCATAACATCCCCTTTACTGTAAAAAACATTCCTGTCACTATAAGCATTGCTGAAAATATGAATTTTACCTTTCCTGAAAATACTATAGAAAACACTCATGGCTAAAGCTGAATTATTAAAAAATGGAGAAGCCCGCGCTTGGCAAAGAATGCTCTCTGGAAGGCGACTTGATCTTCTCAACCCTTCTCCTTTTGATGTTGAAATTGAAGATATTGCCCATGGACTTGCTCGCGTAGCACGTTGGAACGGTCAAACACGAGGAGAGCATGCCTATTCTGTTGCACAACATTCACTTTTGGTTGAACAAATATTTCAAAAACTTTTTCCACAATCGGGAAGCAACGAATGTCTTTATGCCCTTCTTCATGATGCTCCAGAATATGTCATCGGCGATATGATTTCCCCTTTTAAAGCTGTTATAGGAAAACAATATGAACGCGTTGAAAAGCGCATCCAAGATGCTATCCACATGCGCTTTTCTCTTCCCGTTGATCTTTCTCAAAAACTTTTAAAAAAAATTAAACAAGCCGACCGTATCGCTGCCTATTATGAAGCGATTACGCTTGCTGGATTTAATACAGAAGAAGCCCTTCACTATTTTGGCTCTCCCAATAATATTTTACCCGATGATCTGAATTTATCCCCCTATTCTACCCAACACATTGAAAACGCATTTTTAACGCGCTTTAATGACTTGGATGTCCAAAGATTATAGCCCCTTCGCATTGTTGATTCCTTGTCATTACAGAATCATCACACTGACTTATAATAATAATTCATTGTTTTTTCATTTTGAATGAGAGCTCCTAATATCGTAAGCTTCACTCATTTCAAATCTGTTTATATTGAATCAATCAAAATCATTCTCTTGCACACCACAAGCGGGTCTGGCGTGTGGGTAAAATTTTTTAAAGAAAGAGTTAAAATGCTTCTTATGAACCATCTCAAGTGCTAAGCGCTGTCGCAGCATTGAAAATTGGCAAAGTGTGTGATGATGCCGGCTTGCTCTCTTATGAAGCGTAAAGACGGGAGTACTCTATAAATTTTATACACTTCATAAGGGACTTACCACTATACTATTCACGAACGCCGTCGCGAAATAGGTTGGGTACCTTAAGAAAGCTTTCTTTAAAAAAGCATGTGAATTAGCGACCCAATGGCGTTCTATTTTGCATGAGAGGCGTGACTTCATTAAAGAAATGGAAAAAATCACAGTTCAAATTGCATACAAAATATATTAAAAATGCACATTCATTATCAAAATAACAAATGTTCTCTTGTCAAACCTTTCATCTTAAACTGAAGTTTATTTTAGTTTATAAACTTCATTATCCGCTGGGAAAGCACGAGATGTGACATCCTCTGCATAATTCTTTATTGCAGTTTCCATGGCTTGTTCAAGGTCTCCATAACGGCGTACAAATTTTGGCACATGAGAACCATAGCCCAACATATCTTCCATAACCAATACTTGCCCATCACATTGATTGGACGCCCCTATACCGATCGTAGGGATAGAAAGCTTATCTGTCAGTTTCACCGCTAAAGGTTCAACCATTGCTTCTAAAACAACAGCAAAAGCACCTGCCTCTTCAATCGCTGCTCCATCTGCTTCAATTCTTTGCCAATCATTCTCCTTGCGTCCTTGTGTTTTAAAACCACCAAAACGATTCATTGCTTGGGGTGTAAGACCGATATGCCCCATCACTGGAATGCCACGTTTACACAAAAAATCTACTGTTTCGGCTATATAAACGCCCCCTTCAAGCTTAACTGCACCACACCCCGTTTGTGCAAGAATGCGCGATGCATTTAAAAAAGCTTGCTCTGGACTTTCCTCATAAGAACCAAAAGGCATATCAATAACAACAAGAGCTTTTTGAGATCCACGCACCACGGCTTTCCCGTGTGAAATCATCATATCTAAATTAACAGGAAGCGTTGTCTCAAACCCATACACAACCATCCCAACGCTATCACCAACCAAAAGGATATCGCAATATGGATCAGCAATCCGCGCAGTATAAGCTTGATAAGCTGTTAAAGAAACAATTGGCTGTTGTCCCTTTCGTGCACGTATTTCGGAAGATGTTATACGCTTTACGGTTTTATGTACACTCATTTTCCACCCTTCTCTTGCAATATATATTGATCAATCAGCCTTATCTCACCAAAGCGGACAGTAAGAAGTAAAACTGCTGGTTTATTCAATGTTCCTTTAACCACGCATAAAGTTTCCATATCCCGTAAATCTATCGCTTCAATGATTGCACGCGTTTCTTGTTGTAAAATATCACGAACAGTTTTGCATAATTTATCAACCGACCGTTCACCTTCATGATAAAGCTTTTCAGCAGCTTTTCCACTTTCAGGAATAATTTTGGCAGCTTTACGATCTTCTAATGTTAAAAGCTGATTGCGTGAAGAACACGCTACACCATCTGACTCCCGTAGAATAGGAACTCCAACGATTTCAATAGGAAAAGCCAAATCTTCAACCATACGCCGAATAATTAAAATTTGTTGAAAATCCTTTTCCCCAAAAAAAGCCTTATCTGGTTGGACAATGTTAAAAAGTTTAGCAACAACGCTTGTTACACCACAAAAATGCCCTGGACGTAATTTTCCCATCAAAATACGTGATAATTTTTTCACTTGTACAATTGTATCATTCCCCAGTGGCCACATTTCATCTACAGAAGGAGCAAAAACACATTCAACACCTGCTTCTTTTAACAAAGCACAATCGCCCTTCAAATCTCTTGGATATTGAGAAAAATCTTCATGAGGTCCAAATTGCTTTGGATTGACAAAAATAGAAACCACTACGCGATCACACATTGCTCTTGCATACTGTACTAATGCAAGATGGCCATCATGCAATGCCCCCATTGTTGGAACAAAACCAATCGAAAAACCTAAACGTCGTTCCTCTGAAGTATATTGGCGGACTTCAGCAATTGTCTTTAAAATTCTCATTTTCCCATTCAATTATCATCAGATCAACCAATTAATGCCTGTACACCAAATTGACGCTCAAACAATTGTATCAAATTCATGCGCACTGACGGCTGCTTTATATCTCGTGGCTCCCAGACATGACGCATAAGAAAAAAACCCGTCAGTATAAAACCATTTATTATGTCACTAAAATCAGCAGGACGAGTCGTTCTGTGTACAAGAAACTGTGGTAGAATGAGAAGCTTTTTTTTCCAAGGTTCCCCTGCTTCTTCACAGACAGCCCGTCCAGATTTTGGTGATACGTAATGAAGCCTTTCCTGACGACCTGTTGCAGCACAACAAGATAAATCAAGACCAAAACCAAGTTCTTCAAGAAGCCGCATTTCAAAACGTACAAGCAATTCTGCATTGACAAATGGTTCATCAAAATTCTGCATAAAAAGGTGTAAAATATCATATAAAATGGGGTGCGGATCACGTTCGGGAAGAAGCCGCAAATGAAAAGCTATCAATTGCAAAGCATAAAGTGCTTCTGGTAGACAGATTAATCGTGCCGCATGTAAATCAAGAGCTTCAAGCCGAAAAAGTCCCAAATGTTCGTCTAAACGAGCCCACCATTCAGCCTCCACAAAATTTCCAGGTTGAAGAAGAGCTGCCATGCGACGCGAGCGCCCCCCTTTTACCACTCCCATATAACGACCATGTTCACGTGTCATAATCTCAAGAATAACACTTGTTTCACCATATTGGCGTGTACCAAGTATAACGGCTTGTTCTTTCCACTTCATTTTACTTTAATTATTTTTAAAAATCTTATTTTAAAAAATCCAATCCCATTTCACGATAACGTTCTGGATCGGTATCCCAATTATCTCGCACTTTCACAAAGAGAAAAAGATGCACCTTTTGATCCATAATTTCCATGAGTTCTTTACGTGCTGCTTGACCAATCGCTTTAATTGTATCGCCTTTTGCTCCTAAGACAATTTTTTTCTGACTCTCACGCTCGACATAAATAACTTGATTAATTTTAACGGAACCATCTGAACGCTCTTCCCAGTTTTCTGTTTCAACCGTTGAGGAATAAGGAAGTTCATCATGAAGACGAAGAAAAAGTTTTTCACGCGTAATTTCAGCAGCAAGATGACGCATAGGCATATCAGAAATTTGATCTTCCGGATAATACCATGGCCCTTCCTGCATCATGTTACTCAACGCATGAAGTAAATCCTTGCAACCAGAACCGTTTAGAGCAGAAATCATAAATGTTTGCGCAAACTTTACACGTTCATTTATTTTAGTGGTTAACGCTAGAAGAGATGATTTAACAACTGTATCAACCTTATTAAGAACAAGAACTTTTTCTTGTTTCATATTGTTTACAATATCTAACATCATATCAACTTCATCCGAAAGACCACTTTGAGCGTCAATTAAAACGAGTAGAACATCAGCGCTCTTAGCCCCTCCCCAAGCAGCAGAGACCATGGCTCGTTCTAAGCGCTTATGGGGACGAAAAACACCCGGTGTATCAACCAACACAATTTGCACATCATCATGAATGACAATACCGCGGATTAAAGTTCGTGTTGTTTGTACCTTATGTGTTACAATTGAAACCTTTGTTCCAACCAATTGATTAACCAATGTCGATTTACCGGCATTAGGCATCCCAATAAGCACAACAAACCCAGAACGCTTTTTCATAACGTCACTCATGATCATTTTTTCCTACTGTTTTCCATACACCCTCTCGTCGCAAAATTTTTTCAGCTGCCATTCTTTCAGCATATCTTTTGGAGCTTCCCTGCCCAATCTCTGAAGCAAACCCAGAAATACTGACCTCTACCATAAAAACAGGATCGTGATCTGGACCTGAACGTTTTATAACCTGATAATGTGGTTGTGCATTGCCTTGGATATGCGCCCATTCCTGTAATTCTGTCTTGGCATCACGTCGACCAGCATCCATTTTCTTTGCCCGACTTTGCCAATATTTTTGAATAAAAGGGCGAACGCTTTCCAATCCTCCATCGAGATATATTACGGCAATCAAAGCTTCCACGACATCTGCATGCATGTTGATAAGTCGACGCCCCTCAAAATTTTTCATCTCAAAACCAACACGGATCATATCAGGAAGTCTCATTTCACGCGCAATATCAGCACATGTCTGTGCATTGACCAGATGATTTAAACGGACTGATAATTCACCTTCACTTGCCTGAGGAAAAAGTTGATACAGCATCTCTGCAATCAAAAGCCCTAAAACCCGATCCCCTAGAAACTCTAGTCGTTCATAATTCCCCTGTTCCGAATCTTGTACACTCGAGTGTGTTAATGCCTTCTTTAACCTCTCTTCATCTTTAAAACGATGCCCCGTCAGCTTGAAAAGCTGATCAATCATGAGACGTTTCATCGTTGTTTCCTTGCTTGATAAGCGGCAAATCATGAACCGTATTTATGAAAGAAAACAAACGTTTCCAACGCACATCAAATGGCCAGCGCCAAATCTGCCAAGCACTTGAACCATTACTGATAGAAAAGAAAATCACGCTCGCGCGACCAATAAGATTTTCTTCTGGAACATAGCCTACATCTAAACGACTATCATCTGAATTGTCGCGGTTATCTCCCATCATAAAGTAATGTCCTTGAGGAACTTCAAAGACTTCTGTATCATCAACTTTCGGGATGAAAGCTAAATCAAGTGTATCATAACTGACACCGTTAGGCATTGTCTCGCGATAAACCTCAACAGGATAGTTAACCTCTGTTATATCAGAATTATCAATCTCCCCCATAAAGTGACGTGAAACAGCCTCATCATTAATATAAAGGACACTTTGACGGACTTGTATACGATCACCTGGTAGCCCAACAACGCGTTTTATATAATCAATCTTCGGATTACTTGGTAAGCGAAAAACGACCACATCTCCACGTTGAGGTTGAGATGCCCAAATCCGTCCAGAAAAAAGAGGAGGAGAAAAGGGGATGGAAAAACGAGAATACCCATATGCATACTTAGAAACAAACAGATAATCTCCCACCAACAAAGTAGGACGCATTGAACCGGAAGGAATACTAAACGGCTGGAAAAAAAGTGTCCGAATAAACGCTGCTAAAAGCAAAGCCTGTATTAAAACAGAAATAAATTCACGAAGCCCACCTTTTTTTTCTTTTTTATGCACTTTATCTTTTTGGATCATCACCAACTGCCTTCTCATCACAGATATAATTTTTTTCATCATAATATTCAAATAACAAAAGCACAATCTCTCATGCCATCTATCCACGTGGAAGTGCTTCGATAATAATAAATGCCTGTGCCCAAGGAAAATCATCTGTTATACTAAGATGAATAACTGCATCATGATGAGGAGGTAATAACTTTTGAAGTTGTATTTGCGCACGATTTGTTAATTGCAATATTGGTTTACCAGACGGCAAATTAACTACCCCCATGTCTTTCCAATTGATACCACAAGCGATTCCCGTTCCTAAGGCTTTAGCACATGCTTCTTTAGCAGCAAATCTTTTTGCATAAGAAGAGGAGCTTTTTTTGAGATTTTCAGATCTATTTCTTTCAATATCCGTAAAAATACGTTCAATAAAACGCTCACCATAACGAACCAACATTTTCTCAATACGTCGTATATCAACCAGATCATTTCCAAGACCAATAATCATAAGATATTACCCGATCTTTCTTAAATTTATTTCTGTTTTAATACAGGCGATGAGCGCTTCTTTAAACGCCTTTTTTTTATAATCTTTTGATATCGCTTTTGTTTAAAACGAACCGTTGCTCTGTAAACACCTATATAAGATAAACCACCAAAAACAATACCTAAAAGAGTTCCCCCTAAAATCATAGGACTCATAATTGTGTCCCATGCGCCTTTAAAGAGGAGAGAGAGATTTGACAATGTCAAACCATTAAATAGAGCACGAATTTGCGAAAGAGAAATCTCTTTGACATCGCTAAAAAGTGATAAACAAAAATACCCTACTTTATAATCAGCCATGACAATCAATAAAAATGTGAGTGGATTAGAAAAAATTGTCCCAATGATTGCGGCAGCAAAGTTTGCACGCAAAAGCCAAGAAAAAAATATTGCCAAAATAATATGCAGCCCAAAGAAAGGGGAACAAGCTAAAAAAACGCCAACAGCAACCCCTAATGCTACTTCATGCGGTGTTGCTGATATACGCAAAATACGTTTATGTATGTAGCAAAATGAGCGAGAAAATGAACGACGTGGCCATAACCAAAGTCGAATACGCGTTACAAAATCTATTGGTTCTCGACGACGAAAAAGCATATGACTCTCAATATACATCTTTTGATGATGAAATAATCTATATCATCCAAATTAATCTTTTTAAGCTTTTGCACAAAAAAAATATAACGACAATTAAATATTTCGACTGCCTGGTTTAATCGCGGGAAGAACAGAAAGCTCTGCAGGAAGTGCATCACTAGCATAAGAGGTTATCTCGTATTCAGCAAGCGCAATCAATGGAACTCCAACATTGACCTTACCACCAGAACGATCAAGGATACATGCACTAGCCAATACCTCTGCTCCTGCTGCAACAAGCGCTTCAACAGTCTCACGAATGGAAAGACCCGTTGTTACAATATCTTCAACAATAACAACCCGTGCACTCTTCTTGATTTCAAAACGACGCAATTCAAAGATGCCATTTACACGCTCTACCCAAAGAGAAGGAACACCAAGGTGACGTGAAGTTTCATAGGAAGGAATAAGACCGCCAATTGCGGGACCAACAACATAGTCAATTTTTCCCTCGATAGATTTTTTGATTTTTTCAGCCAATCCACGACATAACTTTTCCGTCAAGTCAGCATGCATGAATACTTTCGCTTTTTGCATATAAGTCGCACTATGGCGCCCCGATGTTAAAATAAAATGCCCTTCTAGAATAGCATCTGCTTGTTTAAAAATATCAATGACATCTTGTGTCTTCATTGCAAAATCTTTCTTTTTATCCATGAACCCGCCGTACTGTACTTACTGAACCTGCCTTTTTTAACTGAGAAAAAATACGATTCAAATGTTTTAAATCCCACACTTCCAAATCAATCATAATTTCTGTAAAATCTGGTGCTGTACGGATAAAAGATAAATTTTGGATATTGGCATCGTTAGCAGAAATTATTTGTGTAATTTCAGCCAGAGAACCAGGACTATTTACAACTAAAATATTCATCCGTGCAGGAAAACGTTCATTCATTTGGGCATCAATATCCCAGCGGACATCAATCCATCGTTCTGGCTGATCATCATATGCCATCAAAGCTGAAGACTGTATTGGATAAATAACAATCCCAGCTCCTGGCTGCATAATACCAACAATCCGATCTCCAGGTACTGCTCCTTCCGGTGAAAAACGTACGGGTATATCTCCACGGGTTCCTCTAATAGGCAAGGCTTTAGATTGATGATTCTCGACCATTGCATTCTTTTCATTTTCTGGAACTTTAAAAATCATACCTTGAGCATTTTCAATATTAAACCAACCTTCTTCCCCAGGCTTAAAAGATGACTTTTGTACCACACGGTGATCTTGATAATCAGGATAAACCGCTTTAATCACATCAGCGGAAAACAGCTCTCCACGCCCAACAGCAGCCAATACATCCTCTACATCTTTACGTGCTAAACGTGGCAAAACTTTCTTCAAAAGGTCTTTTGAAAATTGCTTTCCCATATATTCAAATGAACGCTCGAGAATACGATATCCTAAACCCGAATATTGTTTACGTACCGCTGCACGACTTGCTCGTCGAATAGCTGAACGTGCTTTACCCGTGACAACAAGAAATTCCCATGCTGCTGGCGGAATTTGAGCGTGTGAGCGAATAATATCAACCTCATCACCATTTTTTAATTTGGTCATTAAAGGCATAATACGACCATTGATTTTTACACCAACACAAGAATCACCGATGTCTGTATGGACGGCATAAGCAAAATCAATAGGCGTAGCTCCTTTAGGAAAAGCAATTAATCGACCTTTCGGCGTAAAACAAAAAACTTGGTCTTGAAAAAGCTCAAGTTTTGTATGTTCTAAAAACTCTTCTGGATTATCTCCATCAGACAAAGATTGTATCGTTTGACGCAACCATGCATAGGCATTCGTTTCACTTGATAACTTCACAGTCGAATAATTGGAACCGTGCTCTTTATATATGGAATGAGCAGCAACCCCATATTCAGCAACTTCATCCATAGCAGCCGTTCTAATTTGCAACTCAACACGTTGTCTTGAAGGACCAACAATTGTTGTATGAATAGAACGATAATCATTTTGCTTTGGTATAGAGATATAATCTTTAAAACGACCAGGAACCATTGGCCATGTCGTATGAATGACACCAAGAGCACGATAACAATCATTCACGGACTCAACAATCACACGAAATCCAAAAATATCCGATAATTGTTCAAAAGATAATGCTTTACTTTCCATTTTGCGAAAAACTGAATAAGATTTTTTCTGACGGCTTTTAACATCTGCTTTAATGCCATGCTCGAAAAAAAGTTTTGTCAATTCATTTTCAATTGTGGAAAGCAAATCACGGTTGTGTTTCAATAATTCAGAAAGTCGATTGGTAATCGTACGATAACCTTCTGGATTTAAATAAAAGAAAGAGAGATCCTCTAATTCCTCACGCATATCCTGCATACCCATACGACCTGCAAGTGGCGCATAGATATCCATCGTCTCCTCAGCAATTCGCCGACGTTTATCATCACGCATAACACCAAGGGTACGCATATTATGAAGACGATCAGCAAGTTTGACTAAAAGAACACGAACATCATCAGAAATAGCAATAAGAAGTTTACGAAGATTTTCTGCTTGTACGGCTTTCTTTGATACAAGATCAAGCTTATTAAGCTTTGTAAGCCCTTCAACCAACTTCCCAATTTCAGAACCAAAAAGCTGATCAATTTCTGCTCGTGTAGCGCTTGTATCTTCAATTGTATCATGCAAAAGAGCAACAGCAATCGTTGCCTCGTCCAACCGCATATCTGTCAAAATAGCAGCAACTTCTAAAGGATGAGAAAAATAAAGATCACCTGACGCACGCTTTTGATGTGCATGCTTTTTCATTGCATAATCATAGGCCCTGTTTAAAAGAGCCTCATCTACGTCAGACTTGTAACGTTGAACACGTCTAACAAGCTCACACTGACGCATCATACGAGCATATCCTTTATCTTTTCACACCTCTAATCTTTATTGAACATGTCCTATCAATAAAAGACAAGAAAAATAATTGCTCCTTACATGACAAGGTATCTTTACTCCTGTAACATAAATTGCTGCAATTAATAATCGTCACTTTTTTCTGGAACAACCAAACCTTCAATACCCGCTAAAAGCTCTTCTTCTGACATATGATCAAATGAAGTACCTTCTTCTTGCGACGACGTATTAAAAACACTTTCAGCTTCACCTGAATGGGTAATAAATTCACTTGCCATTTCTGGCTCATCTACTTCCACATGCTTTTGCAACGAATGAATAAGGTCTTCCTTTAAATCAGCAGGCGACAATGTTTCTTCTGCTATTTCACGCAAAGCAACAACTGGATTTTTATCATTATCACGATCAACCGTAATCTGCGCTCCTTGTGAAATCTGACGCGCCCGATGACCTGCTAAAAGTACCAATTCAAAGCGGTTGTCAACTTTATCAATACAATCTTCTACCGTTACGCGGGCCATTTATGCCTCTTTCTCAAATAAAAAAATTTAATAGCGGATAGAGGAGTATATACAATAATCAAAATAAAATACAAGAAAAACAACACAAACTTTTATATTTTTTGATTAAAGAACTTATTTAAAAAAATTCTTGGAAAATTTATAAAAATGTATAACCTATTCATGCTTGTTATCAAAATTTCTTTTAAAAGCATTCCAATAGATTGACTTCAAACAAAGGGAGGTCTTTCTTGACAAAATACTTGTCTGGAGTCCTTATCCTTTTAAAAGGAATACCTGCTGTTTAAACCCTTTGCAATAACAGCAGCCTTATACATACTTTTTATGATAATATCTTTATCTAAAGAGAAAACT
Source organism: Bartonella sp. AA16NXGY (assembly GCF_042197325.1). Taxonomy (NCBI): domain Bacteria; kingdom Pseudomonadati; phylum Pseudomonadota; class Alphaproteobacteria; order Hyphomicrobiales; family Bartonellaceae; genus Bartonella; species Bartonella sp. AA16NXGY. The sequence goes on along the minus strand of NZ_JBHIRR010000001.1, from coordinate 242,872 downwards.
TTTTTCTTTGAACATCATGTGTATCGCACTCTTATTCATCGAATAAATTACTGAAAGATGATCTCTCTTTACACAATAATGAGCAATAAGTTTATATTAAACTTTCTTCTAAAAAAGTTTATTTATATTCATTATAGATTGTTTATCAAAACATAACCCGTCATATACGCTATATAAAGACTCAAAAAAATAGAAAAACGATTGATGCCTAACACCATGAATAGCCAATTAACATCACTTTACCCAGAACCACCCCAAAATTGCAATTTATGTCCTAGGCTTCATCAATTTATCGCTGGCTGGCGTGTAAAAGAACCAAGTTGGTATAACGCACCGGTGCGCCCATTCTTTCCTTATAAAGGGCCAGATACAACACGCCTTCTTATTGTTGGGCTTGCTCCTGGATTACGCGGAGCAAATCGAACTGGACGTCCATTTACTGGTGATTATGCTGGGCACTTACTTTATTCAACTTTAAAAAAGTTTGGTTTTGCCCAAGGAACCTTTGAAGAAAGAGCAGACGATACTCTTGAACTTATTGATGCAGCAATTGTTAACTCTGTTCGTTGCGTTCCACCAGAAAATAAACCCACCGGTGCAGAAATTAACACGTGCCGCTATTTCTTTTCACCTCTTTTAACAAATCTTCCCAAACTTAAAGCCGTTATTACCTTAGGCACCATTGCGCACCATTCAACGATACGTGCCCTTAATGCAAAAGTTTTATCTCACCCTTTTGGACACGGTGAAATCAATAACATCGGCAGATTACGCATCTTTTCGAGCTATCACTGTTCTCGTTATAATACAAATACTGGGCGCTTGACAGACGCCATGTTTCACCAAATCTTTCAAGCAGCAAAAACATACTTAGATCAATGCTAAAACTGTTTTAAACAGCGCTATGAATAAAGAATATCTAGATCGCATCCATTAGCCATATCTTTTTAAAAGTCTTGCTTTTTCACGTCCCCAATCGCGTTTTTTTTCCGTTTCGCGCTTATCATGAAGCTTTTTCCCACGCGCTAGAGCGATCTCCAACTTAACGCGCCCTCGTTCATTAAAATAAAGTTTGAGAGGAACAAGTGTCATTCCTTCACGAGACGTTGCATTAAAAAAACGTGCCATCTCACGTTTTGAAAGTAATAATTTGCGCAAACGTCGTGGTTCATGATTAAAACGATTAGCCTGCGTATATTCAGGAATATAGCTGTTTACTAACCATAATTCCCCATTCTCAAAACTCGCATAGCTTTCAGCAATATTGGCATGATTAGAACGTAAGGACTTCACTTCCGCTCCCTGAAGGACAAGACCAGCCTCGAGATTATTAAGGATTTCAAAATTAAAACGTGCTTTACGATTGTCAGCAATTATTTTCCGTACGGGCGCGTTCTTTTTTTTATTCATGGCTTTGTCAATATCATTTTATGCTTTTAAAAGACCAGCATGACTGAGGGCTGCATCAATAATCTTCTTTGTTCTTTCTGTTAATGGAACAATAGGAGAACGCACAGTATCACCACAAAATCCTAATTTTGCAGCAGCATATTTAATACCTGCTGGACTAGGTTCAATAAACACAGCACGATTAAGAGGCATCAAGCGATCATTTAATTCTCGTGCTGTTTTATAATCACCACGAAAACAAGCAGCTTGAAGTTCAGCACAAAGCTTTGGAGCAACATTAGAAGAAACTGAAATACACCCCATACCTCCATGTGCATTAAAACCTAACGCCGTACAATCATCACCGGAAAGCTGCACAAAATCTTTTCCACACTTTTCACCTTGTTCACTAACGCGCTCAATTCTGCTCGTTGCATCCTTAACACCAATGATATTGTTAAAATCTTGATAAAGGTCTTTCATCGTTTCTACAGCCATATCGATAATAGAACGACCAGGAATATTATAAATTATAATCGGAATAGAAACAGCTTTGGCAATGGAAGAAAAATGCTTGTATAAACCAGATTGATTTGGTCTATTATAATAGGGAGTGACAACCAAAACTGCATCTGCACCAGCTTTTTGCGCGTATTGTGCAAGCTCTACAGCCTCGCTTGTGCTATTTGATCCCGCTCCAGCAACAACAGGAACACGCTTTGCAACCTGCTCAACACACAATTCTATAATCCGCTTATGTTCTTCATGACTTAACGTTGCTGATTCACCTGTTGTCCCAACAGGGCTTACACCGTTAATCCCTTGTGTGATCTGCCATTCAACAAAATCACAAAACGCCTTCTCATCAATCGCGCCCTTGTTATCAAACGGTGTGATAAGCGCAGTTATAGCTCCCTTGAGCATGATAAACTCCCTATAATGTTTGCTTTTATTTTTTTATAATCGCCTTTTATAAATTTTAAATAGAACATAATCTTGCTCTATCATTGAAGCAAGATGAATTTCAAAAAAAGCCCCCATAAGATGAAAATGTCCCTCCTTAAATGTTGAACATTTCTTTAAAATAAGCCGTCTATATTAACGCGTTTTTCATGCTTGTGTTCTATAAATCCTTAAGTTTTTACAAAAAGCAAGGTCTCAAGGTCTTTTCTCTATGCGTGTATTATCCACCTCTCTTTTCGTATCAACCTTTACTACACTTATACTGGCAATAAGAATTTTATTTTCAAGTGCATACGCGCAAACACCCCTTTTGCAAGGGAAAGTACCAATCCCTTTGGTTCGCCCTACTCCCTTTACCGCAAAAGAAGCTCAAGAATCTCTTCAACAGATACACACTACATCACACAATACTGCTACACTTCAGCAACTGAAAACTGGGCTAGATGCACTAGCAAACAACAATATTGCAAAAACAATAAATCTTCGTAATTCAATGGAAAAACATAGCCTTGATCGTCATATTTTGACATGGGCGCTGGGGGTGTCAAACCAAGCTAATATACCCAGTTCTGAAATATTTAATGCAATCAACATGCTAAAAGGATGGCCCGGTATAGAAACGATGCAACGCAATGCTGAACGTGCTTTTCTTAACGAAACCAACGTCACACGCGCAATCATCCAAAAATTTTCTCATCACCCGCCCCAAACAGCACAAGGGATGGCTCTCTTCGCTAAAGCACTTATCGCAACGGGACAAACCACTCGTGCTCAACACGTTATTGCGCCATGGTGGCATAAAACACAGCTTAATGCAAAAGAAGAAGTATTTGTTCTTAAAAATGCAAACGCTGCATTAAAACCTATTGATCATTTGAGACGCATGCAGTTTATGCTCTATGCACATCGTTTTGATTCAGCAGCACGCGTTGCAAAATTAGCCCATGCTCAATCTCTTTTTAATGCTTTTGTGGCCGTTGAAAAAAATGATCCTAGAGCTACACAAAAATTAAAAGCTGTAGAGAGATCATGGCAAAAAGATCCTCTTTTTCAGTTTGCTCGAATACGCCATCTTCGACGAACAGAGCAATATGATGCAGCAGCAGCACTCATGATGAAAACATCAAAAGATGCATTCCGCCTTATGAACCCTCATTCATTGTGGAAAGAACAACGCGCCCTTTCTCGTGAAATGCTCGATTTAAACAAACCAAAAATTGCTTATCAACTTGTTGCAATGCACACTGGTATAACATCTGCATTAGCCGTCGATGCTGAGTTTCATGCAGGGTGGTATGCACTACGGTTTCTTCATAACCCTAAATTGGCAATGCAGCATTTTTCACGTATTCCTCAACTCTCTTCTTTACCTTTTTATGCATCACGTGGATATTACTGGATGGGACGAACAGCAGAAACGCTAGAAGAACATCAAAATGCCCAGCAATACTTTCATCGCGCAGCTCATTTTGGTGCAACTTACTATGGTCAATTAGCCGCTGCACGACTCAACCAAAAAAAGCTTAAAGTTTTCTTTCCCAAACCAACAACCGCTGAGCGACAACATTTTAGTGCACGAAAAGCGATCAAAGCAATTCAACGTCTTGAAGCAGCCGGCTATGCTGATTTTGCTAAAATTTTTTATAGAGAGCTCGGAAAAAAAATAGAAAGCCCCGGTGAATTAGCTCTTCTGGCTGTTATGGCAGAAAAAAATGGAGACTATTATACCAGCCTCAAAATTGGAAAAATGGCTGTTTTTCAGGGGAAAAATGTCGGTGCACTCTCTCATCCTCTGGGAGCTATACCAGCTTCTGCTAATATTTCTGTAGAAGAAAAATCGCTTATCTATGCCATTGCACGCCAAGAAAGCGAATTTAATCCAACAGCCATATCAAAAGCAGGTGCACAAGGTATACTCCAATTGCTTCCTACAACAGCAAAAGCACTGGCAAAAAAATACTCAATCGCATGGTCTCCTAAAAAATTTAGCAGTGATGCTCATTATAATGCAACATTAGGTGCTCATTTTCTCAATGAACAATTAGAACGTTTTAATGGATCCTATATACTAACTCTTATTGGCTATAATGCGGGTCCCCGTCGAGTCAATGAATGGATAAAACGTTATGGCGATCCTCGAGGTCAATCTCTCGATAACGTCATTGATTGGATTGAACGTATTCCTTATACAGAAACACGTAATTACGTGATGCGTGTCATGGAAAATTATGGTGTCTACAAAGCAAGACTCACTGGGAAAATAGATATAACAACCGACTTGCTTTCTGGTCGACGGAAATAATATGCCTTAACTTCCCAAATAGCATTTGAAATGCGTTCACAAGAAGTGTTTTTATTCCTTTTTAAATAGTACCCACATACCAACCTTCTTAGGATATATAAAAAGTAATTTTAATTAATTCAGTATTAATAAATTCGAAATGAGAAAACCCTCCGCTATTTTGGTCTTTTATTCCAAATACAAAATGATGAATTATCATTATAAATAAACATGTCGTACAAATAGTTCATTTCTTCTCAACATAAACGACAATATCATAGAGATTACAAATATAAGAAAAGAGTGAAACAAATAGCTCATCCTTTTACTACTGCTTATTAGACAATATTCAAATCTTGTGAAACAGCATTTTTTAAAACTATTTTTTCTGCTTATAACATTTCTATACCAAATAAGAGCACGTTATTATATATATATATCGTTTGGATTATTTCTGATAACAGAAAGACAGACACATTGAGTTAGAAAGCCTTTAAAGACAAACAATTTTCTTCTGCATCTTCCCTTTTCATTCGGTTTTACGACTTTTAAATATGTCAATATCTTTTAATAATGAAGATGAAACTTTGCTTTTTGTTTTTCTCATTTTTACATATAAGCTTTACATATAAGCTCACATCCTTCACACAAAACAGAGTATCCCCAAATAGTATGTTTTTCTTATTTATATTATTGTTTTATTTTAATGTTTCTAAGTCCATTTCACAACGGTGTATCTGAAAAGTACTTACGAAAATCCTCTCACGAATGGTATAAAAATCGATTAGACCTTTAATTAATAAAAGCTATAGCTCTATCATCCCTTAACTCCCAATGTTGCAAAAGCCCTTTCATTTAGAGCACTCATAAGAAGTATATTCACTGCTTTTTAGAAGTTTTTTATCCATGCTCCTCCTCAACTTGTATCATAAGTAAGCGGATGGTTTTGATTGATTCAACATCAAAAAAATTCGAATAAATTATATTTGAACTTTCATTAAAATTATAAACAATCATTATAAATCAATATATTATAAGAAAGCGCCCCGCATAAAAAATCAGCTAAATATTAGGGATACTCTAATTGTTTTATTCACTTTTGATGGTGGTGGTGGTGGAAAAGAACCAACGCGTCGAAGGGCTGCCATCGCTAATCGATCAAGTTCCGGGTCACCAGCAGAGACTACTACACGACTAGAAAAAATACTCCCCTGCTCATGCACCATAAATTCTAACTTCACCGTTCCTTTTGTACGATTGGTGCGCTGTCCCACAATATAATTTTTTTGCCTTTCTAATTGTGACTGTACCTTTGCTAACCACTCCATTAACAACATATCTTCAAGCCCTGCTGTACCGCCGCCCTTGTTGATGGAAGAAGAACGTACCGCCTTTGCATTGGAGCGCTTTACTACAGCCTTTGGCATCGGTATTGTTTTTTTGATAAACGCTTTATGCTCCACTTTTTGAGGTAGGGGTTCTTCTAAAGGCTTTAAGTCATCTTGTTCTACTATATGCTGAGGTTCTTCCGATTGAACTTCATCCACGGATTCCAATCCTTCTGACTCCTGCTCTAGGAGATCAGACTGTAATACTTCTTGCTCTGTATTAATATCCGACTCTCTATGAATATCTGGCAAGTCTGTATCAACATCCGGATATACAGTTTCTTGCATAAAAGTCAGCATAATCTCCGACGAGAGCAAACCATTACTTATACCAGTACTTTGAAAATAAAACTGTGCTGCCAATAATACATGCAAAAAGAAAGCCCCAATAAATGCACCAATCCAAAGAGTTAATAATTGTTTCGTATTTGCAAAAATCATCGTTTCTTCTGCCACTATTTTAAGCTTAATATTGGTGTTCAATCTCATTAAAACAGGCTATTTTGAAATTGCAACTTTTTTCTTGACTGATTTTGTCATGTTTAATATGGTCTTCTAATGATTTTGTGCCGTTGTCAAAATCATTCCTACTTGGCTGGCAAGTTTTAATCAGTGAGTCCAGCCTTTTTGTATTAAAAAATTTCAAAACAGAGAGGGGATGTTTAAAAGGGTTATGATGTGTTATGCAAATAAGACGAAAAAATATCTATAAAAGCTGTGTAATTTTAAGTGCATTATCGGTCTGTATACCTTCATTTGTTTTTGCACAAAATAAAGATGGAAGTGCTGTCACTGAACTCAAACCAATCCTTATTAAAGGAAAAAAAATAGAAGATGCTTCAAATTCAATAACCATTCTGACTGATCGTAAGACCAACAAGAATATTGATGAAAGACAAATAACTGATGTTTATGATGTGAGTCGTCTTAATCCTTCCGTATCCTATAACTCAGAAAATAACAGTTTCGTTATTCGGGGTTTAGATGCAAACCGTGTTCTTACGACAATGGATGGTATTTCTCTTCCATGGTTTAATGATATATTCCGTGGTGGAGGTGGAAACACAACTTTTGATTTCAATGCTCTTTCTACGTTTGATACTATTCAAGGATCAGATTCTAGTCTTTATGGTTCTGGCGCCTTAGGGGGAATCATTGCGTTGCGTACCCTTGATCCTGAAGACCTGATCGTGGAAGAAAAGAATTGGGGAAGCCTTATAAAAGGTGGTTATAATTCTGTTGATAACAGCTGGCGCACCGATCAAGCTTTTGCTGTGCGTAATTACCGAACATTTTTACTTTTTCAAGGATCTTATGTAGAAGGTCATGAGCGCAAAAATATGGGAACAGTAGAAGGGTATGAGGAACGCACGCGCAAAAACCCTTCTCACTTTGATAAAAATAACTTGCTTTTTAAAATTCATCAATATTTGAGTGATAATCACCGCCTTGGTTTTACCGCAGAGCGTTTTGGTCATAATAGTAACACACATGAATTAAATTCGTCTAAAAGATACGCTCCAGGTTCCGTTTATGAGCAGGATAATAAACTTCGTGAGCGCTTTTCTCTTTCTTATAATTATAATGGTAATGGTGATGCAGTTCTTGATGCGTTTAATGGGCAGCTTTATTGGCAAAGGCAATCAAGTCGTTACGTTATGACAGGCGTTCGTGTTTCAGCTCCCAAAGGGGATTATTTGAGAGATAATTTCTTGCGTAATATCAATTATGGTTTCAATGCTGATGCCCTTAAAAAAGTGGATTTTGGCACTATAAACCATACGTTAAAGTTTGTAATGAATGTTTCGTCATCTAAATTTCATCACTATTTGTTAGGTAAAGACAATTGTCATATAAAAGAATACGCTCGGGGATGTCTTTTTGTTCCTGCTAATCGATCAGATTCACCAGACACAAATGGTTACAATTTAGGTTTTGTTTTTGAAGATGAAATTGGGTTGGTTGATGATCGTTTTCGTATAACACCGGGAATCCGGTATGATTGGTACAAATATGTTCCTCAGAAAACACCTTCTTATGAGAAAGCACTGATTTCTGATAAATTCCCTCCAGAAAGAAATGGTTCACGCTTTTCTCCTAAATTACGCGTGGAGTGGGATGTTCGTAATCAAGTAACGCTCTATGCTCAGTGGGCACAGGCTTTTCGTGCACCACGTATTTCAGAACTTTACGTCTCTTATATCAAACCTTCTGCTTATTACGTGAAAGGGAATCCTGATCTTCAACCAGAAACAAGCAATGGGTATGATGTTGGTCTACGGTATGGAAATGTAAATTTCGGTGGTTCCTTCAATGCCTTTTTCAATAAATATAAGAATTTCATAGATACTGAGGATAGAGGGCCATCAGAGGAATTTAGATTTGCGCGTCGGCATTACATGAATCGTTTTCACGTGCAAATTTTTGGTGTTGAGACAAAAGCCCATTTAGTTCTTAAAAATGGTTTTCATAGCAATGTTGCTCTTGCTTATTCACAAGGAAAAGATCTTGATAAAAAGGAGTATCTTAACTCAATTCCTCCTTTGAAAGCAGTTATCGGATTAGGATATGCAAAAGAGGTTTGGGGAAGCGATATTATCCTTACTTTGGCAGCTAAACGTGACAAAGTAGCCGGAGAATCTGATTACCAAAAAATTCCAGGATATCATGTCGTTGATATGACAGGGTGGTGGAAACCATTCGGTGAAACGGGACCTATTCTAAGAGCCGGTGTTTATAATCTTTTCAATACAAAATATTGGAATGTATCTGAACTTCCTTCAGGTAAAAGTTCAACACCAAAAGATTATTATAGCCAGCCTGGTCGTAACTTTAAGGTGTCGTTTGTACAAAAGTTTTAGTCACTTCTGTTAATTATTCGGTCAATAAAATCGTATTGATAAAAGGATTAATTATTGTGTTTCTATTTTCAACATCTTTAAAATTACAAAGATTTGGTAGAAAAGTTTTAATTCTTTCTGTTTTATCGTTTTTTGATTGCTCAGCTGTTGGCGATAGAGTGTTATTTTGTGATAGATTGAACTCTTAAAAGAATTTAATTTATTGCCTTGGAATTGTAAAATTTGAAAGTTAGTTTTTGAGTTAAGTAACATAAGGTAAATTCATGGCACATACAGCTGAAATGATTCTTCGTTTGCGTGAAGAAAAAAAAGAAATGCGAAACCGCGATTTTGCGGTTTCGATTGGTATATCTGAAGCGGAGCTTATTGCGGCTTATTGTACCATTGGAAAAGCAAAAAGGCTACAAACTGATGTTGCTACTCTCTTGGAAAATGCACCTCGACTTGGAACCGTCATGGTCTTAACTCGCAATGAATATGCTGTTCACGAAATAACGGGACGCTTTGAAAAAATTGTTCAAAACGAACATATTCCTATCACACTTGGTGAAATTGATTTGCGTATTTTTACAAAACAATGGAAGTTCGGTTTTGAATATGATGTCGTTATTCTTGGAAAACCTACAAAAAGTCTGCAATTCTTTGATCAACATGGCGTTGCTATTTTAAAGGTCTATTCTAAAGATATGACAAATATGGAAGAGTGGAATGAACTTGTTGAAAAGCTCCTTCTTGAAGATCAGTCTCCTGTTCTTAACATTCTTCCCGTTTCTCTCCCAGCCCAATGTGACATAACAGAATTGGATATTGAGAGTTTTCGGGATCGTTGGCGGAAAATGACAGATGTACACCAACTTCACAAAATTATTTCCGAATTTAAAATTAATCGACATCATGCTGTAAAATATGTTGGTAATGAATTTGCCGATGAATTACAGGTAAATGCTGTTGAAATAATGCTTAACCAAGTCGCACAACAAGAACTGCCAATCATGTGTTTTGTTGGGAATAAAGGGTGTATTCAAATTTTTAGTGGGACTGTAAAAAACATTAAGCAAATGGGACCTTGGCTTAATGTTCTTGATCCAAGATTTGACCTTCATTTACTCACGTCTGGGATTGCTAGAGTATGGCATGTTCGCAAACCTACCCGTGATGGTTATGTCAGTTCACTTGAAGTTTTCGATAAAGATGATGAGATGGTTATTCAATTTTTTGGCGTACGCAAGGAGGGTCAAAAAGAACGTGAAGATTGGCGTTCTTTATTGAATAGTTTGCCATCATGCCAAGAAAACAGCAGTAACTAAGATAAGATAAGGTTAGACATGTTCATATCTCTTTTACATAGGTTATCAAACCTTTTTCTTACGTGTTTACTGCTCTCTCTTACTTGTTTTTCTAAACAAGTAATTGCTGAACCTGCAACGCGTTTTCCTGAAAATGCTCGAATTGTTTCTATCGGCGGAGCACTTACAGAAATTGTCTATGCATTGGGAGCCCAAGATCAACTTGTCGCCCGTGATAGTACAAGCGTCTACCCACAAGAAGCGCTCAAGCTTCCTGTGCTTGGATATATGCGTGCTCTTTCACCTGAGGGGGTTTTATCACTTGCTCCAGAGGGTATATTGCTTGTTGAAGGAAGTGGTCCCGCTTCAACAATTGATATTCTCAAAAAAACATCAATACCTCTGGTGATCATACCAGAAGACTACTCCCGTGAAAATGTGATAGAAAAGATTCGCCTCGTTGGTCAAGCCATTCATCGGGAAGTGCAAGCCGCGGCGTTAATTGAGAAATTGAAGCGTAATTTTTTAGACAACGATGCGCGTTTGGCGAAAGTAACAACACCAAAGCGTGTTCTTTTTGTTTTCTCTGTGCAAAATGGACGCGTCATGGCATCTGGAACAGGTACTGCAGCTGATAGTATGATCAAACTTTCAGGTGCTATCAATGCTATCACCGATTATAAAGGATATAAACTTCTCAACGGCGAAGCATTATTGAAATCAGATCCTGATGTTATTTTGCTTGTAAAACATGGTGCAAGATCAACCAGCATTGATAAGATTTTAGCCATACCGGCAATTCAAGCAACAACTGCAGCGAAAAATCATGCCATAAAACAGATGGATGCTATGTATTTTTTGGGATTTGGTCCACGTACTGCAGACGCATCAAGAGAGCTTATTGAGATACTTTATGGTGCACATCAAAACGGTAAGAGCTGATAAAAATGGTAGACGGTACATCCAAGATGCATTTACCTAAAGAAAAAGAAGGTAAAAAAATAAACCGTTCAAAGCAGGGAAAAATTTTATTATTAAGCTTAATAATATTCCTTATTTTCAGTATTTTTGGTGGGCTCTTGAATGGTGCAGCAAAGGTTTCTTTCGTTGATCTCCTCCATGTGATACTTACACAAGATTTTTCGGTAAGTAGTAAAACGCGTGATTACCTCGTGCTCATCGACATAAGGCTTCCCCGTGTTATCTTGGGATTATTAATTGGAGCAGCTTTAGCTGTCTCCGGTGTTCTTATGCAAGGGCTTTTTCGTAATCCTCTTGCAGATCCCGGAATTGTAGGTGTATCAGCAGGTGCTGGACTTGGAGCAGTCTTAGCAATTGTTGTCGGCATTGCTTTTCCTGTTTCTTTTGCACCTTTTCTAGAGCCTTATAAAGTTATCATAGGTGCTTTTTTTGGTGGACTTTTATCAACGATTATTCTCTACATAATAGCAACGCATAACAGCTTTACCTCTATTGCAACCATGCTGCTTGCAGGTATTGCTCTTGGTGCATTAAGCAGTGCAGTTGTCGGAACATTGATTTTTGTCGCAAATGACCAACAACTGCGTGATATCACTTTTTGGAGTCTGGGCTCTCTTGCGGGCGCTACATGGTTGAAAGTATGGCTTGTTCTCCCTTTTATCGTTATTGGTCTTCTTTTCTCTCCCTTTTTATCACGAGCACTTAATGCCCTTGCTCTTGGAGAAGCTGTTGCTGGCCATATTGGTTTCCATATTCAACGCGTCAAAAATATTGCTATTCCCCTTGTTGCTCTTATGTGCGGTAGTGCTGTTGCTGTCAGTGGTGGTATTGGTTTTATTGGTATTATTGTTCCTCATATTTTACGTCAGCTCATAGGTCCTGATCATCGCTATCTCATTCCTTGCTCTGCTCTCTTGGGAGCAGCATTACTTATTTTTGCTGATATGTTTGCACGCTTAATTGTTGCCCCCGCAGAATTGCCGATTGGGATTGTAACAGCACTTTTTGGTGCACCTTTCTTTCTATGGATCCTTATATGCAAACGAGGAACAGACTTTTCATGATTGAAGCGACAAATATTTGTGTTCAGCGCGGAAAGAAGCAGATTCTTAAACACATTAATCTTCAAGCTAAAAGTGGTGCTTTTACCATTATTATTGGTCCTAATGGATCAGGAAAAAGTACTTTTATCAAAGCTCTGAGTGGTGAAATTCCTTACAGTGGAAAAATAACCTTAAATGGTTATAATGTATGCCAAACAAAAACTCATGTAATGGCAAAAATGCGCGCTGTACTACCACAATCAACAACGCTCGTATTTCCATTCTTAGTCCATGAAGTTGTAGGGCTTGGCCTTTCTGTAAACCAATTTAGCATTGCCAAAGCCGAATTGCAAAATCTTATCCAGAAAGCTTTAGAGTGCGTTGACCTTTCTGATTATGGCAACCTGTATTATCACCAATTATCAGGTGGAGAACAAGCTAGAGTACAACTTGCCCGTGTACTTTGCCAAGTCTGGAAACCTGTTCATAATGGGATTCCTCGCTGGATGATATTAGATGAACCTATTGCTAGCCTCGATATTCAACATCAAATCATCGTTATGGATATTGCTAAACAATTTGCTCATTCTGGTGGCGGCGTTCTTGCTGTTCTTCATGACCTCAATCTCGCGGCACATTATGCAGATAACATGATCTTGCTCAAGGAAGGTGAGATTTATTGCGAAGGAAATGCAACTAATGTGTTGACAACACAAAATCTCCGCAATGTTTATCATTGTTCTTTAAACGTTTCTGAATTACCTAAAGAAGATATCCCTTTTATACTCCCTCAAACGACATCCTCCTATGAAATTAGATCTCTAGGCTATCGGCTTCAATCTAAAAACTAAAGTCCATAGCAAAATAAAACACGCAAATATTCAAGAATCTTTTTTATTTTCATATGAATTCCTTTTTGTCATCTGTCATTAAAAAAGAAGACCAATTACCCTAAAGATATTTTTGGAAAAAAATACCAGTTTAAAATCTTTTAAGATTTTACGTAACTAAAAACATGTGAAATTTTATTTGCTATCAAACTGTTATATCATACAAATTTATACAACATAAACATGCGTTTTCCCACTCTTTCTATCACTTTTATCTTTATAAAAATGATTCAAGAAATGCGTATAAATGCCTTTGTTATAATAACGGGTGTATTATTATATCTTCTAAGGACCATATAGAAATCAAGTACCTTTCTCCCCTGCATAAAAGATTTATTTGTAACTTTAATGGTAATGTTTTCTTTATAATACATATACTTTAGCTTATTTGTATAAATAAATATTGATTTACAATGATATTTTTACTTTTCTCTCTCTATTAAAAAATTGTTTATTGGCATATCACAAAGAATTAACCTATTGAATAAAAACTTTAAAATAAACTCAATAACGCTTTTTGTAAGCCCCCTAATGCAAAAACAATGCGGAATATAGGGATGAGGAGAGAGTATAGAAATAGCGTTTGTCTTCTGCTTCATAAGCATAATGATGATTCCACTCAAAGGGGAACTATCATTTACAGATAAAGCCTCCTACCATGGCAATGCAAAGAAATGAAATCGACAACAAGGTGAGAAATCTCTTTATAAGATGAATTAACTCATACAGGGATATGCTATTTTTGCACAAAAAAACGCTAAAAATATTGTACTTTTTTATGCCTCAGGTTGAATAATTTTATTACCTTCCCCTATCAAAACACCTTGTGAAAAAATATATCTCCAGATCTCTTCACGGCACAGTTTAAATGATTTTTACACATTTTCCCTATGTTATCATATAATTATAAAATAAATTATATCCTTAACTCTTTCTTTCAATCATTTTAAAATTGTTTTTTGACGCTCTCAAGTATTCTATTAACAATATAGATTTCCTTTTCATATGCATAGAAAATAACGCGGAATTGCTCCGCGTTAACAAAATTATCAAGGTGTATAGATTATTATTACTTAAACATACTCATGATTTTATAGCATAGACAACGGTTGTATTAACAGGGCGCGTTTCTGCCTCACCCGTATGGGAAAGAGTTACCTTGTGTGTATGTGTACCAGCAGAAGCTGTTCTCCCTTTCAGGGTTGCATTATAAGTATAATGATTCGGGAGTCTCCCAATATCACCAACGGGCCATCCTACCCCTTGATACTCAAAATTATGCGCATGCTCGCCTGCGTTTTCAATACTCCCAATATGCGTATGTGATTTTATGCTATCTTGTTGTTCATCTGCAAACTTTCTACCACCATCTAAACCCCGACCATTATCAAAGCCGCGTAAAAACATGCCTCTAAAATCGGGAACTTTAAAAGTTTTATTGCTGTCTTTTCCCCATTTATCACCTATTGCCTCGAATAACTGCGGATAATCTTCACGCTTATAGGCCTTACCATCACATAAAAGCCAACCATTTGGCACATTTTGCATAGCAAATGTTGCAATAAATCCAGAGGGGAAACTTTCTATCTTTGGTGGTGTAGGGTTTAATAAATACCAACCCTCATGCTCTTTTATTAAAACACCATTATTGTATACCATTTCATAAATGCCATCTGTTTGAAATTCTCCACCTTCTAATGGTATAACCCCCGTATCAGTGGCTTTATAGATAAGCTTTTCTCCTATATTATTAACAGTTATTGTTGTCACGCCAATATTTACACCACAAGCTTTAAAACGTATGACGATATCATTGTTGTATTTCTTTATAGGCGAAACTGTCTTTAAGGTAATTAATGTTGTTTTATCTTCCAAATTTACTATAAAGCTTGAATTAATAGATCCACCATTATCTGCAAGATATTCGCGCACGCGCTGCATCATCGCCCTTGCACTATCATTAACAGAACTAGGCGGCTGTCCTTCTGCCCAATTAATGATACTATCTGAATAAGCATTTTCATCAGCCTTTAGAGACCAATCATAGATATTAGACATTTTAAATCCCCCATTATTTTCATAGTTTTTCTAACAACTTCTCGTTCTGTGCACTAAAATGTGCTGCCGCTGTTGATTGGTACATCATAACCACTGCACCATCCTTATTTACGCATTTTATCTCTCTTCACTCCTTCCAATTTTATAACCTAAATTCACCAGACGCTTTTCATAACATTAGTATTAATGCTTTCTCTTCTAATGTATAATGTAACCACCTCATCTGAGGTTACTTAATATCTTGTTTTGTTGCTTTGCTGTTGTTATATAATTATTTTTTCAATCTTGCATCTTGTTGCAAAATTTATAAATACTTCCAAAATTTTTCTTATTATGGATTTCATATAACCATTACTGAATGTAATAACTTATCATCCACATAGAAAGTTTCTGACTTAAACATTATCTTTTTTTATTTTTTTCAATAGTTTAAATCTATCTCGTCGATATTTTATACCATATATTTTAAACAAAGAAATTCTATCTTTTGGCTATCATTTGTATTAAAACTTTAAAAATTAGCTTCAAATTTTTTGCATGCTTCATTATGTTTTTATTCACATGCAGATACTTTGTTCTATTTTATTCAATTGATTTCTGAAATTGTGTCACAAGATTAGCACCAATGTTTTTTTTGAATAAGCTTTTGTTCAATCTAAATGTATCACAGAGAATATATTCAATATGGACATTTGCTCCACACTTTCATTAAACTGGAAATAAAATACTTTGAAATATTAAATATCACACACCTTCACAAAATTTGAAGGTTGTATCCGATCCGGAAAAAATTAAAAAGCATAACCCAGCCCCTCCCCCAATTTTTATGAACAATATCCTTGTTTTTTAAACGCCCCATAACCAACTTTTCCCCTCCCACACTTAGCACATCTCCCTCTATATATTATTATATGTATATTTTTTTTGCAAGAACAATAAATCATTCTAAACAACATCTTGCAATTATTGGTGTTCTTCTTAATTCAAGGCAATATTATTTTTATAATAAAGATTAGGTATTGTTTCACGCTTTTGTTTATCGCATTCTTAATGGGAACATCCCCCTCATAAAGAATAAAGTACCCCAAACAAAATATAATGATATTGCATATTACGTACTTTTTAAGAAATATTGCTCAAAATATACTCCTTTCATTTTACGACAGCGCACGTCAATGATACAATAGCAAGCCATTATAGATCATCAGCTTTAAGCTTTTGAAGATACAAGTGGAATCCATCATACATTTTGTTGGCTCCCACGTTTTGACAGCCTCACTCTTAGAATGTTCATTAAATGACATTTGGCTTCCTTTCTTCAAGTGCTTTGCCCCATACGCTCCCACTTATGACGTGCAAGGAAGTGTTTTTATACGAAAAGATATATGATGAGAGGATCTTATGGTATTCTGAGTTATTATTTTAATATGAAAAAAATCTCAATCAAAGCCATAAACTATCTACTTTTCCCTGATAATCCGTTTTTAACTTTATTCTGGTTTATAAAAGCTTCAATATCATAGTTTATCACTTCATAATATCTATTTTCACTCTTAAAAACACACCAAAATCGTTTAAAATATATTTTTATGATTGACAATATAGATATTTAAGCCAACCATATTCGTATTAACAAAAATACTTCAAGTGGGAGGAGGCATGCAAATATTAGAATAGATATTGTATCAGTTTTTCAAAATAACTTTTCTTGAGCTGTATTGGGTTTTCTTTGCTACAAAGCAATACTATCCCTATTCATCTGAATGCTCGTGATTGATAATTTGAATACATCTCCATTAACATCGTAACTCCATTAACATCGCAACCTATTTTTGAACTCCGTGTCTATAAGGAAAAAGTTTGTGCAGAAAAATACTCCATCAATCAGTTGTAGCCCCTTTCCCGCTTCACGCAAAATTTATCAACAGAGCCTTCTCTTTTCTGATGTGCGCGTACCATTGCGTGAAATTTCACTGGCTGATGGCAGTGGTGAAAAACCTTTAAACGTCTACGATACTTCTGGCCCCTACACAGATAAAGATATGATCATTGATATTACAAAAGGCCTGCCAGCAATTAGCTTGCCTTGGCTCTCTAAGCGGGATGATACTGAAACTTATCCTGCACGATTAGTTAAACCTGAAGATAATGGATTGACTTCTGATAAAAACCTTACACCAGCCTTTAAGCAAAAACGTTCTATTTTACGAGCAAAAAATGGCAAAGCAATTACACAAATGGCTTACGCACGCGCAGGTATTATTACCGCCGAAATGGAATATGTGGCTATACGAGAAAATGAAGGATTAGCAGTAGAAGAACGGCAGAATGTACCATCAAATGAAACATTTGCTGGATCAATACCAGAAATTTATACTGCGGAATTTGTGCGCAATGAAATTGCTTGTGGACGCGCCATTATTCCACAAAACATTAATCATCCAGAGTGCGAACCCATGATTATTGGGCGTAATTTTCGTGTTAAAATTAATGCTAATATTGGCAATTCAGCAGTAACTTCATCTATGGAAGAAGAAGTTGATAAAATGGTTTGGGCCATTCGCTGGGGAGCAGATACAGTTATGGATCTTTCTACAGGTCGAAATATTCACAATATTCGTGAATGGATTATTCGAAATTCTCCTGTGCCCATCGGGACTGTTCCTCTGTATCAAGCACTCGAAAAAGTACAGGGTATTGCCGAAAACTTAACATGGGATATTTTCCGTGATACCCTTATTGAGCAAGCAGAGCAAGGTGTTGATTATTTTACCATTCACGCAGGATTAAGATTACCATTTATTCCTATGACCATTGATCGTGTAACAGGTATTGTTTCACGAGGCGGTTCTATTATGGCAAAATGGTGTCTCCATCATCACAAAGAAAGCTTTCTCTATGAACATTTTGATGAAATTTGTGATATTGCAAAAACATATGATATCTCTCTTTCATTAGGAGATGGGTTACGCCCTGGCTCTATTGCCGATGCCAATGATGAGGCCCAATTTGCAGAGCTTAAAACCTTGGGAGAATTGACAAAAATTGCTTGGAAAAAGGATGTACAGGTTATGATTGAAGGACCAGGACATGTCCCAATGCACAAAATTAAAGAAAATATGGAGCAACAATTAGATCTTTGTCATGAGGCGCCTTTTTATACTTTGGGACCTCTTACAACGGATATTGCTCCTGGTTATGACCATATTACATCAGCAATTGGTGCCGCTATGATTGGATGGTTTGGAACTGCTATGTTGTGTTATGTAACACCTAAAGAACACCTAGGACTCCCCGATAGGAATGACGTAAAAACTGGTGTGATCACTTATAAAATTGCTGCTCATGCCGCTGACCTTGCTAAAGGTTTACCTAGAGCACAATTGCGCGATAATGCTCTTTCGCGTGCACGATTTGATTTTAGATGGCATGATCAATTTAACCTTTCTCTTGATCCAGAAACAGCCTGTGCCTTTCATGATGAGACAATGCCTAAAGAAGCCCATAAATTGGTGCATTTTTGTTCCATGTGTGGACCAAAATTCTGTTCTATGCGTATTTCCCATGATATTCGTGAGGCAGCCGCAATAAGAAAAACAAAAGGGGAAGGTATGATCACCATGGCCGAAAAATATCAGAAAAATGGTGACCTTTATATGGAAATTGTTCCTCCTCAAAAAAAGAAAGTAAATAGTTGAAGAACATTCTTATCAAAGGTGCAGGTGTAGGCGGCTTAACAGTTGCCTTTATGTTACAGCAAAAAGGTGCTTCTGTTACTGTATCGGCCCCCCCTCATTCACCTATAGGAAGTGCTAGTTGGTATGCAGGAGGAATGCTTGCACCTTACTGTGAAAGGGAAAGTGCAGAACAAATTGTTGAAGATCTTGGTGTACAAGCTATACAATGGTGGCGTAAAACGCTCCCAAACCTTGTCATACAAAAAGGCACTTTAGTGGTTGCACCTACACGAGATAGAGGAGAGCTTGAACGATTTTCTGTGCGTACGCATAATCACAAAACCGTAGATAATACAGAAATAGCTCATCTTGAACCAGATCTTGCGGAACGTTTTAACTGTGCACTCTTTTATGAAAATGAAGCCCATATTGATCCTCGCAAAGCACTTATGGCTTTAAAAGAAAAGCTTCTCAACAATGGAGCCTGTTTTGTTGATGTAGAAATAGCTGAAAAAAATTTTGATATTGTTATTGATGCGACAGGAATAGCACGTTTAGGAAAAGATAAAAATATACGGGGCGTACGCGGTGAAATGCTTCTCGTGCGCTGCACCGATATTAAAATTTCGCGTCCAATTCGTCTTCTTCACCCACGGTTTCCTCTTTACATTGTACCTCGACAAGATAATATTTTTATGATTGGTGCAACGATGATTGAAAGTGACTTTGATGGTGCAATCTCTGTAAGATCAATGATGGAACTGCTCAACGCGGCTTATACTTTACATCCTGCTTTTGCTGAAGCAGAAATTATTGAATCTGGCGTTGGTGTTCGTCCATGTTATCCTAATAACTTCCCTTCTGTGCATAAAGATGGTAACTTTATTTCTATTAATGGATTTTATAGACATGGTTTTCTGTTGTCTCCAGAAATGGCAAAACGAGCAATGGAATTGGCATTGGAATAAAACATGCAAATATTTGTTAATGGTGAAACAGTCCAAACAGAAGTTATGACTCTCGGTCTCTTGCTTGAAGAATTGGGGTATGAAGGAAATTGGCTTGCAACTGCTGTTAACGCTGAAGTTGTTCCCATAGATGCACGAAGCCAATTTGTCTTGCATGAAGGAGATAAAATTGAAATTTTAAGCCCAATGCAAGGAGGCTAAAATTATGCTGAATCTTTATGGACGACAATTCTCTTCCCGTCTTCTATTAGGTACAGCGCAATATCCTTCACCAGCAATCCTTCGTGATGCTATTCATAAATCGAATACGGAAATTGTAACTGTTTCCTTGCGCCGTGAAACTGCAGGTGGAAAACAAGGTGGACAATTTTGGAAATTTCTTCAAGAACTTGGGGTAACAGTGCTTCCTAATACTGCTGGTTGTTATACTGTTAAAGAGGCCGTAACCACAGCCCAATTAGCAAGAGATCTTTTTAAAACAGCTTGGATTAAACTCGAAATTATCGGTAATTCAGACACCTTACAGCCAAATATTTTTTCCTTAATCGAAGCAGCTCAAATTTTAAACAATGAAGGTTTCAAAATTTTTGCCTATACAACGGATGATCTCATTGTTGCTGAAAAACTTTTTGACATTGGTTGCCGTGTTATTATGCCTTGGTGTGCTCCTATTGGTTCTGCCAAAGGACCTCATAATACTGATGGATTGCGTTCTATCCGTGCTTATCTTCCTGATGCTACTCTTGTTATTGATGCCGGCATTGGACGCCCATCACATGCCGCTATTGCGATGGAACTCGGTTATGATGCAGTACTGCTTAATACCGCAGTTGCTAAAGCAGGTGATCCTGTCTTAATGGCTGAAGCATTTTCTAAAGCTGTTCAAGCAGGACGTATGGGATATAAAGCTGGCATGATCGAAGCACGCAATGTAGCAGTCCCTTCAACACCAATCATTGGAAAAGCGGTATTTTCATGAAACTGGATCCATTTTACCTCATCGTTGATAACGCTGATTGGATTGAACGTTTGCTTCCTCTTGGTATCAAGCTCGTACAATTGCGTATGAAACATGAAAATCAACAAATAATCCGTCAACATATCAAGCGTGCAAAAAACATATGCAATAAATTGGGAGCACAATTAATTATTAATGATCATTGGGAAATAGCAATTGATGAAAAGTGTAATTTTATTCATCTGGGACAAGAAGACCTAAGCAATGCTGATCTTCACGCAATTCGTAAAAGTGGTATAAAAGTTGGTCTTAGTACACATGATGAACATGAATTGGATATCGCACTCTCTGCTAATCCTGAGTATATTGCACTTGGTCCTATTTATCCGACAATCTTAAAAAAAATGAAATGGATGCCGCAAGGACTAGAAAAAATCAAACAATGGAGAAAGCGGATTGGTGCTTTACCTTTGGTGGGTATTGGTGGTTTAACACCAGAACGCGCAGTGGGTGTTTTAAAAGCAGGAGCAAATAGTGCTGCTGTTGTGACTGATATTATCCTCCATAAAAAACCAGAAGAGCGTGTACAGCAGTGGATAAAAGTGACACAAACATGGCGTTGATACCTTCTATTCTTATTGTTGCGGGCACTGATCCAACAGGAGGTGCTGGTATTGTTCGTGATATAGAAACCTCTGCACATTTTCAAATAAAAGCAAATTTAGCAATTACTTGTGTTAACGTACAAGATGATAATCGCGTTGTCGAAATCATTCCAATGCGTGGGGACCTCGTCGCTGCGCAAATGCGTGCTGCCCTAGAAGCAAATCCAATAAGCGCAATAAAAATCGGTATGACGGGGACAAAAGCAATTATAGCAGCAATCTGTAACGTACTCAAAGACTATCCCCATGTTCCAGTTATTTTGGACCCTGTACTTGTCGCTTCATCAGGAGGAAAACTAATAACGGAAACAATCATCGACACGATGATCGATAAACTGCTTCCTCATGTTGATCTTTTAACACCGAATAGAGAAGAACTCGCTCTTCTTAGCCACAGTCCATTGGCATCTCATGATAAGCAAGCAATACAACAAGCAAAAAAACTTTTGTCATTGGGAGCTCGCTCTATTTTAGTAAAAGGGGGACATGCAGAGGGGCCTCTTGCAATTGATAGCTTCATTGACAAAACTGAAGTCATAAATATCTCTACTCCACGTTTAAAAGGAACAATGCGAGGAACAGGTTGCATTCTCTCAAGCGCTATTGCAGCGCATTTAGCATTAAATGAACCTCTCATTTCAGCTGTAAAAAAAGCAAAAGCATATATCCACACATTGCTTTTAACCCATTGTAAAAATAGTTTATAACGTCTTAGTATTTTCTCATATAAAAGTAATATTTATATATTTCAATTAATATATTTAATTTTTTTAATAAAAGTTATTAAAAAAATATAATAATATAAAATTTATAATTAATCCTATAAATAAAATACTACAAAATTCACTTTCATTAAGTATTAAATATAGAATATAATGATAAAAAATATTATCAAACCACTTGCATTCAGTAAAAAATTCTTTTAGTATGAGTGAGTTTAGTCTGTTTAAAAAGTTGAAATAGCGCAATTTAAACAAATTGTACATTTAAAGATGTATATAATCGCGAACATTCGCATTTTACGATTTGCCTTTTTTGTGAAAAGAGAGAATCCTATCAGCGTTCTTATACATTAATGGCTAGCGAATACATTTAATAAAACTTGAAGGATAATTTTGTTTGATCTATAATCGCTAGATCATTAGAAAAAATAAAATGTTAAATCAAACACCATGCTCAATTTCCTATGAAGAACTCTTAAACTTTTATAAAGAAAGTGGTGCGGATGCCGTTCTGACAGATTTTCCTATTGATCGTTTTAAGCAGTCTGCTTGTTCAGAGAGAAAATTAATATCTGTCGTGAACATTTCTCATAATCAACAAGCATCTCCCAAAACATCTCCAACCGTAAAATTAGATCATCATCAGCTGCATAACTCTAGGACTATACAAAATGAATCCACAGCTATAGAGAGTGCAAAAAGTGCAAAGACACTTGATGAATTAAAATCTGCTCTCCTTGCATTTAATGGCTGTTCATTAAAATTGACAGCAAAAAATACCTGTTTTTCAGATGGAACAGCAGGAAGCCCCCTGATGCTTATAGGCGAAGCACCAGGACGAGACGAGGATATACAAGGAATTCCTTTTGTGGGAAAAGCTGGGATGTTGCTTAATAAAATCCTCGCATCAATTGGCTTAACAAGAAATAATGTTTACATTGCCAACACTATTCCTTGGCGTCCGCCAGGAAATCGTACACCAACACCAAGAGAAATTGCCTTGTGCCGCCCTTTTATTGAACGGCACATTTATTTAGCGCGTCCTCGTGTTCTTATAGCACTAGGAGGCGTTGCTGCACAGTTTCTTACTGGATCTCAAAATGGGATTATCCGAACAAGAGGGAAATGGCATATCTATGAAAGCGAGGATAATATAAAAATACCTGTTATGCCAACTTTCCACCCAGCTTACCTTCTTAGAACCCCTAGTCAAAAGAAGCTTACATGGATAGACTTCTTAGAAGTAAAAAATCGCCTCGACAGCCTTTTGTAATTCTTTAATCCTATATTGCTTCTAAAATTAACACACCCTTCTTTAACTCTTAAAATACAAATGGGAAAAAACTATGAAACAGCCAATAACATCTATTTATCGTTTGGAAGACTACCAACCAACCCCTTACGTTATCCCTAAAACACAACTTTCTTTCCAATTAGCACCGACAAAAACCTATGTTACAGCCATATTGTCTATTGAATCCCGTCACGATACAAAAGAATTAACACCTCTTGTTCTTTCTGGTGATGATCTTACTTTAATTTCCGTTTCTATTAATGATGAGATATTAGCCCCAAACACTTATAAAGTGACGCCTTCACGTTTAGAAATTACAACGCCACCAACGGTTCCTTTTACATTGAAATTGGTTACGGAACTGAATCCTGAAAGCAACCGCCAACTTATGGGGCTTTATCTTTCAAATGGTGTTTATTGCTCACAATGCGAATCGGAAGGTTTTCGTCGTATTACTTATTTTTACGACCGCCCAGATGTTCTTTCTACCTATAGAGTGAAAATTGAAGCAGATACCCAAACAATCCCAATCTTGCTTTCAAATGGTAATCTGGTGGAAACAGGAACTTTAGAAAATAATCGCCATTTTGCCATTTGGGAAGATCCTTATCCCAAACCATCTTATCTCTTTGCTTTAGTAGGTGGAGATCTTGATAAGTTAGAAGACCATTTTACAACTGTATCTGGACGACGTATCGAGCTTGGTATCTATGTAGAAAAAGGAAAAACCGAACGCGCAACCTATGCAATGGATGCTCTTAAACGTTCCATGCGTTGGGATGAACAATGTTTTGGGCGCGAATATGATCTTGATGTTTTCAATATTGTTGCTGTTTCCGACTTTAATATGGGAGCAATGGAAAACAAAGGCCTTAACGTTTTTAATGATAAATATGTTCTTGTCGATCCTGAAACAGCAACCGATCAGGATTATAGAAATGTTGAACGTGTTATTGCACATGAATATTTTCATAATTGGAGCGGTAATCGTGTTACCTGTCGCGATTGGTTTCAACTCTGTTTAAAAGAAGGATTCACTGTTTATCGTGATCAGGAATTTTCATCAGATCAAAATGTACGCAGCCTACAGCGAATTGAAAATGTAAAAGCATTAAAAGCGACGCAATTTGCAGAAGATGCAGGACCTCTTGCGCATCCTGTGCGTCCTCGTCAATATAGCCAAATTAATAATTTTTACACAACAACTGTTTATGAAAAAGGTGCTGAAGTTGTTCGCATGATACGGACTATTTTAGGTCCTACTCTTTTTCGTAAAGGCACTGATCTTTATTTTCAACGTCATGATGGACAAGCTTGTACAATTGAAGATTTTATTACCTGTTTTGCTGAAGTGTCTGGTCAAGACTTCTCCCAATTCATGCTATGGTATGAACAGGCAGGAACACCCAATGTAGAAATCGATAGTCATTATAGCGATGGTGTTTTAACAATTCATGCAAAGCAACATATTCCCGCAACCCCACAACAAAATACAAAAAAGCCTATGCTTATCCCTATCGTATTTGGCTTGTTAGGACCTAACGGAGAAAACCTCACCTATGAAGCAGATACAAATATTCAATCAGATGTTATGCTTTTATCCAAGGAAAGCCAAACCTTTACATTAAAGGGACTGCGTGAAAAACCCGTTTTATCACTGCTGCGAGACTTTTCAGCACCAATCATTCTACACACTCCATTCAATGAAAGAGAACTTATTTTTCTTGCACAACATGATGACAATCACATCAATCGCTGGCAATCTCTTAATCATTTAATGACGCAAGCTTTGATTCAAAGCATTCAAGATAAAACACAAGAAAAAGCAACACTCCCTTCTGCTTTGCTAAAGCTGATTGAAACGATCATAACAGATGAAACCTTAGAGCCTGAATTTCGTGCCTTCTGTTTAAATTTACCTAGTGAAGTTGAGCTTGCTCATACAATCGGTAAAAATATTGACCCAGATCGTATTCATTATGTCCGCAATCAGTTTTTAGTTTCACTTGCACAAACTCACCAAGAGCTCTTAACAAAACTCTATGGACAAATGCAAACCCAAGAGCCCTATTCACCAAACACTGCACAAGCTGGAAAGCGAGCATTAAAGAATATCATACTGGATTACCTTTCCATTGCTGAAGCCAATCCAAATCGAGCTGCTATACAGTATGCAACAGCTGATAATATGACTGACCGTATGGCGAGTATCGCTGTTCTCGTGAAGCGTTTTAATGAAAATGAGCAGGCACAAAATGCCTTAAATGATTTTGAAAACAGCTATCAGAATGACCCTTTGGTCATGGATAAATGGTTTTCTATTCAAGC
This sequence comes from Bartonella sp. AA16NXGY, assembly GCF_042197325.1. Lineage (NCBI taxonomy): Bacteria > Pseudomonadati > Pseudomonadota > Alphaproteobacteria > Hyphomicrobiales > Bartonellaceae > Bartonella > Bartonella sp. AA16NXGY. The sequence continues at coordinate 217,120 of NZ_JBHIRR010000001.1, read as the reverse complement.
AATGGTTGCTGGCACATCAACACTCGAGAATGTTCAAAAGCTCATGCAACATCCGCTGTTTTCACAAGATAATCCTAATCGTGTACGTTCTCTAATCGGTGTTTTTGCCTCTAACAATCTCACGGGCTTTAACAGGATGGATGGAGCATCTTATCATTTTCTTTGCCAAGTTATTTTGGAAATTGACAAAAAAAATCCACAGCTTGCTTCACGATTATTAACAATGATGCGCTCTTGGCGACAATTAGAACCTATTCGACAACAAAAACTTGAAACTGAATTAAAAATGATTGCTGCTGCGCCAAAATTATCAAGCGATGTTGCTGATATCATCAACCGTCTGCTTACTTGAAACAAAAAATTATTTTAAATCAATATGCTATAATATTTTTTAAAATAAATTCTATAAACTATTCGATCATCATTAAATCTATAAACAGGCAATCTAAGCCTGTTTATAGATCACGTTTAAAGTACTTTTTTCTTTTCATATTCCAAAATCATAAAAGTAAAATTATTTTTTTTTAAAAAAAGACTGGACAGAAGACTCCTGTTTTGATTCATTGCACTCGATGGGGTTACTATGAATATCGAAGCAGTTTTTAAATCACATTATTCCAGAATTAAAGGAACGCGAAATGGCTAAATTGGACGCATATAATGCGCCAAGGGAGATGTATGCTGATTCAAAATCAAGCGCTCAAAGTCGCAAGGAGCGGACAGAGCGTACCAATCTGTTTTCTGGTTCTGCCTATAAAAAACTTCTTTTTATTGAACCTTGGCTGCGACGTTCACTCCCATTTGTAATTCTTGCATTTCTTGTTATACTAGCAGCAATCCGTTTCCTATCAATCTATGATTGGCGCAACACAATTGATAAAAACACGCATTCTACCATCGCTCTCTTAGCTTCTCATATTACCAATACAATCGACCGTGACTTACTTGCCGCCACTCGACAAGGAAAAGCTGCTGCTCTTTCTCATAATCATTTACAAAATATCCTGACTAATTTTCGTAACAAAGGTTTTATAAAAACCAGCGCTGTTATTGCTATTGTCGATCAAAAAGGCAATGTCCTAGCTTCATCAAGTTCCGAGATTGTCTTAGGAAAACCCTTACAGAATTTTACCTCTGAAAGCATTACTTTACAAGCTCTAGGAAAACATGCTGGAATCATGAAAATTACAATAGGAAAAGATATTCCTGCTCTCGCTTCCTTTCAGCAAACAGAAAATGGACAATATGGGGTATTCATCAGTGAAAAAATGCAACATATTTACATGGAATGGCGGAAAGCTCTCTCGTTAAATATAACCATGTTCATTGGAACTAGTGGCGTTATCCTTGCTCTTCTTTATGCTTATTACAACCAAATTGTACGAGCACGCAAAACAGATCTTGTTTCAGAAAAAATTCAAAACCGTATTGATATGGCAATGATGCGTGGACGCTGTGGACTATGGGATTGGAATATGGCAAGTGGACGCGTCTACTGGTCACGAGCAATGTACGAAATGCTCGGCTATGTCCCTCAAGATGCATTGCTCTCAATTTCCCAAATTAGCGCCATTATCAATCCAAATGATGCGAATTTTTTTGACCTTGCTCAGGAATTAATGAGCGGTAAAAAAAAGCATATCGATATTAACGTTCCTATGCGTCATGCTGATGGTCATTATGTATGGATGCGCATTCGTGCCGAAGTTACTGAAGAAGAAGAACCCCATTTGGTTGGTATTTCCTTCGATATTAGTGAACAGCAACAATTGGCTGAACAAACAGCGCAAGCCGACCTTCGTATCCGTGATGCGATTGAAAACATTTCAGAATCTTTCGTCTTGTGGGATGCTGAAGGACGTTTAGTCATGTCCAACAGCAAATTTTGCGAATATGCCGCTATTCCTAAACAAATTCTCCAATCAGGTATCCAACGTGCAACCGTCGAAGCCATGGCACGCCCTGCACTCAGTGAATATCCCCTTAAAGATGATGGTACTGGTAACTTAACCAGTATTCGCCAAACGGCAGATGGTTGTTGGCTCAAAATTAACGAACGACGAACCCAAGATGGAGGATTGGTTTGTATTGGTACTGACATTTCTGAGCTTAAACAACAACAGGAAAAATTTGAAGACAGTGAAAGGCGTCTTTTCTCTTTCATTCAAGAACTCAAGCGCGCGCGAGGGAGTGCTCAACAACGCGCAACAGAAGTTGAAAAACTTAATAAAAGTCTGAAAGCAGAAAAAGAACGCGCCGAAAGTGCTAATAAGGCTAAATCAGAATTTTTAGCCAATATGTCTCATGAATTGCGCACGCCTCTGAATGCTATTCTTGGTTTTTCAGATATCATGTTGCAATCGACTTTTGGTCCTCTTGGTTCACAACGCTATAAGGAATATATGCATGATATTTACAATTCAGGAACCCATCTTCTAACCCTTATCAATGACATCCTTGATATGTCAAAAATCGAAGCAGGAAGATTTACGCTTGATTGTAAAAATACCGATCTTGAGCCCATCATTAGTGAAGCAGTACGAACACTAACACCTCAAGCTCAAGAAAAAAATATTGTTGTTACAACAAACATTACCCCAGAACTTCATGCTGAAGTTGATGGTCGTGCAATGAAACAGATTTTCCTTAATCTCATCTCTAATGCCGTTAAATTTACGCCTTCTGGCGGAAATATTGATGTCTGCGCTTTCAAGAAAAAAAATAACCTTATTTTTAAAATTACAGATACAGGCGTTGGTATTCCCCAATCAGCAATTAAAAAACTTGGGCAACCTTTTGAACAAGTCGAAAATCAGCTCACTAAATCTCATACGGGCTCAGGTCTTGGATTAGCCATTTCACGCTCCTTGCTAGAACTCCACAAAGGAAAACTTGAAATTACTTCAAAAGAAATGAAAGGAACAACTGTAACGATTATAATGCCCATCACACAAAGTTAAATTTTTCCATTTTGTTCCCGTTGTAGTAAAATCTGTTTCCGTTTTTCCCCCCAACGATACCCTGAAATAAAACCATTTTTACGCACAACACGATGACACGGAATGATAATAGCCAATTCGTTACGTGCACAGGCATGAGCAACGGCACGAAAAGCTTTCGGCATACCAATACGGCATGCTAAGATCTCATATGAAATTGTTTCACCACATGGTATATCACATAATACTGCCCATACTTGTCGTTGAAAAACTGTACCATTTATATCTAAGGGAAAATTATATTTTTTTACCAGCTTAGGTGTTTCTATCATGGCTATAATATGGGCAACTTCTCTCTTAAATGTATTGTCACCTACAACTTGTTGTACATCACCAAAGCGTATCGTAAACTCCTGTAATAATTGCTCTATAGTGTCTCCTAACGCTATATGACAAATCCCTTTTTGAGACCTAGCCACCAAAAGCTTTCCTATTGATACATCTTTCAGACAGAATACTCTCGTTTGGGAAATATTCAGCATTTTAGCCTTCTTTATATTTTAAAAAGTTTTGAACATCATCCATAAAGTAAAGGGAGAGTATTCACTATCTTTTAAAAACAAACAAAATCATTCTGAAATTATCTCCTTAGCCATTGTATTAAATACACTCTCACCTTTTTATGAAATGGAAAGATACATAGATTGACTTTCTTCCTACCCTAAGACGGAAACTTCGACCAGAGCTGATCTATCAACAATCTTGCTTTTTATATAACAGATTCCAACTGAACCCATTTGATATGGTTTATTTCATAAGCTCTCTACAGACAAATCCTGCTCTGAATTCTATCATACACTCTAACAAAAACACCTTAATGTGGTAAATTTTCATACCTTATATCACAACTCTAAACGGCAGTATTTTACGGAACAACACGATAAGCTTCCCATTTTATTTTACGAAATCCCATCGAACCATAAATAATAGCTTATGTTTTACAAGCAACAGAAAAAGCGCGTGCTCTCTTAAGCAAAAAACGTCATAAAACACAAAGAAAGTATGCCGGCAATGGATTGGAAAGATGTTCCGGCTTTTTATGCTCCACAGTATGCTTGAATATTCTAATTTGTTGGAGCACTGTTATTATTTTTTATCAAAGGTCATACTTTTGATAAACTGACGAGATGACTCAACTCAAAAAAGAAATTTATCTTCAATTTTATGAAAAAAAGCATGGAAAAGGTATTTTAATGCTTACTTTCTTTTTCACTTAACTTATAAAATGACGGTAGCCTCAGAACTAAAATATTTTGCCCGCAACAATCACACACAGATATTTGTCATAGGAAAAAGTCATGCCCAAACGCACAGATATAAAATCTATTCTTATCATCGGAGCAGGACCTATTATCATTGGTCAGGCATGTGAATTTGATTATTCAGGCACTCAAGCCTGTAAAGCATTAAAAGAAGAAGGTTACCGAATTATTTTGGTAAATTCTAATCCTGCCACGATTATGACAGATCCAGATCTAGCTGATGCAACTTATATAGAGCCCATTACTCCTGAAATAGTTGCCAAAATTATTGCTCACGAGCGTCCCGATGCCCTTTTGCCCACTATGGGAGGACAAACAGCCCTCAATACTGCTTTATCATTAAAGCGTATGGGTATTCTAGACCGCTATCATGTTGAAATGATAGGAGCCAATGCTGATGCTATTGATAAAGCTGAAGATCGTGCTTTATTCCGCCAAGCGATGGCAAAAATCGGTTTGGAAACGCCACGCTCTATGTTAGCCAATGCAACAGAACTGAAAGAAGAAAATCGCCAACAACACGCAAAAACGTGTGCTGAACTTAAAGCAAAACTTTCTGGTGCTGCGCTTGACAAAGCACTCGAAGAACTTGAGCGCAACTGGCGACATACCGAAGCTGATCGCAAACAACATTATATCGCTCATGCAACAGCAAAAGCAGTTCAAGCTCTTGATGTTGTTGGGCTTCCAGCTATTATTCGTCCTTCATTCACCCTTGGTGGAACTGGTGGTGGAATCGCTTATAACCGCTCTGAATTCTATGAAATTATTGAACGTGGGCTTGAAGCTTCACCAACAACAGAAGTATTAATTGAAGAAAGTGTTTTAGGGTGGAAAGAATATGAGATGGAAGTTGTTCGTGATAAGAACGACAACTGTATCATCGTTTGTTCTATTGAAAACATTGATCCAATGGGGATTCATACCGGTGATTCGATCACTGTAGCACCTGCTCTCACCTTAACCGATAAAGAATATCAATGTATGCGTAATGCTTCGATTGCTGTTTTGCGAGAAATTGGTGTTGAAACGGGGGGATCCAATGTACAGTTTGCTGTCAATCCTGAAAATGGGCGCCTCATTGTTATTGAAATGAATCCGCGTGTTTCTCGCTCTTCAGCGCTTGCCTCAAAAGCAACGGGGTTTCCCATTGCCAAAGTAGCGGCTAAACTGGCTGTTGGTTATACACTTGATGAATTAAAAAATGATATCACGGGTGGTGCAACACCAGCATCATTTGAACCTTCTATTGACTATATTGTGACAAAAATTCCTCGTTTTGCGTTCGAAAAATTTCCCGGTTCATCACCTGTCCTCACAACTGCGATGAAATCTGTAGGAGAAGTCATGGCAATTGGACGCACTTTTCAAGAATCGTTACAAAAAGCACTCCGTGGACTTGAAACAGGGCTTACGGGTCTTGATGAAATTGTGATTCCAGAGCATGCTGAAGGTGATGAAAAAAGTTCTATACGCTCAGCCATTGCCATACCAAGCCCTGATCGTCTACGCTATATTGCTCAAGCCATGCGCACAGGCTTACCCTTAAATGAGATTCACCAAATTAGCAAAATTGATCCGTGGTTTTTAGAACAAATAGCCTCCATCATTGAAATGGAGCAGCGTATCCGCATTCATGGATTACCCCAAGACGCAGATAATTTACGTATGTTAAAAGCTATGGGCTTTTCAGATGCGCGATTAGCCTCCCTTACAGGGAAAGAACCCGATTATATCGCAGCTTTACGTAAATCACTGAATGTTAAACACGTCTTCAAACGGATTGATACTTGTGCCGCTGAATTTTCTTCTCCTACAGCCTATATGTATTCAACATATGAAGTTCCCTTTGCAGGTGTAGAGCACTCGGAAGCACACGTTTCTGAACGCAAAAAAATTGCTATTTTAGGCGGTGGACCAAACCGCATTGGGCAAGGTATTGAATTTGATTACTGTTGCTGCCACGCTGCTTTTGCACTGCGTGATGCAGGATTTGAAGCGATTATGATTAACTGTAATCCTGAAACAGTTTCAACCGACTATGATACCTCTGATCGCCTTTACTTTGAATCTTTAACAACAGAAGACGTTATCGCTATTTTAGAAGCAGAACAGGAAAAAGGAGATTTGGTTGGAGTCATCGTCCAATTTGGCGGACAAACACCCTTGAAATTGGCAAGCGCTCTAGAAAAACACAATATCCCCATCCTAGGTACTTCACCTGACGCTATCGACTTAGCAGAAGATAGAGACCGCTTTCAAAAACTGTTATTTAAACTTAATTTAACACAACCTCAAAATGGTATTGCCCACTCCATTGAACAAGCACGCCTCATTGCCCACGAACTAGGCTTCCCTTTGGTTGTACGTCCCTCTTATGTTTTAGGAGGACGTGCTATGCAAATTATTCGTGATGAACGTAGCTTACAAAATTATTTACTTGAGAGTGTCCCTGAATTAATTTCAGAAGATATCAAAGTCCGTTATCCTAACGACACAACAGGACAAATCAATATATTGCTTGGTAAAAATCCGCTTCTCTTTGATACCTATTTAACAGAAGCAATTGAAGTAGATGTTGATTGTCTATGTGATGGTAACGAAACACTAATCGTTGGTATTATGGAACATATTGAAGAAGCTGGTATCCACTCTGGTGATTCAGCATGTTCTCTACCAGTCCATACGCTCTCAAATAAAATAGTTACTGAATTAGAGCGCCAAACCAAAGCATTAGCACAAGCACTTCATGTTCGCGGCTTAATGAATGTACAATATGCTATAAAAGATGACACCATTTATGTCTTAGAAGTCAATCCCCGTGCTTCACGTACTGTCCCATTTGTTGCAAAAACGATTGGTCGCCCTATTGCTAAAATGGCTGCACGTATTATGGCAGGAGAAACGCTTCATGATGCTCTTGAAGCTTATGGTGGATTACCTTCTTTGCAAAAAAAACAACATATTGCCGTCAAGGAAGCAGTATTTCCTTTTGCTCGTTTTTCAGGTGTTGATACACTTCTTGGTCCAGAAATGCGCTCAACCGGTGAAGTTATGGGACTTGACTATGAATTTTCGCTTGCTTTTGCTAAAGCCCAACTTGGAGCTGGTGTAAAACTCCCTAAAAAGGGAACTTTGTTCGTTTCTGTAAGGGATGAAGATAAAAAACGCATCTTAAATCCTGTAAAACGTTTAACTGAGCTTGGCTTTTCTGTTGTCGCCACAAGTGGAACACAAAAATTTCTCACCGAACACCACGTTGAAGCAAAAAAAATTAACAAAGTTCTAGAGGGACACCCCCATATTGAAGACGCTATTCGTAATCGCCAAATTCAATTGATTTTTAATACAACTAGCACTGCCAGTGCCATCTCAGACTCAAAATCATTACGTTATGCAGCACTCATGCAAAATGTTCCCTATTATACAACAATAGCTGGAGCCGAAGCCGTCGTAGAAGCGATCAAAGCACTCAAAAAAAGGCACCTTGAGGTACGTTCACTACAAAGTTATTTTAGTTGAATTTTTTTCTACTTAGCAAAATATACACTGTTTTCTTATTTTTTCTTTATATAAAAATTGATTAAGACTTGCTTTTTGTTCTAAAAACTTTTATAGAGGTTTCATCGAATTTTCGGTTACGTGACTTTCTTTCCTGTGCAATCTGCACTTTCGACGAAACTTCTCCCACCTAATTTCGATCTACAACCGTATTGAAGAAATGAAAGCTTCAATGCTCAATATAATTATATATTCTAAGGAGTTTCCTATGTCTACAGGAACAGTTAAGTGGTTTAATACAACAAAAGGTTTCGGATTCATTCAGCCTAGCGATGGTAGTGCAGATGTATTTGTACACATTTCTGCCGTCGAGCGTTCAGGTCTAAACAGTCTTAATGAAGGGCAAAAAATCTCTTATGATGTTCTTCAAGATCGTCGTTCAGGAAAATTTGCCGCTGGTAACCTTGCAGCACTTTAAAGTTTAAATTCTGCAATATTTTATTTAGAAATCTTCGTCTGTAAAGACGAAGATTTTTTTATTTTGTATAAAGCATTATTTTACCTTGTTAAAATAAAAGACTGCTTATCTCCTTTGCACAATTTATCAAACCTCTCTTATACTTCCTCAAAAACTTTCATAAAATCTACGAAGAGATTATCTTGTAAAATATCTCAAAAAAGAAGAATATAAAGCCCGTGTAAGAGTATTTTGGAAGTTTTTTATTGCATACAATATAATCTCTTATAGAATATCCTTAAAGCAATAACCATTTGTTGATATAATATAAGGATTTAAAATTATGGCTTTTATTGCCGACAAACTGTCTCGTATCAAACCTTCTGCAACAATTGCTGCTTCTCAAAAGGCCCGCCATTTAAAAGCATTAGGGCGCAATGTTATTGCTTTAAGTGCTGGAGAGCCAGACTTTGATACCCCAGACAACATCAAAAACGCGGCTATTGAAGCTATTCGAAGGGGAGAAACAAAATACCCTCCCATATCAGGAATTCCAGAATTGCGCCAAGCAATTTCTGCAAAGTTTAAAAGAGAAAATAATCTTCTTTACCAACCAGAACAAATTATTGTTGGTACCGGTGGAAAACAAATTCTCTTTAATGCATTCATGGCAACTTTGAATAAAGGAGATGAGGTCATCATTCCATCCCCTTATTGGGTTAGTTATCCAGAAATGGTCGCACTCAACGATGGTACGCCTGTCTTTTTAGAAACAAAAGCCGAATTTTCTTATAAACTCCAACCACAAGAGCTAGAAGCTGCCATTACCCCCAAAACCAAATGGTTCATCTTTAACTCTCCTTCAAATCCATCAGGTGCCGCTTATACACATAATGAATTGAAAAAACTTACAGATGTTTTAGTAAAATATCCTCATGTTTATATCCTTTCCGATGATATATATGAACATCTCACATATGAGGGTTTTACCTTTGTGACTCCAGCTCAAGTAGAACCAGCGCTTTATGAGCGTACACTCACAATGAATGGTGTTTCTAAAGCCTATGCGATGACGGGATGGAGAATCGGTTATGCAGGCGGACCACAAGAACTCATTAAAGCCATGGATACCATTCAAGGACAGCAAACATCTGGAACAAGTGTCATTTCACAATGGGCTGCGGTTGAAGCACTCAACGGGCCACAAGACTTTATTGCTAAAAATAAAAGTATTTTTCAAGCACGCCGTGATCTCGTTGTCTCCATGCTAAATCAAGCTCCTGGCATTCACTGTCCAACGCCTGAGGGTGCTTTTTATGTTTATCCTTCTTGCACCGGACTTATTGGAAAGAAAACACCCAATGGTCAACGTATTACGAATGATGAAGACTTTGCCATAGCGCTTCTAGAAACAGAAGCTGTTGCTGTCGTCCAAGGATCTGCTTTTGGACTTGGATCAACTTTTCGTATTTCTTATGCAACATCAGAAGAATTACTTGAAAAAGCTTGTATACGTATACAGCGTTTTTGCAACAGTTTAATTTAAAATTTTTAATATCATCTCTTGTGATTGTTTTTTGCCGAATGTTAGTATATCCGAGAAAATATCTGAAACTGTGTCATGGTCTAAATCTATCGATTCAGCAAAAATATCTATGAATAAACACAAAAATAGATGCTGTAGATAAAGATCAAAAAAATTTAGCTATCAAATAAATGAATCGGTCTATTATCATAAGAGATGACAAGCCTATTCTACTTTCTCCATTCAATTTATAACTCTAAAAAAGACCGAGCACTTTTAAACACAATTGCCCTTATAATCAAAGGCCCTTACAATAAAATCTCTTCTATTTCTCAGCTTCTTCTTCGTCCTAAAACGAAGAAGAAGCCACCTCCCATCGTTGTGTAAGCAATCCAGTTTCCTTTAAGTTCTATTTAATAACTACTTGATTTACTTCATAGGCTTTATGAACAAGACCTGCCTTAAATATTCACCTCACATTCTAATAAAAAGCACTTCATGTATAAGGTTTTAAATATTTTATATCACACCCCTAAAAGACAGACTTTTACAGTACAATAGAATATCCCCTCTCAAACTCCTCATTGAATTTTAGTATTCTTAAAAAAATTGTTGGATATCCACCAGTTTCGAAATTTTTTCTTTATCATCTTCCCATATATTGCAATTTCTAGGGACTCTTTCAAAAATTTAAAAAAAAGCCGGACATATGTCCGGCAAATTTGGAAAATCCTCAGAGATAAAATCAATCTGATAGATCTTCGTAAGGGAACACTCAAGAAAACGAAACTGGGAGGCAACATAATCAAGAGATAGTATTCTATGTCATTTTATAAGGAAAAGCACAATAAAGACTTAAGCGTATCTGCTATGCAATAAACACATAGCTTTAAATTTGTCTCCATCATGTACCACTCTCTTTAATTAAATAGTAAAAATGTTAACTACACCATCACACGATTGTCCATTTTTCAATATATAATAACCCTCACGGTTGCTAGTATTCATAAAAAACATTTATCCCTCTTTTCAAAAATATTTACCCGTACGGACTCCCTCCACTTTTAATGTGCAACAAATAATTTTAATTGATTCAATATAGGCAAATTTGAAACGAAAGAATATTACGGGAGTCTCAAGTTGCAAAACAGCTAATTATTCCTTATAAATTAAGATATTAATATTAAAAAGACCACTGGCGAGCTTTTAAAAAAATATAATCTCGAAAAGCATTTAACCTTGCCAAATTCTTTAAATTATAAGGATAACAAAAAAAAGTATCAAAAGAAGGAATATCAACCATATCAGGAAAAAGACGCACTAAATGCTCATCATTATTGACGATATAATCAGGAAGCACAGCAATCCCAAGATCACGCATAAGCGCATTCTTTATTGAGATGATATTGTTGATTTGTAAAACTGAAACGCGCAATGATCCATCACTTCTACCAGCCTTTTCCAACCAATTTAAACCAGACAAATAAGGTGGAACAGGTTCACCGAACGAAATAATACGATGCTCATCGAGATCAGACAATTTTTCCGGCTTTCCATAATTTGCAATATACTTTTCCGAAGCATAGACATGCATATGAATTGTAAAGAGTTTTCTTTGTATAAGATCAGGTTGTTTGGGTTGATGTAAGCGAACAGCACAATCCGCATGACACATTGTCAAATCAAGCTCTTCATCGGAAAGCAAAAGCTGAACCTGCATATCAGGATAAAGACTAAGAAATTCTGGCATACGCTCTGCAATCCACCCTGCCCCCATTCCAAAGGTCGAGGTCACACGCAAGTGCCCCGTTGGTTTTGCATAGCTTTCACTTAATTGCAAACGCACACTTTCAAGCTTCATCAAAACATCATGAGCTGTACGATAAAGAGTTTCTCCCTGTTCTGTAAGAATCAAACCACGCGCATGACGTTGAAATAAGGATACCCCAACCTCTTGTTCTAAAGCCGAAACCTGTCGTGAAACGGCTGATTGAGATAAATGAAGTTTTTGAGCAGCATGCGTAAAAGATCCCGCTTCTGCTGCAGCGTGAAAAACCCTTAACTTATCCCAATCCAACGGTGGCGCCACAATTAATTCTACCTCTATATTCTCTATGTTCTCAATGAATGACTAACGCCTGGGTATATCCAAAAACCGTTCTGCTTCCAACGCTGCCATACATCCTCTTCCCGCAGCTGTTACAGCTTGGCGGAATGTTTCATCTGTCACATCCCCAGCAGCAAAAACACCAGCAATGCTTGTTGCTGTTGAGTCGGGTGCTGTCCATAAATAGCCGCCTCGTTTTTGTTTCAGCTGTCCTTCAAACAGAGAAACAGCAGGATCATGCCCAATGGCAATAAATATGCCCTCTGCATTCACTTTCATCTCGTGACCTGTCTTAACATTTTTCAGACGTGCCCCTGTTACAACAGCGCCCATTGAATCTTGAGCTGGCAGCCCCACAATTTCTTCAACCACATGATCCCAAAGAACACGCACATTATTACAAGCCAGCAACCTATCTTGTAAAATTTTTTCTGCCCGAAACTGCCCCCGCCTGTGAACCACGCTTACACTTTTAGCCAAATGCGATAAATAAAGTGCTTCTTCAACAGCCGTATTTCCTCCTCCCACGACAATAACGTCCTTATCACGATAAAAAAAGCCATCACATGTAGCACAAGCGGAAACACCTCCGCCCATAAAGGTCTGTTCACTTTCTAAACCAAGCCAGCGCGCTTGAGCTCCTGTTGCAATAATCAGTGCATCACAAGAATATTGTGTTCCTGAATCCCCATATAAGACAAAAGGATACTTCAACAAATCAGCCTTTATAATTGTATCATAAACAATTTTTGTCCCCATATTCTCAGCTTGTTTTGCCATTTGTTCCATCAACCATGGTCCTTGAATGGGATCTGCAAAACCTGGATAATTCTCAACATCAGTTGTAATTGTCAATTGTCCCCCCTGCTGCAAGCCCGTCACCAAAACAGGCTTAAGCATTGCTCTTGCTGCATAGACCGCCGCTGTATAACCAGCCGGACCTGAGCCAATAATCAGCAGACGAATATGCGATTGTACCATTAAATCCCCTTCACTTTATTATAAATTAATTATTCTATAAATGATAACGGAATGCAGCCTTTTAAAAAAATATTTTTCAAGAGCCCTAATTATGTTATGTATACTTCTTTTCAAGTTTTATGAAAAGGTCTGATTACTAATTCATCAAGGCACGCTAATGTTAAGAATTAATCCTTATCCTATAAAGAGAAAAATGTAACTTCTTATGAGCACAAAACCATAATAAAAAGAGATACAAAGATAGGGAACGATCATTTTTCAATTTATTATCAATGTCTGTGCACGTTTTGCCTTAATCATGGGAGGAGCAATGCTTTTGCCAATTTTTGTGGATTTGCACGACAACAATCGTAATTGGATAAGCTTTCTCTATTCTTGTGCCATAACCACCATGTTAGCAACGCTGATTCTTTTAGCAACTAAGGGAGCTACTTGTCGCTTTTCAGCACGGCTTGGCTTTATGCTCACTGTTTGTCTTTGGCTTACAGGAAGCATCGTAGGTGCCTTACCTCTTTATCTTTCTCCTCTTCCCATTTCTCTAGCAGGAGCCATTTTTGAATCTGTTTCTGGAATTACAACAACAGGCTCCACAGTCCTTTCTGATCTTGATAATTTATCGCGAAGTATTTTATTATGGCGTTCTCTTATATGCTGGATTGGGGGCATTGGTTTTATCGGTTTAGCCCTCTTAATTTTGCCTTCACTGCGTGTGGGTGGCGTGCGACTTTTTCATATGGAATCATCTGATAAATCTGAAAAAATATTGCCTCGCATCAACCAAATTGCTAACGGAATTATCATCGCTTATGTTGGGTTAACATTGGCTTGTATGCTTTCTTATTTTGCTGCAGGCATGAATTTATTTGATGCCATTAACCATGCAATGAGTACAGTAGCAACAGCTGGTTTTTCAACGCATGATGCTTCTTTTGGCTATTTTTCTGATACACCAGCCATCTTAATTATTTCAACAATCTTCATGTTGCTTTCTGCTTTACCTTTCGTACTTTATGTTAAATTAGTCCTTCCTGGACACTCTAAACGCTTCCTTGACCCACAAGTGATTGTTTTTCTCCATATCGTTCTCCTTTTCAGCTTTGCTTTAGCGGCATGGCTACGGTTTTATGATCATCGCGCGTTCCACTTGATTTTCCTTGATGTCATTTTTCACCTTTCATCCATTATTAGCACCACCGGTTACAGCGCTGAAGATTATCAACTTTGGGGACCGTTTGCGCTTGGAATTTTCTTTATTGTTTCTTTTACAGGCGGATGTGCTGGTTCTACTTCTGGTGGCATGAAAATCAATCGCCTCATTATTCTTTGGCGTATTACACAAACAAATATAGAAAAACTTCTTTCTCCTAATGTCGTTGTAAAAGCGCGCTACGATCACTCAAATATATCAAATGATGTTGCTCAAGCCGTTTTGTTTTTTGTCTGTCTTTATATGTTTTGCCTTGTTATCGGCACTGCACTTTTGCTTACAACCGGTCTTGACTTTACCTCTGCCTTTACGGGGGTCTTAACCGCACTTTCAAATGTTGGTCCAGGCTTTGGAGATATTATTGGCCCCACTGGTAATTTCTCTACAATCAACGATCATGCTTTATGGATTTTAAGTTTTCTAATGTTAGCTGGACGCCTTGAAATCATAACAATATTCGTCCTTTTTATTCCCGCTTTCTGGCGTGAACAATTCTAATGTATAGAGTATTTTATGCTACCATGATAAAAAATTGACAAGATAAAAAGGCGAGAACAGTATGCGTCATAATATTCACCCCTTACTCAATCCACTGAAGATTTTCTAAAATTTCCATACAAATCATCATATCAATGATATAAAAATAATTCAACAAAAACAATCAAATACCAATATTTTCAAAGCCATAACATATAAAACTTCACTTTATTGATCTTCTTTATCAAATAAAGTGGACGCATAGAACATTCTTTTTTAGGAATAATCTCTCATGCAAAAAATATGAATATTTGCTGATAAAAGTGTTTTTTCTCTTTAATAGAGTTACACCCTTATAGAAAAAAATGCTATTATATTACGAACTCACAAGCTTGTAAAAAACATCTCACAATACTCATCACCCCCATTTCACGACAGCCCTCATGAAAGATATAAAATGGGCACCATCATTTTTACTTAAATAACAATAAGGTGCAAGTCGGTACCAAAAAATAAGATATAAATTAGTACCACCATATTATTTTCTTTCTATTAATGTCGTAACAGCCTGCATTTCAGACAATTTATAAGAAATCTCTTTACACCCTGTCTTCAATAGTTTTTATCCACCACATGCCTTCTTCCAATTGTGATGTACAAGAAGATAGCTCTCATTGTTAATATCAACAGATTTTACATGAGAAAATCTTACGGTACTCAAAGCTCTTATTCAAATTGAAAAGGTAAATTATCTATAAAAATCATATATATATATATTGATCTTAAATCCATCTTATTATGAATTTATTGAAAATATGTACGACTATTTCATCCATGGAGATACCATCATTATCTTTTTAAGACAAGAAAACGTTTTTTTTTGCTATCTATTTAAGTCTTACAAAACGAACAATATCAGCACGACCCCGTATAAGATAGTGCATAAATCCCCAGACTTGAGTTAAAGCATTATTTTCTTATTCTAAAATATCAATGAATAAAAGTAGCTTTCTTCTCTCCTAGTATGCTTTATCATAAACTACATATCGCTCTCAAGCGTATACATTTTTAATATTTTATCCAAAATTTTGAGAACTTTTTATAGCGTGCTACTAAAGACAATATAAATTTTGTAAAATAACATTTATATCATTGAGCTGTTTTCTTAATGACTATGAAAAACCTTTAAGAAAAATACTTTTATCATTCCTCAAAAAGATTTTTGATATAATAATCAAAGTGTTTTTTCTGCAAACAGTTCTTTGTAAACACTTTCAATCTTGCTTGCCTCTTTTTCCAAAGGAAAGTGAGTACGAACATGGGTTAAAGCTTTCTTTCCGGCTGCCAATGTTTTTTCTACATCAGCAAAATAAGGTTCAATTGCTGCTGTTAAAGCCGCTCCATCTCCTGCTTGAACAACCGTTCCTGTTCCCTCGACCACCAATTCTTTAAAAATTCCTACATCACTCGCCACTACAGCCGTCTGTGATGCCATTGCCTCCAATGGTGTCAGACCAAAACCTTCCAAACGAGACGGAGTTACATAAAGTGATAAACGGCGATACCACACAGGTATATCAAGCCTTTCACCAAGAAAAATAATGCGGTCGTTTAAACCAGCTTCAGCAATCTTCTGTCGTAATTTCTTTTCAAAACCATAATGCTGTTCTGTAGTCCGACCAGCGATAAGTGCTGTCCATTCGGGATAGTCAGGCAATAATGCTATCATCGCGTCCACAAACAAATCAGTACCCTTTAAATAGCGCACGCGCCCAAAACATCCTACCGCATATTTTCCTGGCACCCCAGTTGCTGGAAAGTAATCATCAGGAATTTTGGGGGGTGAAAAACGCCTAATATCCACTCCATGCATAATAACCTTATGAGGCACTTCTAGATAGGTTCCCGTACATACACTAGTAGCGATAACTTTATCCATACGACGAAGCAACCATTTGGTAAAAGGCTTGTGTTCGCGTCGAGATGCCGAAGTAAAGATGAGTTTAAGCTTCATTCGCAAAACATCGCGTAAAAACACCCCGCAAAGCATCTCAATATTGCGTCGTGCATGCCAAATACGAAATGGCTTCCCTTTCGGACTTTTCCAAAGTCCGAAAAGGTCCTTAAAGGCAAGTGTCGGTAAAGTTCGTGGTAAACCAAACCCCAAAGTGGATATACGCACACCCTGTTCGCGTTGCAGTGGAATAAGCTGAATAATCGTAGATGTTACTCCCGACAAACGCCTTTTAAAGTGAGGCGCAATAATTTCAGTTTCGTCCAAAGATACACGCATAATAATCCATATGTTATTTAGATGTACTGAACCTTAATGATCTCGTAATTATGCGCACCACCTGGTGCATTCACCTCAATCACATCACCTTCTTGCTTGCCAATAAGTGCACGTGCGATAGGCGAAGAAATAGAGATTTTACCAACCTTTACATCAGCTTCTTGATCCCCTACGATCTGATACACTTTTTTTTCCTCAGTATCCTCATCCAAGAGTTTAATGGTTGCACCAAATTTTATTTTGTCACCTGAAAGACGCGAGACATCTATAACTTCTGCTCGTGCGATATAATCTTCAAGCTCATTTATACGCCCCTCATTATGACTTTGTGCTTCTTTAGCTGCATGATACTCAGCATTTTCAGATAAATCACCATGCGCACGCGCCTCAGAAATTGCTTCAATAATTCGCGGACGCTCCTGTTGTTGACGCCAACGCAACTCTTCTTTAAGACTCTCAAAACCAGCTGTAGTCATCGGAACTTTTTCCATAATCCGTCCCTTTCTATTACACGGAAGGTTTAATAAAAATACAAAAAACGGCTTCCAAAATTACTTTTGGAATCCGAAAACTACGATCTTTTTTATTATATAGTACAGTATCGCTGTTTTCCATATAAAAATAAATAAAGGAAACAAAACATGCACAAATAGTGATTAAAACATCTCATTTTGGTGTTTAAAACGTTAAACTTCACTCTTCTCTTTAAAGTGTCCTAAAGAAGAAAGAATTGTATTTTTTTCTGTTTTATCATAATCTAGTAAAAGAAATTATATAGAATATGAAGAGAGAAGGATAGAAAATCTCTAAAGAAATTCTTTACAGAAAAATGAAAAAAATCGTCATTTTTTTTATGTTTGGCTCTTTCTTTTTAGCCACAACAATATCAGAGGCAGCAGATGCTTTTGTTACGAGAAATCTTAATTTTAGAACAGGTCCCAGCACTCAATATGCACTTTGCGGCTTAATCTCTGCTGGAGAATTAGTTTTTGTTAAAAACTGTGAAGGAAATTGGTGCCATATCCGATATAACACTCAAATAGGTTGGGTGTCATCTCGTTATCTTTCATTTAAAGATGGAAATGATCTTTATCACACATATACAATGTCTTTAATGCCCAAACGTACCGATTATTCTCCATAACAGCTATAATAACTTATGCCCTCTTGAATATCATCATGGCAAAAATGCAATAGTGTTCACGAACAACCACAAATATGCTCCTTCCAAAGAAATACTTCGAAGAATTTGTCTCATAAAAAACTTGATCAATATCCTAATGAAAGCTCTAATAAACCAAAATAAATCTGTTCAATAACGTTTTGCTGTTGTCGTAATAAATTTGTAAAAATTAGTATTTTCTTTAAAATCACCAGCACTTTTCTATCAAAGGATACAACAATGAAAAATGGTGTTACTGCAACAGTAGAAGCTCTTTCTGCTCTTATTGCTTCAGGTAATCCTCTTTTTAAGAATGGTGCATTATGGACACCTCACCGCCCCATTCGTCCTGAAAAATCTGAAGGTGGTATTCCATTTCAACTCGAAACATCTTTTAAACCAGCGGGAGATCAACCTCAAGCCATTAAAACTCTGGTTGAGGGAATTCAAAAAAATGAACGTACACAAGTGCTTTTGGGTGTTACCGGCTCAGGGAAAACCTATACAATGGCCAATATCATTGAAAAAACACAGCGTCCAGCTTTAATATTAGCTCCCAATAAAACTCTAGCAGCGCAGCTTTATGGGGAATTTAAAAGTTTTTTTCCCCATAATGCCGTCGAATATTTTGTTTCCTATTATGACTATTATCAACCAGAAGCCTATGTTGCACGCTCAGACACTTATATTGAAAAGGAATCCTCAATTAATGAACAAATCGACCGTATGCGCCATGCTGCAACACGCGCTGTCTTAGAGCGTGATGATGTTATTATCGTCGCATCTGTCTCCTGCATCTACGGAATTGGTTCCGTAGAAACCTATACGGCCATGACCTTCGAAATAGAAAAAGGGGACAAACTCAATCAACGAAAACTCTTGGCTGATTTAGTCTCTCAACAGTATTATCGACAAGATATCAACTTCGTTCGTGGTTCCTTTCGTGTACGAGGGGATACAATCGAAATTTTCCCTGCCCACCTCGAAGATCGTGCTTGGCGTATTTCGCTCTTTGGCGATGAAGTGGAAACAATTACGGAATTTGATCCTCTCACCGGACAAAAAACAGGCGATCTTCAATCAATTAAAATTTATGCCAACTCACACTACGTAATACCACGCCCAACACTTAACCAAGCGATGAAATCTATCAAAATGGAACTCGTTCAACGCCTCGATGAGTTGAACGAAGCTGGACGTCTTTTAGAAGCACAACGTTTAGAACAACGTACAGTTTTTGATTTGGAAATGTTGGAAACCACCGGTTCATGTCCGGGAATTGAAAATTATTCACGTTATTTAACAGGACGAAATCCCGGTGAACCACCCCCAACTTTATTCGAATATATTCCACTCAATTCTCTTGTTTTTATCGATGAAAGCCATGTAACCATTCCCCAAATTGGTGGTATGTACCGAGGTGATTTTCGCAGAAAAGCAACCTTAGCAGAATATGGTTTTCGCCTCCCTTCTTGTATGGATAACCGTCCTTTGCGCTTTGAAGAATGGGATGCTATGCGCCCACAAACGATTGCTGTCTCCGCAACACCTGGACGGTGGGAAATAGAACAATCTCACGGTACTTTTGCAGAACAAGTTATTCGCCCCACAGGGCTTGTTGACCCACCAACAGAGGTTCGTCCAGCCAAAAATCAAGTCGATGATGTTGTGAATGAAATTCGTAAAACAATTCAAAAAGGCTACCGCACACTAGTGACCGTCCTAACCAAGCGTATGGCCGAAGATTTAACGGAATATCTCCACGAACAAGGTATTCGTGTACGCTATATGCATTCCGACATTGATACATTAGAACGCATTGAAATTCTACGCGATCTTCGGCTTGGCACCTTTGATGTCCTCATCGGTATCAACTTGCTCCGAGAAGGCTTAGATATTCCAGAATGTGGTTTTGTTGCCATTCTAGATGCCGATAAAGAGGGCTTTTTGCGCTCTGAAACTTCCCTCATACAAACAATCGGACGTGCTGCACGTAACGTAGATGGCCGTGTTATCCTCTATGCAGATACGATCACTGGTTCCATAAAACGAGCCTTACAGGAGACACAAAGACGTCGACAAAAACAAATAGCCTATAATGAAGAACACCATATCACACCGAAAAGTATCAAAAAAAATATCGGAGATATTCTCAATTCAGGCTATGAAAACAACCATATTCGTACAAATATCCCTGATGTCATCGAGAAAAAAAATATGGTTGGCAACAATTTAGCATCTCATATTAAACACCTCGAAAAATTAATGCATGAAGCAGCTGCTGATCTTAATTTTGAAGAAGCAGCACACCTTCGCGATGAAATCAAACAATTACAAAAGATAGAACTAGAACTCGCGGAAAATCCCTTAACACATCATAGCGAACAATCCACCCATGAGCGCGTATTACAACCAAGTCTTTTCTCCAAACCAAACCTTGCACACATGGGACCAACCATGGACACTGGTATTTTGGAAAATCAAAAAGGAAAATCTCGTAAAAATACCCCTAATCAAGCAACAATAAAACGAAAAAAACGCAATCAATGAAGGAGCAAAAAATTTCAAACCGCATAAAATAATCTTCAGTTCTTCTAAAAAAAGACGAAAGCTCAAAAGCAAACAGCGTTATCCGAAAAATAGACAACCTCCAACATCAAGGGTGCTTCAATTTGTCTAAAACAACATGAGAGAGAACATTTTATAAAAATTTTCTAAAATATATTATCTTTATACAGTTATACTCTGATATCTAACTCAATATTATTTATCCTTACAAGAAAATATTCAAATAGGACACTGTCCTATAACACAAATAACGTAAAATAAGACTTTCTCATAGAACCATAAGCCTATGATAAAAAATGATAACTTTTATTCATATCCCTATTGTTCAATTCATATTGTACCAAACAATAAAAAATTATCCCTAAATAAAGAGTTTATATTCCATAGTAAAAAATCGTGGACTCTCAATACAAACTTATTAATTAACCTCAAGCAGAGTACATTAATTGAAATCAAAATTCTGTTATGATTTCATTTTACTGTCTCCGCGATAGATTTAACTAAATAAATTTTTATTTTTTTTGTCACAATAAAGCCCAAAATTGTTCAGGCTCTATTCAGTTTGAAACGTGTAGGATGTGAAAAATACGAATTTACACAAGGAGCATCATTATGAAAAAAGTGATCAGGTTAGCGGTATTATCAGCAATGTCAACTGTGACCGTTTTGATGCCGCTAAATGCAACGCTTGCGGATATGGCATGGAATCGTAGTGACTCTATCTCGAGAGAAATAGATGATATGATGAGGAAGATGCGTAAAGAAACAGATGATGCGATAAGGGAAATGAGGAAGAAAGCTGATATTCTGCCTTGCGGTTTT
Source organism: Bartonella sp. AA16NXGY (assembly GCF_042197325.1). NCBI lineage: Bacteria > Pseudomonadati > Pseudomonadota > Alphaproteobacteria > Hyphomicrobiales > Bartonellaceae > Bartonella > Bartonella sp. AA16NXGY. The sequence goes on along the minus strand of NZ_JBHIRR010000001.1, from coordinate 195,759 downwards.
TCTCGCTCCCATTGTTCTGATAAAAAACGTAGCTTTTTATCTGATGATTTCCAAAAGTTTGTTGATGATTTCCACAAAAGTTCTGATGACGACAAGAGAAGATTTAAAGCCAAACATGAAAGGTCTGTAGCCAAACAGAGTAAGACGGAACAACAACATCATCATCACCACCACCACCATTATCATCATGTTGAAAACAAAACATATCATTACGTCGAGCGCAAAAAGACAAAACACAGTAATATTCATATAGATAACTCAGGAGATGCTTTAGCGGTGGGTATTCTTGGTCTTGCAACAGGTACGATTCTTGGTACAATTTTAAAAAAACCAGAACAGCCACAAGTGGTTTATCAAATAGTACCACAAAATCAGGTAATTTATCAAAAAGTTCCGCAAAATCAAAGAGTTTATCAAGTGCAGCAAACAGTGGCATATGAGCCACTCCAGCAATCATTAGAATCTGATTGGCTTAACTATTGCAAGAAAAAATACCGTTCCTTTAACCCTAAAACAGGGACCTTTCGAGACCGTAATGGTTTGGAACACATTTGTTATGCCCCAATAAATTAACTTCTGTTCCGTCCTACTAAAAAGTCTTAAATGGCACAAAAAAACGCTTCAAAGCGTTTTTTATTTGCTCATATATTAAAATCTTGAAGAAAAGGATTATTTTGGCGCTCATAGCCTATGCTACTTTTGGGACCATGCCCACAGATAAAACAAACATCATCGCCTAAGGGTAAAACTTTTTCTCGAAGAGATTGCATCAATTTTTCATAAGAACAGAAGGGGAAGTCCGTACGTCCAATAGAACCACGAAAGAGAACATCACCCAAGAGGGCTAAGCGCTCTTTTTCATTGAAATAAATAACATGACCAGGGGAATGCCTCAGTGTATGTAAAACCCTAAACTTATGTCCAGCAAAATACACACACTCACCATCTTCTAACTATATCGAACAACGCACCACGATGCTTTCGGGTGTAAGCCATGATTTAAGAACCATTCTCACCCGTTTTAAACTTCAGCAAACATTAGCAAATACTGACTTTGATATTAAGCAGCTTGAACAAGATGTGAGCGACATGCAAAATATGTTAGAAGATTACCTTGCTTTTGCCCGTAGTGAAGAAAGTGAGTGTGTTAAAACTTTTGATTTAAATGCTCTTATGCAAAAATTCTCTACCGATGCACATCTTCACAAACGCCAATTTTCCTACACCATTGAAAGCCCTACACAAATACAAGCACGTCCACGTGCCTTCACGCGTCTCATCAGCAATATTGTGTCAAATGCATTTTGTCATGCCAATACTGTCAAACTAACAGCCATATCCCAACAAGAATGTTTCCCATATATCAAAAAAGTTCCCGCAATATATTATATTTATACAGTTATAATATGATATCGAACTCAATATTTAGCCTCACAAGAGAGTAGTCAAACAGGACTGTATTCAATCACACAAATAAGGTTCTATCTTAGCACCATAAGCCTATAATAAAAAACGATAACTTTTGTTCATACACCTATTGTTCAATTCATATTGTATCAAGCAATAAAAAAGTACTCATCAATAAATAATTTATAACCAATAGTAAAAAATCTGGTGCTCTAAATACAAGCTGCTTAATTAACCTTAAGAAGAGTACATTAATTGAAATCAAAATTCTGTCATGATTTTATTTTACTGTATTGATAATAGTTTTAACTAAATGAATTTTTATTTTTTTTGTCACAATAAAGTCCAAAATTGTTCAGGCTCTATTCAGTTTGAAACGTGTAGGATGTGAAAAATACGAATTTACACAAGGAGCATCATTATGAAAAAAGTGATCAGATTAGCGGTATTATCAGCAATGTCTACTGCAACCGTTTTGATGCCATTAAATCCAACGCTTGCAGATATGGCATGGTATCATAACTATGACATGAGAAGGGAGGCTGGTTTACCGTCTCACAATTTTAGCTCCCATTTTTCTCATAGTGAACATCACTCTTTTGATAATCCCCACACGCGTCATTATGTTAGCCATAAATGGGGAGCACAACAACACCATCATGTTGAACACAAGACATATCATTATGTCGAGCGCAAAAAGACAAAACACAGTAGTATTAATATAAATAACTCAGGAGAAGCTTTAGCAATGGGCATTCTTGCTCTTGCAGCAGGTGCACTTCTCGGCAAAATTTTTAAAAAATCAGAACAGCCACAAGTTGTTTATCAAACCGCACCACAGCATCAAATTGTATATCAACAGGTTCCACAGGAACAGATAATTTATGAAGCTCCGCAAACAGTGGAATATGAGCCAGTACAACAATCATTAGAATCTGATTGGCTTAACTATTGCAAGAAAAAATACCGTTCTTTCAACCCTAAAACAGGAACTTTCCGAGACCGTAATGGTTTGGAACACGTTTGTTATGCCCCAATAAATTAACTTCTGTTCTGCCCTACTAAAAAGTCTTAAATGGCACAAAAAAACGCTTCAAAGCGTTTTTTTTATTTGCTCATATATTAAAATCTTGAAGAAAAGGATTATTTTGGCGCTCATAGCCTATGCTACTTTTGGGACCATGCCCACAGATAAAACAAACATCATCGCCTAAGGGTAAAACTTTTTCTCGAAGAGATTGCATCAATTTTTCATAAGAACAGAAGGGGAAGTCCGTACGTCCAATAGAACCACGAAAGAGAACATCACCCAAGAGGGCTAAGCGCTCTTTTTCATTGAAATAAATAACATGACCAGGGGAATGTCCTGGGGTGTGAAAAACCTTAAACACATGTCCAGCAAAATGAACGCACTCACCATCTTCTAACCATTGGTCAGGAATACAGATGCAAGCATCAGTGATGCCATAATTTTTTGCGCTTTCGCTCACGGCATCCATCACAGGCTTATCATCGCGATGTGAACCGATAATTTTTACATTAAGCGCTTCTTTCACTTGCATTGCTGCTCCTACATGATCAAAATGACCATGTGTTATCCAAATAGCCTCAACGATAACACCATTCTTTTCGATTACGTCTTGAATTCGTGGCCAATCACCACCAGGATCAACGAGAACCCCCGTTTTACTTTCACTATCAAAAAGCAAAGTGCAATTTTGTTGGAATGTCGTAACTGGAATAATATGTATATTAAGACTACCCATAATATCCTTTTCAAAAATAACTTTTTTAAATTTATAAATAAAACTTTCTTTCCTTTAAGGTAAAGGTGCTGCTCGACAGCTTTATACAACTTATGTAAACTTGCATTTTGTGTAAACTAAATTTTTATCAAGGTTTTTTTAAGAATGAGCAATCACGTTCAAGTTTTGTGTGACGATGCCCCTCACCTTCTTGTGATTGATGACGATACACGTATTCGCAATCTTTTATTTCAGTTTCTCATTAAAAATGGATTTCGTGTTTCAGTTTCAGCTAATGCGAATGAAGCAAGACGACTGTTAGTAAGTTTAGATTTTGATCTTCTTATTGTTGATGTCATGATGCCTGGCGAAAACGGTATTGATCTCACTCATTCACTCCGCCAAACAAAAGATGTCCCTATCTTTATGTTAACAGCTTTATCAGAAATAGACAATCGTATCCGTGGATTAGAAGCAGGGGCAGATGATTATCTGGCTAAGCCGTTTGACCCTCGTGAACTTCTCCTTCGCATCAACGCCATTTTACGACGTGGTTTTCCCCCTCACCAACCTAAAATTGAGCAAATAGTTTTTGGTCCTTATATATTTTCAATTTCACGACGCGAACTCAAAAAAGGAGGAGAAATTATTAAATTAACAGATAAAGAACAAGAAATGATGGTCATGTTTGCCGAAAATGCAGGCGATACAATTCCGCGCCATAAATTCGCGACCGATGACAGCAATATAAGTGAACGTGCCATTGATGTGCAGATCAACCGCCTTCGTCGTAAGATCGAAAAAAACCCAGCACTGCCTATATGGCTCCAAACCGTGCGAGGAATAGGGTATAAACTCTCTATTGAATAGGCACAAGAATGATCAAACCTTTAAGATTTTTTCTTCGATGGTTAACGAAAAAAATGCCTAAACGGCTTTATGCTCGCTCTTTGATCATTATCATTGCTCCCATGGTGCTTCTGCAAACGGTGATTGCTTATGTCTTTATGGAACGCCATTGGCAAATGGTAACGGAGCGTCTTTCAACGGCTGTCGTGCATGATATTTCAGCCATTATTGATATTCTTGAAACATATCCCCAACAAGATAACTATGAAGATATCAAGCGTATTGCACAACAACGTATGGGATTAAATATTTCTATTCTATCTCCTACCTCCTTACCCCCTCCAGGACCTAAGCCATTTTTTGCAATTCTTGACTATTTTTTAAGTGAAGAAATCACCCGCCAAATTAACCGTCCCTTCTGGATCGATACCGTAGGAGATTCTGATCTTGTTGAAATCCGTATCCACCTTGGTCACAACATTTTACGCGTCTTTGCTCCACGCAGCCAAGCCTATGCTTCCAATACTGCTATTTTTTTAAGCTGGATGGTAGGAACAGCTCTTGTTTTATTGCTGATAGCAATTTACTTTTTACGCAATCAAATCAAACCGATTCAACAATTGGCTGAAGCAGCAGAAAGCTTTGGACGCGGTCGTCCTTTACCAAAAGGATTTCAACCACAAGGAGCTGATGAAGTCCGACGTGCAGGCATCGCTTTTTTACGCATGCGTGAACGTATTGAACGCCAAATTGAACAACGTACCATGATGCTCTCAGGAGTAAGTCATGATTTAAGAACCATTCTTACACGCTTTAAACTTCAGCTGGCATTAGTAAATACTGACTTTGATATTAAACCGCTTGAGCAAGATGTAAGTGACATGCAAAATATGTTAGAAGATTATCTTGCTTTTGCTCGTGGTGAAGGAAGTGAAAGTGTCAAGACTTTTGATTTAAATGCTCTTATGCAAAAATTCTCCACCGATGCTCGTCTTCACAAACGTCAATTTTCTTACACTATTGAAGGTCCTACAGAAATACAAGTACGTCCCCGTGCTTTTACACGCTTGGTCAGCAATCTTGTATCAAATGCATTTTGTTACGGCACGACCGTTAAACTAACCGCTAACTCTCAACAAGAATCTTTTATATTAATAATCGATGATAATGGACCTGGAATTCATAAAAATATGCGCACAGAAGTTTTTAAGCCATTCTTTCGACTTGATAAAGCGCGAAATCAAGATGCAAGTGGAACAGGACTTGGTCTTTCTATTGCTCAAGACATAGCACGCAGCCATGGTGGCAATATACAATTAGATGAGAGCCCACTCGGGGGAGTGCGCGCTATTCTTGATGTCCCCCTATGAGCAATATTTCCGCAAACCGTCTGTAAAAATAACAGACTGTATATTTTAGGCATTCCCTACAGTTTCAAACAAAGTGTACTGTAGTGCCTTGTAAGCACTTTCTCCCGACAAAGCAACCATCTGAAATGCAACATAATGGCTTTCACAGGCTTTAAGTGCATGTATCAACAATGTTTCAACCTGTATATGAGATGGATGCATCCCACCAGCCAAAAGAAGACCTTGTCGATAAATAACTGAATTATTCCTTTGCCAGTAATCAAAATGTCCCAACAACAACTTTTCATTAATTGCTAGCAATAAGCGCTGTATTTCAGCTGTTCGAGCATTTTTAATAGAGAGATCAAACGAACAAGCTAAATGAAGTGCTTCATGCTCTTCCATCCATGAAAAAGCAAGACGATAGTTTGCGCGTTTTCCTTCCACACAAACGCTAATTTCATCTTGTGCATCCCGCTCAAACGACCAATCATATTCACAGGCAATCTGTTCGATAAAGTCAACAGGGTGCTCTTTTCTTTCTGTGGCGCAAAATGCAAGCCTCATCACAATCCTCAATCATCTTAAAACATTGTCAACAGAATATAAACCGTCTCAACTGTAACAATATTTTGCTACAATCAGAACCTTTACACCAAACAAATACACATAAAAACATCGACAGTACACAAACACCCAGAACACAATCGCGCTGTTTAGGGCAACCTGATAGTCATAAAACGAATCATCAAGTCTTTTCAGTGTATTGATACAATTTCATAGCGCCAGCCCCCCTGATTCAAAAAAATGTACTTTACCCAAAAAAAAAATCAAAAATAAACAAATGCTCCGCTCTAACAGACTCAAGATTAAGCATTTTTTAGTTTCACGCATCATATTGAAAAATTGGGGATATTTTTTTGAAGATTCTTTTTTTTAAACTATTTTACTTTTTTGTGTCTGCGTTTTTTTTAATCATCTTTTTTTAAATCATCAAGGCGTCTTTTCAAATCAGCGTTATCAGCATGGATTTTCAGCACCATCTCCTTAAAAGTCTCAAACTCTTCGCGAGAAACAAGATCAAGTTTGTTTGCTATCTTTTCAGCCTGCACACGAAAAGCTGTTCCAGCTTCACGTCGTATGCCTTGCGCAACGTCAGCAGCATCCGTTGCTAATTTTGCTAATTCATCAAGAATACGATTTGATCCATTACGCATAACCTTTTTCCTTAAATTTTAATTATTGACGCACGCATTATAGCGTATTCTCATAACATTTAGATACTGTAATTTGTTCCTTTTACTCTATATTTTACATACTGTGCAGATTTTTCATAATGATTTTGTTTAAGATTTTTTAATATTCCTTTTATCACCATATTTTTTACCGCGATAAATCAGTGGAAATCTATCTCCCTTTCTGACTAGCCTCCCTACTGACTTGACCATTGTGTATTCATCTGTCATTTCTGACCATCAGAGTCACTTCATATTCATCTCGTATAATGTAAGATGCTTAACTCATGAACAATTTGTCTTGTCCAACCATTGCTTTTCCGTCTTTTCTTGATCCTGTTATTATCCAGCTAGGTCCCATAACACTTCATTGGTATGGACTTGGTTACGTGCTGGGTATTCTTTTTGCTTGGTGGTATGCGCAAAAATTATTAAAAAAAACATCTCTATGGTATAGAAACTATCCTCCTATGGATAAAGAAAAAATCGGAGATTTTGTTGTCTGGTCTGCCATAAGTGTTGTTGTCGGAGGGCGTTTAGGACAAGTTCTTGTATGGGATCCCATTTACTATTTTAACCATCCAAGTGCTATCATTGCCGTATGGGATGGGGGAATGTCCTTTCATGGCGGACTTATTGGTATTATCATTGCTATGATCTGGTTTGCCCGTAAAAATTATATTAACATACGAGCCATGTTTGATATCATTGCTGCAGGTGCTCCTATTGGTATCGGCATTGTACGAATCTGCAACTTCATTAACCAAGAATTATGGGGTAATATTACTACACGTCCTTGGGCTGTTTGTTTTCCTCTCGATCCTTACTATTTACCGCGCCATCCAAGCCAGCTTTACGAAGCATTTATGGAAGGATTTCTTCTCTTCATCATCCTGTGTCTTCTTATTTTTGGGTTCAAAGCATTAAAACGTCCCGGTACTGTATCAGGAACATTTATTATAGGCTACGCAGTAACACGCAGCATTTCTGAAATTTACCGTGCGCCTCAAGAAGATCCAGAATGGTTTTCGACTCTTTTCCATTCTACTGGTTTTACCTATGGCATGGCTTTATCTCTTCCCATGCTTCTTGTAGGGTTTTATCTTCTTCTCCACGCCTTTAAATATAAATCGACAGAAAATGGCCAATCTAAAAGAAAAAATTAAAGAAATTATTGTCCTTAATGGACCAATCACTGTTAGCCAATATATGACGTTGGCACTCACCGATCCCCAATTTGGTTATTATCAAACACAAACCCCTTTTGGACGTGCTGGTGATTTCATTACAGCACCTGAAATAAGCCAATTATTTGGAGAAATGATTGGCATTTGGACTCTTGCAAGCTGGAAAGCTCAAGGGTGCCCTCACCCTTTTATTCTCGCTGAAATAGGTCCAGGACGAGGAACTTTGATGGATGACATTTTGCGAACCATCCAAAAGCTCTCTCAAACGGCATTTAATGCTGCTGAAATTTTTCTGATCGAAATAAGCAAAAAACTTGCAAAAGAACAAAAAAAGCGCCTTTTCTCTTATCAAAAACAAATCCATAGCATTGAAAATTTTAATCAAATTCCTTCAAATCCTCTCTTCCTCATTGCTAATGAATTTCTCGATACACTCCCTATCAACCAATATATTAAAGTCAATGGAGAATGGAAAGAGCGCCGCATTACAGTCAATCAAAATGGAGATTTCATCTTTATTGCTGCCCCGCATAAACTTCCCTCTTCTTGTCTACAAACCTATTGTTCTAAAGTGCCTGACGGAACAATTTTTGAACATGCCCCCTTACGGCATCAATTCATGCAACAAATCAGCCACCATTTAGTGCAAGTGACAGGTTCTGCTTTACTTATCGACTATGGTGCTTGTGAGCTTGCCTTTGGCGATACCTTGCAAGCACTCTCAAAACATAGATTTCGTGATGTTTTTGATGCCCCTGGTGAACATGATTTAACATCCCATGTTGATTTTTCTTTTTTAAAAAACATAGCTCTTGAACAGGGCTGTTTTGCTGAAATCTTAGAGCAAGGAGAATTTCTTTTTAAAATGGGGCTACTGGAGCGCGCAAACCAGCTTGGAGTTGGCAAAAGTGCTCCTTTGCAAGACAAAATCCGCCAAGACATCGAACGGCTCGCTAGTCCAGATCAGATGGGAAAATTATTTAAAGTTTTACATTTCAGTGATAAAAATATCTCCATACCTCCCCAATTTTGATGATCGGCGCTTTTGTCAATAAGCACATCATTATCTGAAATATTCATTGACAAATATGAACATCTCCATCCTCACTTTAAATAATCTCCATAAGGAACTTTTATGAAATCTATCCCTCATCCTATCTTCGCAAAAAAACTTTCTACTTTACACACCCATGGGATAAAACATGGATTTTTTACACGTCAAGGTGGTGTTTCAAAAAATCTTTATCATAGTCTTAATGTTGGGAAAGGTTCAAATGATCAGCTTGAATATATTGTACAGAATCGTCTTTTGATTGCCAATTATTTTTCTATTGAAGCGCAAAATTTAGTCACAGTTAATCAAATACACTCCTGTAACGTTGTCGTAGCTCATCAAGCAACTATCGGTGCACCTCCTCAAGCTGATGCTCTGGTTACGACCACCCCAGAACTCGTTATTGGGGTTCTTACAGCAGATTGCGGACCCATTCTGTTTGCTGATCCACAAGCTGGAGTCATCGCTGCAACTCATGCTGGCTGGCGTGGAAGCTTAAATGGAATTATCGAGAAAACAATTGCTGTTATGGAAACACAAGGAGCCAAAAGACAATCAATAACAGCAGTCCTTGGACCTTGTATTGGCCCTTATCACTACGAAGTAACAAATGAATTTTACGACCAATTTATTGATTACCACAGCAAATACCAAAAATATTTTTTAAAAACAGACAAAATAAATCGCTTTTATTTTAATCTATGGGCATTTATTATAAACCAACTCAAAGAAGCAGGCGTTAATGCTTCTTGTGTAGAGCTTTGTACCTATCAAGATGAACAGCGTTTTTTCTCCTATCGCCGTGCAATACACCGCAACGAACCCGATTACGGACGGCAAATTTCTGCTATTATGCTGAAAAACAAAAGATGAGCCCCTTTTATACTTGAGAACAATACCAAAACTGCAAAACTAAACTTTTTACCCAAATGTAAAAATAAACCCCATTGGACTTTGCTTTTTTCACGAAATTATCTACCAGCACATAAAATATGATAGCCTTCGCTATGATCATTTTCAATGTTTGGTTATAATGATTGAAGGCAAGATGATACTTCTTTTTATTACTCCCCTTCATTCATCTTAAATATGAAACATTCCCCATATTGAAAGTATTTTTATAAAGTAATAACCAAAAAGCTTAATCAATATGTATTTCTTTGCCGCATGGAGAAAAAACTTTGCTCTAAAAGTAATAAACTTTTGGAAAAAGAGAAAACATACTGCATAGCTCTTTTATAATAATCGATAAAATTGTAAGGCTTTTGTAATTGCTCTCTTGCAATTTAATAAAAAGAAATTAAAAACCGTGTCGCATTCCCACCATGATGATTCAGAGGTTCTACTATGAAACTTTTCTGCGGAAATTCTAATCCACGCCTAGCTGAAGATGTTGCAAATTATTTGAACATCCCCTTAGGCAAAGCAACTGTAAAGCGCTTTGCTGATCAAGAAATTTTCGTAGAACTGCATGAAAATGTACGTGGACAAGATGTTTTTGTTTTGCAATCTACATCCTATCCCGCAAATGATCATTTGATGGAATTACTCATCATGATTGATGCCCTTCGTCGTTCTTCTGCGCGTCGTATTACAGCTGTTATCCCCTATTTTGGCTATGCCCGCCAAGATAGAAAACCAGGACCACGAACTCCTATTTCTGCAAAACTTGTTGCCAACCTCATTACTGAAGCAGGGGCCCATCGTGTTTTAACACTAGACCTTCATGCAGGACAAATTCAAGGTTTTTTTGATATCCCTACGGATAATCTCTATGCTGTTCCTGTCATTTCTCGCGATGTCAAAGTGCATTATTCTCTTGAAAATGTTATCGTTGTTTCACCTGATGTGGGTGGTGTGGTTCGCGCGCGCGCGCTTGCCAAGCGCTTGAACAGTTTGCTCGCTATTGTGGATAAACGTCGCGAAAGCCCCGGTGAATCAGAAGTTATGAATATCATTGGAGATGTATCGGGAAAAGATTGCCTTTTGCTTGATGATATTGTTGATTCAGGTGGAACTTTATGCAATGCAGCAAGTGCTCTGCTTAAACATGGTGCCAATAGTGTCACAGCTTATATCACGCACGGTGTTCTTTCTGGTAATGCAATCGAGCGAATTGCTAATTCAGAGATGAAAGAATTGGTTATTACAGATTCAATTATGCCAACACAAGCTATTGAGAAAACCCATAATATTCGTGTTTTGCCCATTGCCGACCTTATGGGAGAAGCAATAGCAAGGACAGCAGCAGAACAATCGGTTTCCAGCTTATTTGGTTAAAGTGGTTCCTTGGGGTCTCCCGGTGCTGTTTCAACACCAAGATCAGGAAAGGCAACAATACGTTGACCACTAAAATGCGTGTGAATAACAATAAGTCCACGCTCTTCAAAGTAGGTTAAAAGTCGGCGTGCACGGCTTAAAGAATGAGTCCCATAAAGACGTGCTAAAAATGCATCAGATGGACATGGCTTTCCCCCTAATGCGGCCTGTGCCACGTTCAAGAAGACTCCTTGAACATCTTCTTCCAAACTTTCTGATATCTGCAAAATATGTTTCCAATGTTCACTGACAGCCGTTTGTTCATCAACAAAAGCCTGAGCAATAGCCAATTTACGCCGAAATTGTGAAAGATTAAAAGGAACCTTTGACATCCCATGGATACGGCAACGAACTGAAAAATCTTGATAAAGCACCGCTGTTGAACGATAAAAAGCTTCAGAATCCTCAAGAATTTCCCGAATAATATGTTCTGCTTGCCCGTCACGCTCAACATCAGAAAGTTCAGGAAATAAACTTGGGTTTTCTTCTAACAACTCTTGTTTTTTATGCACGACCTCCTCTAACATCTCGTGCATTGACTTTTCCCTCATCGGCTCTCGTGTTTGTTTAAATGGCGTTAAAATTTCCTCTGGTGAAGCAGTAAAAACGAGCTCTTGCACATCATCCCGCTCTGTTGGAAGTGGCATTAATTTAGGGCTAGAAGAGCGTGCCAAAGTTTCAACAGAACCGATAATAATTGGTAAGGGACGTCGTGATAAAGCAGGGCCTAAAGCTATAAAATTTCCCCGTTCAAGATCTCTAAACATTTCCGCTTGGCGACGCTCCATCCCCAAAAGATCAGCGGCGCGCACCATATCAATATCTAAAAAAGTCCGCCCTATTAAAAAGTTTGAAGCTTCAGCCGCAACATTTTTGGCAAGCTTAGCCAAACGTTGTGTCGCAATAACACCAGCAAGACCACGTTTACGTCCTCGACACATCAGATTGGTCATAGCGCTCAAAGAAATTTTACGCGCTTCATCAGAAACTTCTCCTGCTGCAGTTGGAGCAAACAATTGTGCTTCATCGACAACGACAAGCATAGGATACCAATAATCACGTTCCACATCAAACAGTGCCCCAAGGAAAGCCCCTACAGCACGCATCTGTTGTTCAGTGTCCAAACCTTCAAGATTAAATACCACCGAAACCCGATGTTGTCGAATGCGATGCGCAATACGTGTCAATTCTAGTTCGCTCCGTTGAGCCTCTACAATAACATGACCAAATTTATCTGCCAAAGTTACAAAATCGCCTTCTGGATCAATTACACAATGCTGCACCCACTGAGCACTTTGCTCCAGAAGACGGCGTAAAAGATGTGATTTCCCTGAACCAGAATTACCTTGTACAAGAAGACGTGTCGCCAATAATTCTTCCAAATCAAGAAGTGCTGGCATCGATTTATGCAAAGCACGACTTTCTGACATCTCACCCAAGGCAATCTCAACCTTCATAACATCTCCAGTGTTTGATTTTGAACATATCAGTGCCAGCACATATTGGTTGATTCTCCATCCACACCGTAATTTGTAACATTTCCTCCTTTTTAACGGTAGAAATCATCGATTTTTCCCACAACTCTTGCATCTATGAATAGTTTGAACTATAGAACAAACTTCTGCGTAGACACCCTTGGAGGCAACGTAGAATGGAGTGATCGCTGTTGGTTAGCGCATATCTTCATATCCATGCAAAAACTATTACTGTTTTTGAAGGATCTCCAATCATGTAAAAAGGACTTAAATTATGAGCAAAAGCTACACTCTTAAGGCCGAAAAACGCGAGCGGGTTGGTAAGGGGTCCTCCCGTGAACTTCGCCGCAACGGTCTTATTCCTGCTGTCATTTATGGTGAAAAACAACCACCTTTGGCAATAACAATTCCCTATAAAGAAATTTTCTACAAAATTCATGCTGGTGGCTTTCGCACCACCATTGCAACGATTATTCTTGACAAGCAAAAAATTATGGTTTTGCCAAAAGATTATCAATTAGATCCCGTGCGTGACTTTCCCCTCCATGTAGACTTTTTGCGCATTTCAGCAAAATCCGTTGTAGAAGTGAATATTCCTGTCCACTTCCTCAATGAAGATACGGCACCTGGACTTAAAAAGGGTGGTGTCCTCAATATTGTTCGGCACGAAATTGAATGTACAGCTCCAGCAAGTGCTATTCCTGAAGCTATTGAAATTGATCTCTCCAGCTACTCTATTGGTGATTCTATTCACATTTCAGCAGTGCAACTGCCAAAAGATGTGACTCCCATCATCCAAGATCGAGACTTTACCATTGCAACCATTGCAGCTCCTGCTGGCATGGATGTCAGCGATGAAACTTCTGAACAAGAAAATGATGAAGAAGACACACAAACTTCATAAAACTCAAAAGGCGGGAATTTTTCCGCCTTAATTTATGAGACATTACCCTTACTCATACTTTGACTGAAGATACACATGTGGCTTATTGCTGGTCTTGGCAATCCTGGTTTACAATATCAAAATAACCGCCATAATATCGGTTTTATGGCTGTTGATGCCATTTATCAGTCCTTCTCTTTTTCTCCATGGTCAAAGAAGTTTCAAGCAGAAATCTCCAATGGTTTCATAAATAATGAGAAAATTTTTCTTATAAAACCACAAACTTTCATGAATCTTTCTGGTCAAGCTATCGGTGAAGCTTTGCGATTTTATAAATTAGATTTAAAGAATTTGATCATCATTTATGATGAACTAGACCTGTCACCGGGGAAAGTTCGTATAAAAATTGGTGGAGGACATAATGGGCATAATGGCATTAAGTCTATTGATGCCCATTGTGGTACTGACTATTGTCGTATACGCATAGGAATTGGTCATCCTGGAAGCAAAGAACTTGTTCATCAACATGTCTTGGGGAATTTTACCAAATCTGATCAAGAATGGTTATCCCCTCTCTTAGAGACAATTGCAAAAAATATCGCTCTCCTTATAAAAGATGATAAATCCCTCTTTATGAATGAAGTTTCACAAACGATAAAACACAATCAGAACCATTAGCTTGCGTGCCCCTGTCGCGTGAAGAATATGAATAAGAACTCTTAAAAAAATCCTCTTATAAACTTTCTCAAAGGCAAAATCTGTTGGCAACGTGAGAAGCTAGAAAATAGAACAGAATACAAGCTTGTATACACCTTTGAAGAAGAAAGGCTTATATTCTCTTTTGAGAGAAAGAGAAGATTGAACAGCAAACACAGCTCTCTCCAATCTTCTCCCCTAAATTAAAAAAAATCATTTGGCTGAATGGTCGACTGTAGCGGATCGTAACCATTTGATTGTTGACTATAAACTGCAGGAATACTCCTATTGTTTTGCAATACCACAACACGCGAACCAATGGGAACACGATCATAAAGATCGATAATATCTTGATTAAGCAAACGGATACACCCACTTGAAATAGCACGCCCAATTGACCACGATTCGTGTGAGCCATGAATACGGAAAAGTGTATCTTTCCCATTTTTGAACAAATAAAGTGCCCGCGCACCTAATGGATTATCGGGCCCTGGTGGCATTCCTTTCCCAAGATGACCATAACGTTCTGGTTCTCGAGCCATCATAGCTGCAGTAGGAGCCCAATTTGGCCACCGACGCTTGCGCTGTATAACCCCCTCACCTTCAAATGCTAGGCCTTCTTTACCGACACCAATCCCATAACGCAAAGCTTTTCCATTTTCACCAATAAGGTAAAGAAAACACTCTTGCGTATCTATAACCAATGTTCCAGGCGCATAAGATGTATAATAAATCACCTCTTGTCGCCAATATTTTGGATCAATTGTCGCAAGATCAACAGCAGGTAACGAATAGGTCTCATTCGTTACAGGACCATACAAAGCCTGTATTTCTGGTGGAATGTATCGAACTTGTTGAAAAGGTACCGATGACATATCTGACTGACGTGTAGCACATCCAGCCAAAGCCAAAAGTGCTGCAATTAAAAAGGCACAACGAGATAACACTCTTCTATTTTCTCCGATTAATTATTTATGCAGATTTGCATACCATGAAAAACTTAGCACAATATTAACATTAATTCGAAGTTTTCTTATCCTTGTAACTAAGGAGAACAATAAGGTAAGAAGAACTAAGGTAAAAAAGTAGATACCTATTACTTTAGACTTTTTTCTCACTTATCGCAAGACCAGGACTATAACTCTTCTGAAAATATGCTATAAAAAGGAAGCTTTATCTTGACCATAAAATTAATAGAAAAGAAAGACTCTCATGGGCTTTAAATGCGGTATTGTCGGATTACCTAATGTCGGGAAATCAACTCTTTTTAATGCATTAACAAAAACAGCCACTGCACAGGCTGCCAATTATCCTTTTTGTACCATTGAACCCAATACCGGAGAAGTTGCTGTTCCAGATTTACGAATGGAAAAAATTGCATCAATCGCTGGTTCAAAAGAAATGATTCCTACACGCATTAACTTCGTCGATATTGCGGGGCTTGTGCGAGGAGCTTCAAAAGGCGAAGGTTTAGGAAACAAGTTTTTAGCCAATATTCGCGAAGTCGATGCCATTGTCCACGTTTTACGCTGTTTTCAAAATGAAGATATTACCCATGTAGAGGGACGTATTGATCCTTTTTGTGATGCGACAACGGTTGAAACCGAACTCATGCTTGCGGATCTTGAAAGTCTTGAGAGACGAATCATACAAATCCGTAAACGAGCAACCGGAAAAGACAAAGAAGCTCTCACAATTTTACCTATTATGGAAAAAGCATTAAACATACTGCAACAGGGAAACCCTGTCCGGTTATTACTCAAAGATATTTCTTCCGATGAACACCACATTCTTAAGAGTTTGAATCTTTTAACCTCCAAGCCTGTACTTTATGTTTGTAATGTAAGCGAAAATGACGCCGCTCGTGGAAATAGCTTTACCCAAACAGTTGAAAAAATGGCAACAGAGCAAAATGCGCAAAGCATTATCATTTCTGCTTCTATCGAAGCGGAAATTACACAACTGAGTGATGCTGAAGCATCAGAATATCTCAATGCGCTAGGACTCTTTGAACCGAGTCTCAATCGCCTCATTCGCGCTGGTTACCATTTACTTGATCTCATTACTTACTTCACCTGTGGGCCTAAGGAAACACGAGCATGGACAATTACGCGTGGTACAAAAGCTCCCCAAGCAGCTGGTGTTATTCATTCAGATTTTGAGCGCGGTTTCATTCGTGCCCAAACCATCAGCTATAATGACTATATTGCTCTGGGTGGAGAAAGCGGTGCAAAGGAAGCAGGAAAAGCCCGCGATGAAGGAAAGGAATACATTGTGCAAGATGGCGATATCATGTTATTTAAACATAATACTTAAATCTTCACTCTGTCTTAATAGTTTATCTTGAAAACTTTGATAATAGCTCCTTGGAATCTTGTCGCAAAAATTCTCAAGAGCTTTTAGAACAAAAAAACTGTTGCTAGCATATGATTGTGATAGCAACAGCTTGGTCCATTAAAGAATAGAAATATAAAATTAGCGTGTCCAACGCCCTTCGTATTTAAATGTTGGAGCGTTCTTTAAAGAATCTTTTGTCGCATTTGTAATAAGTTTCCATTTACCATAATCATTTGTCATCTGGATTGTTTCTGGAGAAACGACCACATAACTCTCGCCTATGCCAAGAAAACCACCAACAGCAATAACAAATCCTGCAATATTATTTTCACGTAAAATAATATCTTTTACTTCACCAATATTTTCATCTTCTATATTATATACATTGGCGCCTATAAGACTGGAAGCAACAAAATCCGTTGCTAAAGGTGTCACATAACGCACAGACTTATCTATCCCCACCTGTACAATACCCGTCGAAGAGATCATTTCAGGTTTTGAAGGCACTTCAAAAGACTGAGCATAAGTACTAGAAACCATCAAAATTGACATAAGAGTAGTACATGCAATTTTTTTCATTTTAACATCTCCATTTTTACTTTGCTTTTACTTTATAAAACCTCAATGCATCATAAAAAGATTTGTTCCTTATGCTCTTTATACTCTATACTCTTTTGAGCCTTATCGCTTTACCCTTTTCTCTTTATTTCGTCTTTTATTTCTTTCTCTAATTCTTCTTCTAAACCACACCAAATACGATTTTTTAAAATATAAACAAACCCTGCAAAAATGATTAAAAATAAAATAACACGAAAACCGGTTTTTTTACGAATTTCCATATGAGGATCGGCAGCCCACATCAAAAAAGCAGAAACATCGCGCGCATAATGTTCAATGATTTCTGGGGTTCCATCTTCATAAGCAACCATACCATCACTCAAAGGAGGAGCCATAGTTAAAGAATTACCGGCAATAAAATAAGGATTATACCAATAACCATTCGCAATTTTTATCTCCTTCGGTGCCTTCTGATATCCTGTTAAAAGAGCTGTAATATAATCTGGACCAGCTGTATCATAATGAGTCAATGCATCAGTAATTAAAGCAGGAAACGGCAAAGATACCCCACGTGCACGTGCTATCAATGTCAAATCTGGAGGATAAGCACTATTCAAAATAAATCTTGCTTCTTCTTCATGTGAAAAGGGAGAAGGAAAACAATCCGTTGCAACCCCAGCACGTTTAAAAAATTTTCCTTCTCGATTAGGACCATCGCGCACTTCATATTGCCCCGCCAAAGCTTTGATCTGTTCTTGATCATACCCAAGATCTTTTAAATTGCGAAAAGCCACATATTTTAGCCCATGGCAGCTGGAACAAACTTGTCTATAAACCTTTAATCCGCGCCTCAATTGCGCCTTATCATAAAGCCCAAATGGACCTGAAAAACTCCATTCTTGTTTTTTAGGAACCTGTAAAGGAAAAGAAATAAATCCTTCTTCCTGATCAGAGGCATCACTCGCTAAACTCTGAGCAGAAAAACTCATAGCAACAATAACAACCAGCCCGACAAAAACATTTACCATAGTCTCTTTTTTTTCTGTTTTAAATCTTGCATAATTGAAGAAGGAAGAGAACAATTTTTTTCAAACGCTGGCAAAATCGGCAAAATAACCAAAAAAAATATAAAATAATAAACCGTAGCCAATTGTGTCCATAAAAGAATTTTGTCACTTATTTCTCTTGACCCCAACCAACCAAGAAAAACGACATCAATAACCAACGCCCAAAAGAAAATTTTATAAACAGGTCGATATCTTGCTGAACATATTTTAGAGCGGTCTAACCATGGCACAAAAATTAAAATGCAAATCGAACTGACGAATAAAACAAAGCCAACAAAGTTTGAAGAGAAAATACCGATATCAAAAGTTATAGCACGAAGCATCGCATAAAAAGGCAAAAAATACCATTCTGGAACCACACGAAGAGGTGCCTTTAAAGGATCTGCCACACTATAATTTTCAGCCTGCCCCATATAATCGGGCATATAAAACAAAAACCAGGCAAAGAAGATGAGAAAAACAGTAATAGCAAAAATATCTTTGATAAGCGCATAAGGCGAAAATGGAACTGTTTCCTTATCTGATTGTATAGCAAGACCCGTTGGATTGCCTTGCCCAACACAATGAATTGCCCAAATATGCAGCCCCACAAAAAGAAGCAAAATAAATGATAAAACATAATGGAAAACATAAAAACGATTCAACGTTGGTTGTCCTACGACATAACCACCCAGAAGTGTCTCATGCAACCATGTCCCCACCAAAGATATCGTTTTTAAAAGCCCTGCAATCACTGAAGCCGCTGAAATAGACATCATCCCCCAAACAAGCACATAACCAAAAAATGCTATTGCCATCATGATGATATAAATAAAAATACCTGTAACCCATACCATTTCTCGCATATTTTTATAAGAACCATAATAAAGTCCACGTGCTAAATGGATATAAACAGCAATAAAAAAAAACGAAGAGCCTACACAATGCCATGGACGAAAAAGCCAACCAAACTGCCCTTCACGCCGAAATCGTTCACTGGTTTCAAAAGCCAAATGAATATCCGGAACATAATGCATAGCCAAGACAATACCAGTCAAAAGCTGTGATAAAAGCATAATGGTCAAAATACCGCCAAATGTATAAAAGTAATTAAGATTACGCGGAACAGGAAAAATCACAAATGCATTATAAAAAAAACGAGGAAGAGGAAAACGCTTATCAAACCAACGGGCAAGTGCATTTTTAGGACAATAAGGAGAAAACCTTGTCATAACCTTATCCTATTTTGAGCAAAGTATCAGAAAGAAATTGGTAAGGAGGAATAGCCAAATTATAGTTAGCTGGACCCGACCGCACTCTTCCAGCTGTATCATAAACAGACCCATGACATGGACACAACCACCCTCCAAATTTCCCAGATTGCCCAAGTGTTATACAGCCTAAATGCGTACAAAGATTAATGACGATAAGCCAATTTTCACGTCCTTTACCTGCTGAACGTGCAAAATCCGTCGCTTCTTTTTCACCTTCAAGATTAGGATTGCGCGCTTGACGATCTTTTAGAAGTCTCAATTCAGTAGCGCGCGCATCAGCAATTTCTTTTGCCGTACGATTTCGAATAACAACAGGCTGTCCTCGCCACTTTACCGTTACTGACATCCCCTCTTCAATACCAGAAAGATCAACCTCAACAGAGGAAGATGCCAAAACAGCTTCATCTGGACGCAACTGACGGATAAAAGGCCACACAACCGCTCCCATTCCAACTGCTCCTGCAACAGCTGTTACCAAAAACAGAAAATCCCGCCTCGTTTGCTCACCCATGGCCTTAACTTAAAGAGACACTTTGCTAAAACATTCTTTTACCATACCCTCTCCCATTGTACAATGCTTGATCACTCCGTTACCTCAACCATAAAAACATCCCCGTAAAACACTCCTGCCATTTGTATGGTTTATACAAAAAACTGTTTTATAATGATAATTCATCGTTTTACAGAGTAAATGAAATCCCTAAACACCGTAAGGTTTTTTCATTTCAAACCTATTCATATTAATCAATCAAAATTACTCCCCCGCCCGTGAAAATCAGAGATAGCATGTAAATAAACACTTCTAAAGAAAGAAACATAGTCTTGTTATGACCATATCTCAGTAAACAAGTTGAGCTTATCGGTTATTTCTTTAACACATTTACAGCATCTCTCCCTCCCTCAATTCCAACTGGTTGCATGAGTATTTTTTTCGCTTCTGTTTTTGCATAAAAAGCATATTTTGTTGATTTTAATTAAAATTGATGATCTAATCTCATTAAATATCCCACTTTTCAACATAATGAGCCAAGTCATTTCATGGATTGCTCAATAAAAGGAAGTCCCGAATAGGGAGCTTCTCTCTGATCCCAAACAGACCTGTATACATAACTTTTCCCTGAAATTTAAAGGGAATAAAAATGAACCGTAAAAAACATGTATTTCTCAAAGCATATTTTTCGAATAAATTGTGGTGCTTCTTTACAAAGTCGAAAGAAAAATCATATTACAGAGAACATGACACTTCATATAGCTCTTTTCCAACCTGATATTGCTGGTAATACTGGAACGATTTTACGTCTTAGCGCTTGCTTTGGTTTACATGTGCACATTATTGAACCTGCAGGCTTTAATCTGTCGGATCGTAATCTCAAACGCGCAGGATTGGATTATCTCGAATATGCTTCCTTAGAACGACACATTGATTGGCAACATTTTATAAGCTCCATGAAACACTTTAACCGCCGCCTGTTGCTTTTAAGTACAAAAGCAAAAACATGCTATACGCAGATATGCTATCAAAGAAATGATGTTTTACTTTTTGGTCGTGAAACAGCTGGCGTTCCCGATTATGTTCATGAAGCGGCCGATTACACATTAAAAATTCCCATGCAACCACAGGCACGCTCTCTAAATCTCGCCATGAGCGTAGCCATAACAACAGGAGAAGCATTACGCCAAATTGGTTATCATGAAAGAAACTGTAATCTATAAAAACATAAATTATCACGAAAAACAATAATACAACATATAAAGAACAGTTAGAGCGTATAATGCCTATCATTTTCCAACAATTAAGTGCTGGTAAAATAAACATTTCTTAGTGCCCATCACATCCATTTCATATCACCTCATATCACCACCTATGAATGATTAAATACTCCTCATAGTAAAAATCCAGTGAACATCCCCCTCTTTATGGTCATACAAGGTGCAAACCGCTACCACTATTCTCTTTATTCGTTCTCATTTTCGAGAATCCTTATCTTTGAGATGATTCATAAGAGACATTTTTCCTCTCTGTAATCATTTTTCCTCACTTGTGACGTGTAAGGCAATAACTTTGATTGATGTAATATGAACAGGTTTGAAATAACCTTACAATATTGTGAACTCTTATTTCACATAAATAATGATTATTATAAATTAATATGTTGACTTAAAAAATATAAACAACAGTGAGTTTATAAACAGAAATATTATAAATCAATTTTTTCTAATAGTGCATGACGATCCATTAAAAATCCGCTTTCAATCCATATCATTTCTAGCTCTTTAAGCTTTTTTCCTAAAAGTACACCTTTTGTAAAACCTTTCTTTATTAAATCGTTACCATTAATAGGAAAAGTTGGAATTTGCCATTTTTGGGCAAATTGATAAAGCTTGACATAACCCTCTGCTTTTTGCAAAGCATCACTTTTTTCCAGATGATCAAGATGTGATGCAGCGACAGACAACGATAATTGATCTAAAACTGGCTGTCGTCCATGAAAATAAATCAGTTTTTGCACAAAATGATCAGAACAGTTTTGGTTTATTATTTCTAACTCTGCCCATTCTTTTAATCGCGTTGTTTCCTTAAGAGAAAAACGCAAGCGCTGTGCCATTTCATGAAGACGCATGGGATCAGGAGGAAGAAGGCTTTCTAGCCGTAACAATGGATCAACTTTCCAACCAAGATCCTGTTCTGTCTTCACCAATGCGTGAATTGCATCAATACCCCATCGTTCTGTTTCAGGAAAAATGAGTGCCAAAATTCTGCTTTGTCGCATCCATAAAAGAGCACGCGTTGGATCAAACGCCGCAAGAAGCTTTTTCATTTCTGCCCAAATACGTTCAGAAGAAAGTTTTTTTAAACCGTGTTTTAAACGAACACATGCCTTCAATCCTTGCACATCAGGTCGCCCTGCTCCATACCACGCAAAAAAGCGAAAAAACCGTAAAATACGCAAATAATCTTCGCCAATACGATCTTCTGCAACCCCAATAAAACGAACTGTTCGGCTAGCAATATCACTCAAACCTCCCACATCATCATAAAGGTTGCCAGCAGCATCACAATAAAGCGCATTTATCGTAAAATCTCGCCGTTCAGCATCTTTTTTCCAATCACGACCAAATGCCACTTTTGCATGACGACCATCTGTTTCAATATCGCAGCGAAGCGTTGTAACCTCATAAGAACATGAATGAGCAACTACTGTTATTGTACCAAAAGCAATCCCTGTAGGAATAGCTTTAAATCCTGCTTCTTCTACACGTGCAATAACCTGTTGCGGCAAACAGGTTGTTGCAATATCAATATCACTAATAGGCTGCCCTAGCAGTTGATTGCGCACTGCTCCCCCTACAATACGCGCCTCTTCCCCCTCCACAGACAAAACACGAAGAAGTGTTTGGATATCACTTTGTTGTAACCACGCAACCTGTTTGAAGTTCTGTCTTATATTCACCCTTTAACCTTTCAAAAAAGTTGTCTTCATTGCTTTAAAAAACTCTCTTCATAAAACAAATTTTTTAAGACATCCCTTATAAAGCACGTCTATTCTTCCAAAGAAACTTTTCTCTTCTATACGAATATGAAAAAAAACGGCATATGATACTTCATTTCTTCTCATTTTCTGTTACAAACAATAAGATATCCATTATCATGCAGAGAAAATTACCATTTTTGCGACAAACGCCTTAAGGAAGAAATATGAGTCAACATGATCCATCATCCAATTCTATAAAAAAGGTCAATATCAATCATGAAGCTCAAGTCATTATTGATGATATTGATACGGCACACAAAGAATTGGATATTTTACAAAAAGAAATTGACAAAGTTATTTTTGGGCAAAATCAGGTAATCGAATATGCTTTAATCGCTATTTTTGCTGGTGGTCACGCCCTTCTTGTCGGTGCTCCAGGACTTGCAAAAACACGTCTTGTTGAAACATTGGGAACAGTCTTAGGGCTTGATGAAAAACGCATCCAATTCACTCCTGACTTAATGCCATCGGATATTATTGGTTCTGAAATTATGGATTCCGATAAAGACGGTAAACGTTCTTTTCGATACATTCAAGGTCCTATTTTTACGCAACTTCTCATGGCCGATGAAATCAATCGTGCTTCCCCACGGACACAGTCAGCCCTTTTACAAGCTATGCAAGAATATCATGTTACTGTTGCAGGTAACCGTTATGATTTGCCACAACCTTTTCATGTTCTTGCAACGCAAAATCCTCTCGAACAAGAAGGGACCTATCCACTTCCTGAAGCACAACTGGATCGCTTTTTGATGCAAATCGATATTGACTATCCTGACCTCACAACAGAGCGACGGATTATTTTAGAAACAACAAAAGAAAAAAAATCAAATGCAAAACCAATTTTATCCGGCAAAAAATTGCAAAAAATTCAAAATATCGTTCGCAAAATGCCTCTTTCAGAAAGTGTGATCGAAGCTATTTTAAAAATTGTCCGCTCATCTCGCCCTCATAAAGACAATAGCCTTGCTAATACTTATGTTTCTTGGGGACCTGGTCCACGGGCATCACAAGCCCTTTCACTTTGTGTTCGCGCCCGTGCTCTTTATTATGGACGCTTAGCCCCTTCACTTGATGATGTTGAAGCATTGGCCTATCCTGTATTACAACACCGCATGGCTCTTAATTTTTCTGCCCGTGCTGAAGATATAACCGTAAAAGATATTATTAATAACCTTGTGAAAGATGCTCTTTGAATGGCTCTTGGCAAAAAAGTTTTACAAAAGCCTCCATTGTCGCTGGCAAATGAACTGCATAAGGATACTGGCAAAATGCCATATTTCCTTTTACAAGCGCGTCATATCGCTAATACATTGATAACCGGATGGCATAGACAACGTAAAAGCGGTAATGGGGAAAACTTTTGGCAATTTCGTCCCTATATGGAAGGAGAATCCATTAGCCGCATTGACTGGCGTCGCTCAGCGCGTGATGAAAATACATATCTCCGTGAACATGAATGGCAAATGACACAAACCGTTTGGCTTTGTCCTGATCAGAGCGCATCAATGCATTACTGTTCGCGCTTTTCTAAAATCTCTAAAGGTAATCATGCCATTATTCTTACCCTTACCTTGGCATCCCTTCTTGCACGCAGTGGCGAACATATTGCTATTCCTAACTTAATGTCCCCCACAATGACATCCAATGTCGTAGAACGAATAGCCTTTGCTTTAGAAAATCATTCAGATGAAAATTTATTTCCGGATTTTTCAACGATTACACGCTTTTCACATGTCATTATAATGAGTGATTTTCTCGACTATCCTGAAAAAATCATCCAACATTTAACCGTTTTAACTACAAAACAAGTGACAGCGCATTTAATTGAAATTTCTGATCCCGCAGAAGAAAGCTTTCCCTACACAGGTCACACAGAATTTTTGGATCCCGAAACGAAAGAGAAACATGTTTCCACTAAAGCAGAAGATCTTCGTAAGAGCTATTGTAAACTATATCACGCAAGGCGACAAGAATTGGTAAATTTTTGCGCACGCCAAGGATGGTCTTATCACGTTAGTACAACAGATCAACCTTTAACAGAGACCATTTTTCATCTTGCAAATACAATGAGCGACTCTCCATTGCAAAAAAGGAGGGCACTTTGAGTTTTGCTGCTCCCTTTCTGTTACTAGGGCTTTTGTTCCTACCGGTCATTTGGTGGCTGTTGCGGATAACTCCTCCATCTCCGCGTAAAGAGCTTTTTCCCCCTTTTCGCTTCTTACCCAAACCAACTCATCAACAAGAAACAGCAAAACATACACCTTGGTGGTTGCTCTTGTTGCGTTTAACCATAGCGGCACTTGTTATCATAGCTCTAGCACGCCCCACTTGGAATCAAAAACCAATAAGCTTTTCCGGATCTCAACCCCTTGCACTCATTATTGATAATGGTTGGGTTTCTGTAAAAGAATGGAAACAGCGCATCTCTATCGCTGAAATGCTCCTTGCACAGGCAGAAAAACAGCAAAAAAATATTTATCTTGTTGCAACGGCTGAAAATAATATCTCCAATATAGAGCCCCAACCAGCCAAGATTATAAAACAGCATTTAATGCATTTGCAACCGCGTCCTTGGCCTGTCAACCGTGTGCATGCCTTCAAAAAACTCAGCGAAAGAACCAAAGGAAAACCTCTTGATATTGCTTATTTAAGTGATGGATTACAAACAAATGAAGATGAGCAAGCTTTTGCTCTTCTTGAAGAATTAAAACCTAGAAACTTCTTGTGGTATTTGACTGATATTTCCGATTTAACCGGCATAACATCCATAGAAAATAATAATGGAAACATGGGCGCGCGTATTATCCGCTCAACAACACACAGTAATACTCCCGCTATACTCAGCCTTTACGATTCAAATAATCAACTTCTCGGTCAATTTACGAACAAGTTCTCTGAAGGAGAAACAACAGCACTTGTTCCTTTTAATGTACCACTTGAACTACGCAATGATATCGCTTGGATAAAAATAAACAATCAAAACCATGCTGCTGCAACCTTCTTGGTAGATAGCCATAACAGGATAAGCCGTGTTGCTCTTCTCTCACCCGATACCAATGAAATGGCACAGCCTTTACTTGCTCCATTTTATTACATTATCAAAGCCTTACAAGGTCATACACAGCTTATAACAGCCGGTGGAAGAGAACTTTCAACGGATATTGATCATTTGCTTAAACAAAATCCATCTGTTTTGATTATGGGTGACATTGTTAACATACCCCCAAAAGCAGAAAAAAAACTTTCTGATTTTGTGAATAAAGGGGGAACACTCATCCGCTTTGCAGGAGAAAAACTCAGTAGCGCAGAACATTACGATAACCTTCTTCCGATACCACTGCGCCCAGGTCAACGTTCCCTTGGAAGTATTATGTCTTGGACAAAACCACAAAAGCTTGCCCCTTTTGCAAAAAATAGCTTTTTCTTTGGTCTTCCCTTTCCAGGAGATGTTACTGTCTCGCGCCAAATCCTCGCAGAACCAACCCCAGATCTTTTTGAAAAAACGTGGCTTAGCCTTTCGGATGGAACTCCTCTTGTTACCGCAGCAAAACGTGGTAAAGGAACCCTCATTCTCATTCATGTTGCTCCTGACCCAACATGGTCTAACCTTCCTCTTTCTGGCTTTTTTGCACAAATGCTGCAAAAATTAATCACATTAGGTTCTAACGAAAACACAAACCTAACACACAGAGAAAAAAGAACAGTGATACAAAACCCTTGGCGAACTATAGCCATTGACGGACAATTACAAGTACCACCCTCTGATGTTGTTCCTTTGATCTTTGACTCTCAAAATCCACCCCATCCTTCCTACCATACTCCCCCAGGACTTTATGGTGCCAAAAACAATTTTTATGCACTCAATCTCTTAACTCATTCGTCGCACTTGATGAAACAATCATCATTGCCAACTTCTCTTAATAAAAGCCCTTTATCTTACGATACAAAAGAAAAAAATCTTATCGGTCCACTTTTAGGATTAGCCATCTTATTATTCGCCTTTGACAATTTTCTCATTTTATGGATGGGAGATATTTTTTCTTTCATGAAACGGCGTAATATGTTTCTCGTCCCCTTTATAAGTCTTATTGCCTTGTTTTCATATGATCCAACTCTTCATGCACAAACGAAAGAAAATCATCATGATAGTGTACAAGCTGCTGGCGCAACACATCTTGCCTATGTTATAACCAATAATCATGAAATTGATACAACGAGTAAAAGTGGTCTAGAAGCGTTAAGTCAATTTATCGCAGAGCGCACAATGCTTACCCTTGGCTCTGTTACAGCACTTGATCTCGATAAAGATGAACTCTCTTTTTATCCTCTTATTTACTGGCCAATTGATGTTAAGAGTCCTATACCAACCCCCAAAAGCCTTGAAAAAATAAATAACTTTATGAAACATGGGGGAACAATTTTATTTGACACGCGCGATCAGATAAAGAGCAATCTTAATCTTGAAGGAGACGCTACTCCAGAAACGCAAAGATTACGAGATATCTTAAAAAAGTTAAATATTCCATCCATTGAGCCAGCATCAACAGATCATGTTGTTGCACGTTCTTTTTATATTATGCCAGATTTTCCTGGTCTCTACCGTGGTTCACCTTTATGGGTTGAATCCTCATCAACAAACAAAAAAAATAAAAACTCTCTTGCCAACGGCGATAACGTAAGCTCCCTTCTCATCACCGCAAATAACTTTGCTGGGGCTTGGGCACTCGATGAAAAAGGGGCATGGAAATATCCCCTTGTTCCCAATGATCCAATGCAACGTCTATGGGCATTTCGTGCAGGTTTAAATATTGTCCTTTATGTGCTTACAGGAAACTATAAAGCGGATCAAGTG
This sequence comes from Bartonella sp. AA16NXGY, assembly GCF_042197325.1. Classification (NCBI taxonomy): domain Bacteria; kingdom Pseudomonadati; phylum Pseudomonadota; class Alphaproteobacteria; order Hyphomicrobiales; family Bartonellaceae; genus Bartonella; species Bartonella sp. AA16NXGY. The sequence goes on along the minus strand of NZ_JBHIRR010000001.1, from coordinate 167,957 downwards.
CATGTTCCAGCACTCTTGGAACGCTTTAAAAGAGAAAGAAGGCAATGATATCATTTTTCACTTTTCAGCCTTTTTTACCACTCTTTTGGATTCTGCTCTTAAGCGGAATATCGATTCTTTTTGTCGTTGTTGGTCTTGTTACGCTACGGCAAGGTTCTTTATTTCGTCTGATGGCATTAAGCGCCCTTATCCTTGCTTTGCTCAATCCAATGATCATAAAAGAACAGCGCGAACCACTGAAAAGCACAGTAGGCATTGTCATTGACCGCAGCAAAAGCCAATCATTTGGAACACGTACAAATGATAGTGATGAAGCGCGCAGGCAATTAGTCGAAACACTGGCGCATTATCCACAATTTGAACCACGCTTTATTGAAGCTGGGAAACTTGCTGATAATCGATATGCACCCTCAACGAATTTGTTTGAAGCTTTAACACAAGCACTATCTGATGTACCGTTCTCTCGTTATGCAGGAACCATTTTTATCACCGATGGACAAGTGCATGACATCCCTGACCTATCAGACCTTCATCATGAAGCACCTCTCAATGCCCTGATTACAGGATACTCAGATGAATTTGATCGCCAAATCAAGTTTATTTCTCCTCCACGCTTTGCCCTTGTCAACAAACCACAAACGCTCTCCATTTTGGTAGAAGATAAAGGCCCCGCCAAAAAAACAATATCAGAGAAAGCAAATATTACACTAAGCGTCAATGGACAAGACATTGGCCATTATTCTGTAACTCCTGGCGTGATTTTTCAAACTGAAATTACCCTTCCTCATGCTGAAAAAAATATTATCCAAGTTATAACTGATCCACACAAAGGTGAACTAAGCTTGGAAAACAACCGCGCCATAACAATTATTGAAGGAATCAGAGAAAATTTACGCGTTCTTCTTATTTCAGGTGCTCCTTATAATGGAGAACGGACATGGCGAGACCTTTTGAAAGGTGACTCCAATATTGATCTTGTTCACTTTACTATTTTGCGTCCCCCCACCAAAGCAGATAATACGCCCTCAAGCCAATTATCCTTAGTGGTCTTTCCCACAAGAAAACTCTTTGTTGAAGAAATTAATAACTTTGATCTCATCATCCTTGATGGCTACCAGCACTCTACTGTTCTCCCCTTAATCTATTATGATTATATCGCCCAATATGTACAAAAGGGGGGTGCATTGTTGATGGTAACAGGACCTGAATTTACCCAAAAAAACTCACTTGCGAAAACACCTTTAATAAGCATTCTACCGGCATTGCCCAATGGAACTATTATTGAAAAACCTTTTCGCCCCACATTAACCAAAGAAGGTGAGCGCCATCCTGTCACAAGGGGTCTTGCAACACTTAACCTTCCCGCTTCTCAATGGGGGCAATGGTTGCGACAAATTGCTATTCAAAACATAAATAACGGAATCGCCCTCATGAAAGGAGCGGATGAACAACCACTTTTACTTCTCTCCCATGTTGATAAAGGACGTGTGGGCATGTTGCTTTCTGATGAAAGTTGGCTTTGGGCACGAGGTTTCGAAGGCGGTGGTCCTTATGCTGCTCTTTATCGTCGTATTGCCCATTGGCTCATGAAAGAACCAGAACTTGAGGAAGAAAAATTAAGTGCGACTAGCAGCCATCATCATTTAACAATTCGCCGCCAAACTCTAAAAGACCATCCAGAACCCGCTGAAATAATCTTTCCCTCTGGAAAAAAAGAAAATATTACTCTGACCAAAGAGAAAGAAGGCCTTTTTACTGCAACTGTGACCACTGATGAGACAGGAATTTTTAACATTAAAAATGGCGGTTTAACAATACTTTCTTCTGTAGGGATGCTCGATAATCTTGAGTTGTTTGACTTGATTTCAACACAAGAAAAACTAGCCCCCATTATTAAGCACACTGGTGGCTACATCGGACGTTTACACCCTGAAGGAAAAGACAACATTCATCTTCCTCCATTTAAGCTGATTCAATCAAAAATAAGTCCGTCCTCTTCCCCAACACATTCAATTGTTCTGAAAGAAGCAACAGAAACCCGTTTAATCAATACCTTTTATTTTTCGATATTTTCTGGTTTTTTTGCACTGCTTGCTTGCCTTTTACTGTTGAGCAGCATGTGGTATTATGAAGGCCGTTAAAAAGTCTGAGATTTCGTATAATAGTTTTAAAATTCAGCTTATCTTTTTACGTATTTACTTGTCTTTTGTAATTAGATAACGTATTGATTTATAACTCAAAATACAGTGGAATTCTCCTTATTTCCAATATCCTCATATTAAAACAATAAAAAACATTCTCTTGCGTATTATTAGAAGGGATGCTGTATGGATAGAAACCATTGAAGAAAAGAGTGAAATACCTCTTATGAATCCTCTTAAAGCAAAGCAAGGATTTTCATAAAATTGGGGGAAAATAGTATGATGTTTTTTATTTGCACCTTGTATAAGTGTAGAGATGGTAGTGTACAGTAAGCCCTATATAGTTCACAGAAGCTTTCCATTATAATATCGAGTACCATCGTGAAATTAGCTCAAACGCATTGAGAAATGTTTTTTTTACAAATATGTGAATCTACAACACAATGATATTTTATTAGGGATATTCTATTTGGAACATTCCGCTTGAGACATTCTTTTTTGCAAGCTAATTTTCATTTTACAATCTTTCTTGCCTTTAAGCACTAACTTATCTTATGTTTATTCTTTAAATCGTTTTTAATACTTTACGAGCTTTTATGTTTTATCTTGCCCATATATCGGATGTACATCTTTCCCCTCTCCCGCAACCTTCCCTTTTTGAACTTTCTGGGAAACGTCTTACCGGTTATCTGAACTGGCAAAAAAAACGTAAGAGTCAGATGGCAACAGATGTCCTAGAAACTTTAATAGATGCCTTGAACAAAACAAAACCTGATCACCTTGTGATCTCTGGTGATCTTGTAAATCTTGCTCTTGATAAAGAATTTGTACAAGCTCATCGTTGGCTACTTAACCTAGGAAAACCTCAAGATATTTCTTTGACATTTGGAAATCACGATGCCTATGTCCGGGGCGCTTTACAAAAAGCATGCACTCTCTTTAAACCTTGGATTACAGGTGACATCCCTCAAAAAAGTGCCTTTCCTTATATGCGCATTCGCAAAGATGTTGCCATCATAGCAGCTTCTTCAGCCATTGCGACATTGCCTTTTCAAGCTTCTGGCTATTTTGGTAAAATGCAAGCGCAAACTTTACCGCTCTTTTTAAAGGAAGCAGCACAGCGCAACCTTTTTCGTGTCGTCATGATTCACCACCCCCCCTTTCCAAAGGCAACGTCTTGGCATAAAAAACTACGGGATATAAAACGTTTTCTAGACATTATCAAATACCACGGTTGTGAGCTTATTCTTCACGGACATACTCATTTACCCACATTGAATTACATTGAAGGACCAATTAAAAAAATTCCTATTGTTGGTGTTCCTTCCGCATCACAAGCTTTTGGTGATAAAAAACCGCCCGCAGGCTTTAATTTATTTTCCATTGAACGCTTACAAAATCAATGGCATTGCCAATTACAACGTTATAGCATTATCAACCCCAAAAACGAGATTGCATGTACTGAAACAATTAATCTTTAAACACCTTCATAGTTGCCCAAACAACAAAAAATAAAAACATTTTTATTTCACATCCCTTTGGAAATCATAATTCTTATTTCCCTTTTTCTCCTTAAAAGATAAAGTTTCACCTTCTCTGTCAATAGATCAATTTTTCTCAGACAGTTCCATCTGCTGCCCCACTTATGTGACTAGCTTTTTACAAACTTATCGGTTTTCTTCCTTCCCGCTCTAAAGGACGAAAATTCTACCACATCTGATTTATAAATAATTCGGATTCTTGTCTCACGGGTTCCAGCTGCTAATTGCGCATGTGATTTACTTCACAAAGCTCTACACATAAACCCTGCTTTGAATTTCATCATCCACTCCTCCAAAAGCATCTAATGCCTAAAATCCTTATATTATTACAATGATGATATTTTATAGAATAATAGAGAAGCTCATTCAGCTTCTATACCTGAAAATCAATGGCTAAAAAAGCCAAATAATAACTAAAGTATATAATTTAAATAACCCAACCTACTTGTGATTCATAAACAAATGATGTTGATTGATTTATCGTAAATAGATTTGAAATGATCCATTACTATTTCACTCGAAATTTATTATCGTACATTAAAAAATTAGGAAAATAATAGATTATATTTCGATAACAGACATAGGTAATAATGTTTTTTATGTCTCAATAAATTCCTAATTTTCTCTCTATTTTTTCCTATAAATCACTTTATAATACTCTTTATAATTATTTTATTATTGAATTATATTGCGGATGTAATTTTACGTTCTTTAGAGTTTTTTTGCGAGCTTTTTGTTATTAAATAAAATATTTTACGATACCGCAAAACAGAAAAGTTGATTGTATGAAAAATCTTTCAAATAAAATAAAATGCCATTAGCTTGCCAATTCACATGTTGGTTTAAAAAAGCATCTTTTAAAGCACCCAAACCCATTTCCCGACGGTACCTATGAATGATGTAATGTTAAGTCCATTTAGCAACACCATCTTCACGTTTATGGAAAAGCAAGCTAGTATCAAAATCTCACACTTTGCCACCCCCTAATGTAGCGACAGCCTTTAGCACTTAAAATGGTTCATAAGAAGCATTTTTATTCTTTCTTTAATGTTTTTATCTCACGACGCCCCCTCTTTTTGACGTGCAAAAGACATGGTTTTGATCGGTTCAATTAAAATGAGAAAATCTTATGACACTTGGGTCTCTCACTCAACATGACAAAAAGTAATTTATGTTTACAAATCAAAGTATTGTTCGAATAAAATAGTAGCTCTTTTGAGTAAAGGATATTTACTAGAACATATCTGAAAAATAAAAGCCTCATTCGAAAATGAGACTTTTGAAGTGTTTAATTCTGCAAAAAATTAAAATTTATAAGCTACACCCACACGAAAATCATTTGTCTTGTAGCCCATTTCAAATTTATCCTGTATGAACTTCTTTTTGCCAAAATCTGAATAACGATATTCTGCACGTACAATAATATTATCAGTCATTGCAAAATCAATACCACCTCCAAGGGTATAACCAATCATGGTCTTTTTTTCATCATGCAACCAATCAGAAAAATCAACTTCTCCATTTTTGCTATCAGCTACTGCCGCAAAAATATTCTGAAGCTGCGTATAAGCAATCCCTCCAGAAATATAAGGCATCATACGCTCAATCGCAAAACCAACTCTCACCCGTGTAGCACCAGCCCATTTTTGTTTTAAAGTATGACGTACAGCTTTAATAGGTGTTGTCGAATCCTCCTCATGCAAATCTCTTGTTAGACTTGTTTTTTCTACAAGTTTTGGTGTTTCTTCAGTTGGACTTTTTTTCGGTAGATTGACATCTTTAGAATCCTTTTTACCAAACCACATAATATCTGTATCAATACCTATAATAAAACTATTATCGATATCAATATTGGAACCTGCATAAACTCCCCCGATAAAACCAGAAAGTTTAGGTAAATTCTCCTTTCCAATTGGATTCCATATCCCTGTCTCATGTTTTAAATAACTTGCAGTTGTTTTACCTGAAAAGTTACCAATCTGTCCTCCAAGATAAAATCCTGTCCAAGACAAAGCAGGTGCTGGAATAACAGGAACAGGTTGTTCAGGAATAACGATATCCGACGCCTGTACTACAGAAATTGAAATTAAAGAAAATATAGATGTTGAGGCTAAATACTTTGTAATCATAATTGCTCCCCTAAAAGCTAATGTGATACATAAATAATGGTAAATCGTTTCACAATTTTTTGAAAAAATCTATAGCAAAAATGACACAGTTAAAAAATTAAAATTAGTTTTAAATAAAGCTTAAATATTATTTATAATTTCCAGAAGCTATTAATCTATAGTAGCTTTTATAGCTTCATATTGATCATTATTACTTGGAATTATATAAATAATTATAATGTCAATTTTTTGAAAAAATGAGATAACGCTCATAAAAAATATGATTCACTAAATTAATCACTCACCGCTTTTTGTATAAAGAATGATACCTAGAATGGAGAATTTTTTCATCACACTTGAAAAAACAGTAGAGAACTTCACTCTAACCCTCTCAAGCGTCTATGAAATGAAAGACAAAAATTAATATATAAAAATGGAATTAATAATTTTTATTTATTCTTATAGAATTATTTTAATATTTCATGATTTTTGTAAAAACTGAACAGACCAATTGCCCAGTTTCTGCAATTAATTTTTCAACACGAAGCAAATCAGGTTCCCCAACACTATTCAACAAAAGGTCACTTAATCCAGGTGGCATGTCATTGGGATCAAGAGAATCATTTAAGCAAAGCCGTATAATTTGACTCAAATTTGTATAAAGACGATAGGCATAATGTAAATCAGCAATACATGACTGATTAAGAAAACTGTTTGGTAAGTGATCTAAAATATCCGCTGTCGTCGCTCCAATTTGAAACTCAATGACATGCGTAATAAGAGAAAATTGAGCAATAAACTCCAAATCCATAATGCCACCAGACATCGTTTTTAAATCCCATTGATTTTTTGGCGGCTTTTCTTTTGCAATCAAGGCACGCATTTCACATACTTCTTTTGCAACTTCCTTCTTATCACGAGAAATAGCAATAATTGCACACACTTCATTTTCTAGCTTTTGTAAAAAATCAGGGTCTCCTGCAATGCCTCGAGCCCTTGTTAAAGCAAGATATTCCCATATCCATGCTTCTTGGCGATAATACTTTTTAAAAAATGGAAAAGAAACAGCAATAGGTCCTTTATTGCCTAATGGCCGTAACCTTAAATCAACGACATAAAGAATACCTTGGCTTGTAAGAGTGGATAAAGCAGAAACGAGGCGCTGTGCTAAACGCGTATAATATTGAGAGATATAAAGAGGCTTTTCTCCATCAGATATTTCTGCATCATCATCGTGTTCATAAAGCAAAACGAGGTCAACATCGGAATCTGCTGTTAATTCGCGACTTCCAAGCTTCCCCATACCCAATATGCCAACACGCCCTCCTTTAATACGACCATGAAGACGAGAAAATTCCTCTTGAACGGTAGCAAATGTTTTTGTAATCATAAGATCAGCAAGCGCAGTAAAAGCAAAACCCGCTCTTTCTCCTGTAATTGTACCGTTTAAAATTCGAATACCAATCAAAAAACGTTGTTCATCTGCAAAAATCCTTAAATGATCAAGAATTTCCTCATAAGAAAGAACATTTTCAAGAAAATATTCAAGCCGTTTTTCTAAGTACGTTTTGGTCGGTAATTCTGAAAGAATATTCGGATCTAACATTCCATCAAAAACATGGGACCTGCGTGCAATAATTTCTGCAAGACGTGGAGCAGCCCCCATAATAAGGACAAGCATATCCAAAAGAGAAGGATTAGACTGCAAAAGACTAAAAAGCTGAATTCCTGAAGGTAAGCCCTGTAAAAAACCATCAAAACGTAACATCGCCTCATCAGCTCGTTTTGTCCCACCAAAAGCTTTCAAAAGAGCTGGTGTTAATTCCGTTAATCTCTCGCGTGCTTCGGCTGATTGCGTTGCTTTATAACGACCAAAATGGAGCGTGCGCATAATACGACAAATATCACTTGCTCTTTCGAAGCCTAAACGGCTTAACGTTATTAATGTCTCCGGATCATCTTCTTCACCGGTAAAAACTAAATTACCAATTTCTAAACCAAGTTCTTGCTCATTCTCAAACAGTGCAGCATAATGTTTTTCAACAATCTGAAGTGTTTTTAATAAATCACGGATAAAACTGCTCCTGTCTTGATAACCCATTAAATAGGCAACACTCGTGAATTGAGCAGTATCATTTGGAAGAAGATGTGTTTGTTCATCGAAAAGCATTTGAATACGATGTTCCACATTTCGAAGAAAAGCATAACTTTTTATAAGGCTATTTCTCGTTTTCTCACTGATCCAACCAAGCGTGTGAAGTTCTGCTAACATTGCAACTGTCTGACGTCCACGTAATTGAGGAAAACGTCCACCAGCAATGAGCTGCTGTGTCTGAACAAAAAACTCAATCTCACGAATACCACCACGACCTAACTTTATATTATGCCCATAAGCTGCAATTTGACCGTAATTTTTATGCGCATGAATTTGACGTTTGATCGAATGAATATCAGCAATAGCAGCATAATCTAAATATTTCCGCCACACATAGGGAAAAAGCTCTTTGAGAAAGTTAAAACCTGCCCTCTTATCACCAGCAACTGGACGTGCTTTAATCATGGCTGCTCGTTCCCAATTTTGCCCACGCCCTTCGTAATAACGCAATGCAGTCCTTACTGGTAAGGCCAAAGGGGTTGAACCTGGATCTGGACGAAGACGAAAATCAAGACGAAAAACATATCCTTCCGCAGTGCGTTCTTGAATGATACGGATTAATCGGCGTACCATTTTAGAAAATACGTCAACACTTTCAGAAAGATTACCAATATGAGGTGATGTTTCATCAATGAAAACAATAAGATCAATATCAGAAGAATAATTAAGTTCCCCTGCTCCTAACTTTCCCATCCCTAAAATAATTAAACCACAGTCTTTTTCTGGATTCTCACGGCTTAATAAATTGATCTTACCATGATCATGCGCTTCTCTTAATAGAAAACGTAGTGCTACACTTAATGCTGCTTCGCCCAAACGTGTCAACCAAGCACATGAAACTTCGTAAGTAAAAACACCACCCAAATCAGCTAAAGCAATAAGAACATGCGCTTCTCGTTTTTTGCGCCTTAAAGCAGCCATCAATGAAGTTTCATTTATAGCTTCATCCTCATCAATAGCTGTAATATCATCTATAATTTCGCTCAGCTTTGTTTCTATATCAACATTTAATAAAGCACTAAGATATGATGGGTTGGCAATTAAAACCTCACGCAAAAAAGGAGATAAGGTCATAACCGAACTGATAAAATCAATCTGCGTTCCACTCTCTGAAATGATGGAAACAAGCGATTCTAAACCTTCTTTCCTTGCTTGTTCTTCCATGTCTTTTAACCATTGGGAACCACTTTTATCGAGAGGACATAAAGGGAGAAGCTGTGTTTTTAAAAAAGCTTGTTTCGTCTCTGCTCCCTTGAAAAGCATTTTGCTTTCCTTTCTATTGCTTTATACTTTTAAAATAGTTGTTACGTATGAAAAGTGAAGAAAAATATCTTTAAGGAAATAACAAAATAGCCCTAAGCCCTGGATTTGCATTTTCAAGTAACAATTCACCCCCGTGAAGCTTCATAACCGCTTTTGCTATACTTAAACCAATCCCAAACCCAGGTTGTGTGCGGCTTTCTTCAAGACGAACAAATCGTTCTGTCACTTTTTCACGTTTATCCTCTGCTATTCCTGGTCCATTATCGCTCACAACAACTAATAAATGTTCATCACGATATTCCATTGATAAGCAAACCTTCGCTTGCCTTCCACCTTTAGGCGCATATTTAATTGCATTATCTATAAGATTAAAAATTGATTGCGCAACAAGCTCACGATTCAATTTTAGCTCTTTATCAAATATATCTCCCAACTGAAGTAAAACACCTGACTCTTCAGCAAAAGGTTCGTAAAGCTCAACAGCATCCTCAAGGATCAGTTTCATATTAATCATTTCAAGATGTTCAATTGCACTGCTGGCCTCAATACGTGAAATCATTAAAATCGCATTGAACGTACAAATAAGTTGATCTGATTCTGCAATAACCCTATCAAGGACCTGACGATATTCAAGCTTTGTCTTATTTCCTGAAAGCGCTTCTTCAGCGCGATTTCTAAGACGCGTTAACGGCGTTTTCAGATCATGAGCAATATTATCTGATACTTGACGTAAACCAATATTTAACTCTTCAATGCGGTCTAACATAACATTAAGATTGGTTGACAATCGATCAAACTCATCCCCTACTCCAGAAACAGGTAAACGCCCACTGAAATCACCATCCATCAAGCGCTGTGATGCAGCCGTTACATGATCAATCCTTTGTAAAGCTCTCCTGCCAACAAAAAACCATATGAGTAAAGCGCCTCCAACCATTGCAGCAAGTGCAATGATCACAGCTTTGCGAATAACAACAGCAAAACGTTCTGGCTCATCCAAATCACGTCCTATAAGAATCTTCATAGCATTAGGTAAATCAACAATAACCGCCAAAGCGCGATGTTCACTTGTTTTGCCATGTTCTCCAAAACGGGAATACAAAAAAGAGGTAGAAATAAAACCACTCTGATTCAAAAGACCTAATTCAATACGTGCTACATTTCCTGCTAAAATACGCCCCATAGAATCTGTAACAAGATAAAGAAATGCTCCTGGTTGTCTTGAACGATAATCAATAGTGCGCATTAATAAGGATAATCCCCCATAATTATAAGCATTTTCAATATACTTTAATTCTTCATGTAAAGCCTGTTCAGTTTGCTCTGTTAACAATGAAGCAGAAAATGCCGTCATATAAATAGAAAGTCCTGTTGCCACCAATCCAAACAATAAAATGTAAAGTGCTGAAAGCCTTAGCGCCGTCGTGCGCATTATATTAATCAAACGATTCATGCTTTGTTATCTGGTACTTTCAGCATATATCCAGCTCCACGCACTGTATGGAGAAGGGGAACATCAAAATCTTTTTCAATTTTGGCTCTCAAACGAGAGATATGGACATCAATGACATTCGTTTGTGGATCAAAATGGTAATTCCAAACGTTTTCCAAAAGCATAGTGCGTGTAACAACCTGCCCCGCATAACGCATCAAATATTCAAGTAAACGAAACTCTCGTGGTTGCAATAGAATGTTTCTATCACCTCGTTTTACCGTATGTGCTAACCGATCAAGCTCAAGATTACCTACACAGTAAACAGTTTCTGCTTCTTTAGGATTTTTCCGCCGTTGTAAAACTTCAACACGCGCAAGAAGTTCAGAAAAAGCATAAGGCTTTGTCAAATAATCATCTCCCCCTGCACGCAGCCCCGTTACACGATCATTAACTTGCCCTAAAGCAGACAGAATAAGAACCGGTGTTTCATTGCCTTTAGCGCGCAATTCAGCAATAATAGAAAGACCATCACGATGCAAAAGCATTCGGTCAACAACCATAACGTCATAATTTTCCGTGGTTGCTAAAGCATATCCAGTATCCCCATCATAAGCAACATCAACAGAATGCCCTACTTCCAAAAATGCTTTTTCGAGATAATGCCCCGTCTCATGATCATCTTCAATAACGAGTATCTTCATAAAACGTATCTCCATTATTTTATTATGTTGTAGGACAAATGTTTAATAAACATTTGTCCTACAACTAAAGCCTTATTTTTTGAAAATTGGAAGAGCAACAAAACGATTTTGATCATTTGTTCGCACTTGTAAGAGTATAGCCTTTCGTCCTAACTGCTGAGCATTTTTGATTGTGTTAATAATATCAGAGACTCGTTTAACTGGTTTATTATTTACTGTCACAATGATATCACCAGGGCGTATCCCTTTATCTGCAGCATCTGAATCGGTATCGACATCCGTTACGACAACCCCTACACCATCATCAGAAGGCATAACAATCAAACCATAATCTTCCAATGTTTCATCTAAATCACTCTGTCCATTTGAATATTTTGAAGTCTCTTTCTTACTTTCATCTTCAGACATTGAAGCGAGTTTAACCTTTATACTCTCCTCCTTACCTGATCTCCAAATCCCTATGGTTACCATTTCTCCTGGTTTAATATTTGCAATACGTTTCGCCAGCTCACGCGCATCAGCAACTTTTTCATTATTCACTGAAATAATTACATCACCCGCTTTAATACCAGCCTTTTCTGCCGGTCCTTTTAACGGATCAGTAACCAAAGCACCTTTGGCTTCTTTCAATCCTATTGAATCGGAAATCTCCTTTGTTACCGGCTGAATCTGAACACCTAACCAACCACGTTGAACTGAACCTTTTTCAATAAGTTGTTGTACAACCTGTTTTACAGTCGCTGCTGGAATAGCAAAAGCAATCCCAACATTTCCTCCAGAAGGAGAAAAAATTGCTGTATTAACCCCAACAACCTTTCCATTAAGATCAAACGTTGGACCACCAGAGTTTCCTCTATTAACAGCAGCATCAATCTGAATAAAATCATCGTACACACCAGTGCCAATATCACGTCCACGTGCAGAAACAATACCTGCTGTCACAGTTCCACCAAGACCAAATGGATTCCCAATGGCAACAACCCAATCCCCAACACGAAGCTTTGAATCATCACCAAAATCAACATAAGAAAATTTTCTTTTATCATTCACTTTTAATACGGCAAGGTCGGTTTTGGGGTCTTTCCCAATGAGCTTTGCGTTCAATTCTGTACCATCATCAAGAACAACAGTATAACTTGTTCCGTCAGAAATCACATGATCATTGGTCACAATGTAACCATCAGACGAAATAAAAAAACCCGATCCAAAAGCAACAGGACGGAGTCTCTGCGATTGGTGCGGAAATTTATTTTTAGGTTTATCAAAATCATAAAACTCTTTAAAAAATCTTTTTAAAGGATGCTGATCTGGTAATTGATCAAGTCCTGGACCACTAAAAAAGTTGCTAAAGAACCTATCTTCTTTCTTTTTATTGCTCTTTACTTGTACTGCTACAACGGCTGGTTTCACTTGAGCAACAATATCGGCAAATCCCTGTTGTTGCATTAACGAAGTAAATACAGAACTTGCATGAGCCTTTGTCATCCACAAGCTTGATGTACATCCACTAAAAAACAGTGCACTTTCCAATATCGCAGAAAAACTCACTGCGACAAATGTTTTAAAGAAAGCCTTTTTAACCATTTATTCTATGCTCCTATTCAATCATACCTTTATTTCAATTCCGATCACTTATAAAATACCAGACCTTACCGTTTTCTGTCTAAATTATTAAAGTTTTGTAAGGTTTCAGTATTCCCTAATATAATTACAATAAGATTGTCTGCTCATTGCAGATGATCTGATTTTTTTCTTTTATGTAACATTTTTTTTAATGCAATGACATTTTTGACTGTTCTTTTTCATTCACATAACTCATGATTATTTCGTTTGAAGTGGAAAAATATGATACTTACGCCAATGATAATAATGATCAAAGGCGAGAACCATAAAAACCAAGTTATCTTATTCAATGGTGGTTTCAAGAGAATAAATTCACCATATCGCTCAACAAGAAAGTCAGTGACTTGCTGATTACTATAGCCCATTTTTAGCCTTTCCCGAATTAAAAGCCGTAAATCACGTGCTAAAGCAGAATCTGAATCATCAATTGATTGATTTTGACAAACAGGACAACGTAAATGCGATGAAATATGGCGTGCTCGCGCTTCAAGAATCTTATTCTTTAAAATCTCATCCGGCTCTACTGCTATTGCTAATCGAAAAGGAAACGTTGCAATTAAAAAAAATACAATCCAAAGAATTTTTTTCATCTCAATGTCTTTTCCAAAAATTTAAAGCAAGCACTACCCTATTGTACATGCCAATGCGAAACCAATACCCCAAAAGAGAAAGACATCCCCCCATAGCCATCATGAATGCCCCTAACCAAATACATATTACATAAGGCTTCCACCATACGTGCACAACGAGACCCCGATTATCAATATGTCCCGGTACAATATATAGCTGTGATAAGCCATGATTTTTAAGACCAACTTCTGTTATTGATGTATTTTGGCTTGAATAAAATCGCTTTGAGGCTGTTACATGACCTACAATGTTTTTATTTTCATATATTTTAAAATAAAACTCCATTGTCGAATAATTCGAACCAACACCATCATACACTGCATCAAAATGAAGCGTTTTATCCGCTATCGTCACCCTATCCCCTTCGTTCATGATTAAAATACGTTCTTGCCCAAAACTTGCTACGCAAACAATACCAAATAATGTAACGCCTAATCCCATATGTGCTATTGCTGCACCAAAAGTAGACCATGGCAATCCAAGAAATCTCTTAACGCGTACTGAAAAAGCTCTCTTGCCATATCCACTCTTTCCCCATAGATCCGCTAAACTGCCTAAAAAAACAAACGCTGAAAGCCCAATCCCTAAAACTGCAAAAATATCACGCACAGATGTCGCATAGAATATTATAAAACAGACGATACCAACCAATACAAAAACAAACCACAAGCGTTCAAAAACTGCAAGAAAATCACCGCGTTTCCATGCCATCATTGTCCCAAATGGAACAAACAACAACAGCAAAACCATTAGCGGTCCACAGGTAAGATTAAAAAAAGCAGCCCCTACAGAAATTTTTTGCCCTGTTAATATCTCAATAAAATAAGGATAAAGCGTACCAATCAATACTGTTGCTGTTATTGTTGTCAGTAACAAGTTATTTAAAACAATAAACCCTTCACGTGAAATTGGTTGAAAAAATCTTTCTGTTTTTAAAATAGGGGTACGCAAAGCAAAAAGAAGAAAAGCAGCTCCCGTAAAAAAAAATAAAAGAGCAAGAATTGCTTGCCCGCGTGCTGGATCAACAGCAAAACTATGAACAGAAACTAAAAGCCCAGAACGCACAAGAAAAGTTCCCATCAGAGAAAGGGAAAAAGTAAGCAGCGCTAAAAACAGAGTCCAACTTTTCAATATTTCTCGTTTTTCGAGAACAAGAGCAGAATGTAAAAGAGCCGTTCCTGAAAGCCACGGCATAAACGAAACATTTTCAACAGGATCCCAAAACCAATACCCCCCCCATCCTAGCTCATAATAAGCCCAATAAGAGCCAACCATAATACCCAATGTCAAAAAACACCAAGCAAGTAAAAGCCACGGACGAATCCCACGCGCCCAAATTCTATCAACCTGTCCCATAATCAATGCCGCAACGGCAAAAGAAAAACAAAGTGAAAAACCGACATAACCTAAATAAAGTAGCGGTGGATGAATTGCTAATGCGATATCTTGTAAAAGAGGATTGAGACCATTTCCCTGCAATGCTGGTGGATTTACGCGTAAAAATGGATTGGATACAAAAAGAATAAATAAAAGAAAAGCAGTTGTAATCCAACTTTGGCAAATTAAAACAAGCGTCTTAAAATCTTCTGGCAAATGTTGGCTAAAAAAAGCCATCAATGCGCTAAAAAAAGCAAGACTTAAAACCCATAACAACATAGAGCCTTCGTGGTTGCCCCAAACACCTGTAATTTTATAGAGCATCGGTTTTTCTGAATGAGAATTCTCAACAACGTTCAAAACAGAAAAATCAGATACGACATAAGCATAAATTATCACTAAAAAAGATAAAAGCAGTAATGTAAAAGTGATATATGTTAGAGGAACAACTGTTTGCATTAACAAACGCTCTCTCCACCAAAAACCTAAAGCAGGTAAAAATGCCCCTAATAAGCTTACTGAAAATGCTGCAGCTAAAAAAATATGACCCAGTTCGACAAGCACAATCGAATTATTTCTCCATAATGTAATGTTTTTTCAAACGATCAGCTGTTTCTTTAGGCATATAAGTTTCATCATGTTTTGCTAAAATACGCATCCCTATAAAAAAGCCCTGTTTATCGAAATGCCCTTCTACGATCACCCCCTGACCTTCACGAAAAAGATCCGGTAAGGCACCATTGAAAACTACTTTTTCATGTTTTTTGTTATCCGTTACAAAAAAAACAACGCCTCTCTCTCCAACATATTGAACAGTTCCCTTTTCAACAAAGCCACCCAAACGCAAAGGGCGCTCCGTTAAAATATCTTCTCTTGTAATTTCAGAGGGCATTCTAAAAAAACTGACCGCATGACGCATTGCATACACTATGAGACTTGCTGCAATTGTCATAACCAAACAACATAATAATATGATCAGTAAGCGCTTTTTTTTTCGCTGCTCTAAAATAACCTTCCATGAGGCAGAATTCTTTAAAGATTGACTGTTCATAGACACTCTGCGAAAAAATTTTAAATACGTTATAATTAAGTATCAATATTTTATTTTTTAAGAGCTTTGCACATCTTCTACATAGGTGCAAGATTTCTTTTCTTTGTATGCTTACTCGATAAATCACGTAACTGAATCATCATTTTTTTAACACGTGATTGTCCTGAAAAATTTTCAGGCATTGTATCAAGAAAGCTTTGTAAAAATTGCACTGCCTGTGCAGTTTTTCCTGCTTGATGCAATGCATCGGCTAGCAATAAACGTGGATAAAAATCTGTTGGCGCTAAATCTGCTGCTTTTTGAAAAGCATTTTGCGCTTCTTGCGTTATCACTCCCCCTTCATAACCAACCAATGCTAAACCGTATCCTACAAGCCTTGGAGCTGTTTCTCCATTCAAACGAAGTGCATCTAAATAAGTATTCACTGCTTCTTGAAAAAGGCTTTCTTCGAGATACCCTACCGCTAACGCATCTGCTAGCTTGCCATCATTAGGTGCACGGAAAAAAAGCACTTGTAAACGAATAAGCTTTTCTTGCTTACTAAGAGTTTGAGGATCCTTATCCATTAATTCGCTAAAAAAATAACTTTTCACTTCTGGATTGCCTGTCAGCCCATAAATATTCCATGTCATAAGGAGAACAAACAAGATACTTAAAGCCTTAAGAATATTTCTTTTTTTATAATGCATATAAAGCTTGTTAAACTCAATCATACGCTTATGGCTTCTATAACCATCCACGGTTTGAACTTTCCATTCTTTTTTTATCTCATCATCAAAACGTAGTGAAAGAAAAAGAACACTTGCCAGAAAAATCAGAAAAAATGCTGCAAAAATCAATAAGAGCATATCGTTTTTTTCCAATACGAACAGAGAATAACTCGCTTACATTTTATCCTCTTCATGAGAAAAGTGATGTGAATTAATAAAAATTCATTTTTTCATGGAGAATATTATAAAATCTATTATATATATCAATTAAACAAAGAAACTAAAAACAATGTTTCCCTACTCTTTGATGTATTATCTGAAAATACTGCTTTACAAACTTTATAGACATTTCTTGCTTAAGGAGAAAATATGTTATTCTCCCATCTTAGGTAATAAAACTTTTGCATACAACCCACCCAAATCAGAACGGGATAAAAAGAGATTCCCACCATATTCACTGACCATATCTGAAACAATTGCTAACCCTAAGCCTGACCCTAGTTTACTTTCATTAAACCGCCGCCCCCTTTTTAATGCTTCATCAATTTTGTCTTCTGTTAAACCAGGACCATCATCTTCTACAAAGATGCTAAAATATTCTGTTTCTTCAGCATTTTCTTCTAAACAACAAGAGATCAAAACCTTTGCGCGAGACCACTGAGTAGCATTTTCAATCAAATTCCCTATAATTTCTTCTAAATCTTCCTTCTCTCCAGAAAAAACAATATCATCAACATCCATAATAAATTGAATTTGTTTTTCAGGATTAAGCTTTTTCATAACCCGCACCAAGCGTTCAAGCACACTGCGAACAGACGTATGATAGACAACACTATCGCATTGTGCTGCAATCCGCGCACGCTGAAGATAATGATTGATTTGAGCTTGCATTATTTGCGTTTGCTCTCTCAACAAACTAGCCTTTTCTCCGCGCATCTTATCTGTCTCATTCATAATCACGGATAGAGGCGTCTTCAATGAATGCGCGAGATTACCAACCTGTGTGCGAAATCGCTCGATAATACGCTGATTATTATTAATGAGAGCATTCATCTCTTGTACAAGCGGCATCACTTCGCTTACTAAATCCGTATTCACATAATGAACTCTTCCTTCGCGAATATCATTCAATGCACGTCGAATAAGCTTCAACGGTTGAAAACTAAAGAAAATAATAGCAATATTAATAAGAACACTCCCGATACCGAAACTCCAAAGAAAAATTTGCAAAGTTCGCTTAAATTCCTTTACCTGGGCATGAGCTTCATCGATATTCCCAACAAGCCGAAAACGTGCAATATGATTTTTATTATCAAGAACAACATCACTCTCAATCACTTGTAGCTTTTGACCATTGTTCCCCGTTATCCGATAAGAGCGAAAGAATTTATTGTCAAAAGGTATATCAACATCACTTGGTGTAAATATCTCGCCTGTTCCCAATGAGGGAGATGTCAATCTTCCTTTTAAATTATGGGATATCGCAACAACTTCCCAATACCATCCTGTTGTTGGATCAGAATAACGAATATCATCAATCCCAGCCCCTCCTATCAAAGTACCTTCCGATGACACCGTCACTGTTGCAATAAGACTGTAGAGTTGAGCAGAAAGGATACGCTCTAGGCTTTGTTCAGTCGAACGCTTATAAAATAAAATACTTACTGCAGAAATCGATAAAAGAGAAATAACAACCCATAATGTTGATAAGATCATAACACGTAAACTGAGAGATCGAGTAATTACAAAAAAGAACCTCCTATACCAATTATTCTCTTCAAAAACATTCATTAATCACCTCGCGTTCTCACGCGATATCCCATTCCTCGAATAGTTTCAATCAAATTCATTCCAAGCTTTTTCCGTAACCGACCTACAAAGACTTCCACCGTATTCGAATCCTTATCAAAATCCTGATCATAAAGATGTTCAGTAAGCTCTGTTCTTGAAATGACCCTGTCACAATGATGCATGAGATACGAAAGCAGTCTGAATTCATAAGATGTTAGTTTAATCAATTGACCATCCACAAAAACACGAGACGTCTTTGTATCCAACAAAACATTTCCGCAACATAATGCACTTGTCGCATGTCCCGTAGTGCGACGAATTAATGCTCGCAAGCGCGCCATCACCTCCTCCAAATGAAATGGCTTCACAACATAATCGTCAGCTCCAGCATCAATACCGCGCACCTTATCAGACCAACGGTCTCGCGCCGTTAGCATTAAAACAGGCATGGAGAGCCCTTCTTGACGCCACTTTTCAACAACACTAATACCATCAATCTGCGGTAAACCTATATCAAGTATCACCGCGTCGTAAGACTCTGTGCTCCCTAAAAAATAAGCCTCTTCACCATCGAAAGCACTATCGGAAACATATCCTGCACGTCTTACAGCTTCTGCTAATTGATGGTGAAGATTCCGATCATCTTCAACGATTAAGATACGCATCACAACACCATCTGCTAAAGACTAATCAGCAGGAACAAAAAACTCAACACGACGTAACTTTTCACCATTACGGGCTGGTACAACAACTACAATTGCACACATGTCCTTTCCATCCTGAACAACCGGTTTTGAACGGACGAGAACCCCGCTCTCTTGTGCGGCAGCCTTCTTACCTACTTCAGCACACCCAGAAGCTAGAACAGAATCTGCTCCTAAAAAAGCTGCTATTATTACGAACAAGAATTTTTTTTTCATCATAAATATTTCAATAACCCATCTCTTCTCTTCCTTGATAAAGGATAAAAGAAATAATGGTTTTTTTTAGTCGATTAAAAAATCACAAATGAAAACAATTTATCCTCTATCTTACAGAAGAACATATTAACATTACTCCAAATTTTTAAAAAATCAAAAAAATATTTTTAATAATGAGAATAAAATTTATTCAATAAAATAATAAAATATTAATATACTATCTTACAAAAAATGCATAATTCTAAAACAAATTCTTTTTCTGTTAGAACTATAGAAAAAAAATACTTCTACTCCATATAATTATTGTAGATTTGTTTGGTTGTATTGCTTTGCCATAGGCTCTCTTTAAATGTTTGATTTTTTTAAAAAAAAGAAAGGGCAACACCGTAAGCCATTTCATAGTCCTGCTCTCATTGAATTAGACGCACGATTAGACACAGCGCTTTATCACATTCGTTCTGCTAACAGTTTTTTCTGGAAAAAGGCAAAAATCGTCTCACAAAATTTTCATCTTCAAGGATGGAAACGTTTTATCGTTGAAGTTCTCGATGAAATACTGACATTAGGGTTGATGGGATTTACTCTTTTCACTATTTTGGGCATTTCTGTTTTTGAACTGACCAAAACAGATTGGTCTTCTCCTAAAAACTTTTCCATTCTTTTTCTAGATCGCTATGGAAATTCCATTGGGCACCGTGGTGCACTGCCGGCAATCTCTGTCCCCGTTGAAGAAATGCCTGACACTGTCATTAAAGCGGTTCTCGCTACAGAAGACCGTCGTTTTTTTGATCATTGGGGCATTGATTTTCAAGGACTTACACGGGCAATTTCACAAAATATGCAAGCTAAAGGTGTGGTGCAAGGTGGTTCAACTCTCACACAACAATTGGCTAAAAATTTATTTTTAACAAACGAAAGAACCATAACACGTAAAATCAAAGAAGCTTATCTTGCTCTTTGGCTAGAAGCAAATTTTAGCAAAAAGCAGATTTTACAACTTTACCTTGACCGAGCATATATGGGAGGAAACAATTTTGGTATTGCCGCAGCGGCAAAATTTTATTTTGGAAAAAACATACGTCATGTCTCTTTAAGTGAATCTGCTATGTTAGCAGGACTCTTTAAAGCTCCAACAAAATATGCTCCTCATAGTCATCTCTTTGCAGCTCAAACACGTGCCAATATCGTCCTTTCTAATCTTGTTAATAGTGGCTTTATGACGAAGAGCCAAATTATCAATGCGCATCGCCACCCTGCTAAGGCACTTCCCCAAAGAGAAAATAATCAGCCAGATTATTTTCTTGATTGGGCATTCGAGGAAGTCAAAAAAATGCGTAATCAACTTCCAAGCCATAGTTTAATTATTCAAACGACCCTTGATCCGAATATTCAAAAAGCAGCAGAAGAATCAATCGCATATCATTTACATCAATATGGTCAACAATATCGCGTAACCCAAGCTGCCACCGTTATACTCGATAATAACGGTGCCGTATGCGCAATTGTTGGAGGACAAGATTATAAAAAGAGCCAATTTAACAGAGCAACACAAGGCGGACGGCAAACTGGTTCTTCATTCAAACCTTATGTTTACGCAACCGCACTGGAACACGGACTGTCTCCCTCGACAATCGTTTTAGATGCTCCTATCAATTGGGGAGGTTGGACACCAAAAAATAATTCTGGTCGTTATTTGGGAAAAATTGATTTAGCAACAGCTTTAGCTTTTTCTATTAATACAGTCCCTGTGTATCTCACCTATCAATATCTTAACCGTGATACCCAACCCATCATAGATCTCATCAAGAATATGGGGATTAACGCGCATATTTTATCACACAAAACAATGGTTCTTGGTACTTCCAACATGACCCCCATGGATCAAGCAACTGGCTTTAATGTCTTTGCCAATGGCGGGATAGCTGGTAATCGTCATGGGTTTACGCAAATCAAAACAATTGATGGTCGTGTCGTGTGGGATTTCGAACATAACGGAAAAAAACTACACCGAGTTCTGAGTGAACAATCAACAGCTTATATGAACCAAATGATGGTGGGTGTCACGACACGAGGATCTGGTAAGCGTGCTGCTCTAACCATGACTCTCGTCGCTGGGAAAACTGGAACATCACAATCTTATCGTGATGCTTGGTTTGTTGGCTTTACAGGCAATTATACAGGAGCGGTATGGATGGGAAATGATAACTTTTCACCGATGAATCGTGCTTTTGGGGGTGGCGTTCCTGCCATGATATGGCATCGCATCATGCTTGCTGCACATCAAAATATCATGCTCAAACAGCTCTATGGTGTTAAAGATTCTCTCCTTCCTTATCAGCCCCCAGTACTTTCTTCCCATGCAGATTCTGAAGTTCCTCCTCCAATACCCTCTACGCTTTCTCCTGAAACATTAAATATCGTGCGATTGATTAACAAAGATCTGAAAAAAACATCTGCAATTTCTTTGAAAATGAAAACAACTGGAGATTCAACATTTTGAATTCAAGATATTCACTGATGTTTTTTAATATCACCATTTTCTTTTTTATCTTCGCTTTTTCCATTTTATGTGGAACACTGAGTGTCGATTATGTGCTCAATTCCTTTCCTCATTTTGGACTCTTTAGAATTGGAAAATGGAGTGCTTATCCCCAAATGGGAACCGCCAATATGGATCCTTATACCCGCGCCCGCACCGCTAAACAAGGCATTGTTTCACTCGGACGAACTGAAGGTATTCAATTCCAGATTTGGCAAGATAACCAAGGGCGTCCACTTCATCATCACTGTCATTATTTACTCAAAGGCACCATCCCTGAAACCCGTCTTTTTACCCTTTATACAGCTGACAAATCCCTAAAACCTTATACTTCATCCAAAGAAATACCTTTTGAACTCCACACTGACAATATTATCTATGAGCATGATGGCTCATTGCGCATCAATATTTCACCCACACCGCAAGCCGGCAATTGGCTTGCAACAGTTAGTCAAAAAGAATTCGGGCTTATTCTTACCTTATACGATACCTCAATCATCTCTGCAACGGCATTACAAAAGCTTACAATGCCATCAATAGAACAAATCCCATCAGGACAAATAAATTGTGACTAGATTTATTTATACCGCACTTCTTGCAATCATTGGCGCTATTATCGTTCATATTTGCGTTCTCTTTCTGATCCCCTATTGGGCACAGGATAATATATGGACAGCACTTAAAAAATCCGGAGCCCCTTATCAATTTGTTGCTTTTACTCCCGATAATTCTATTCAACAATCTGCTGATCCCCTCTTTCTTCTTAAAGTCTGCAGATTTAACCTTGAAAATGGACCTGTTCATTTAAAAGCTTTGAAAACACGACAATTTTGGTCACTAGCAGCCTACACACACAACGGAATTATTTTCTATAGCCTTAATGACCGAACAGCCCCTGATGCGACACTCGATCTTATCATTGGAAAACCAATACAAATCATAGAACTCAAAAAATCAAAACCTAAAAAAAATACCAATTCAGTTTTGGTTGCTAAAAATTTGAATGAAGGGTTTGTTATTTTACGTACTTTTGTCCCTTCTTCCCTTGCGAAAAAAGAAAGTGAAGCTTTCCTTTCATCTGCGACCTGCCGTATATTTTATGAATAAAAACCGACTAACCTCTCATTTGTACAACACCTTACTTTCTATACAAAATACATGAAGCCTATCAAAATGGTTATCTTTTTTCTCTATTAATTGAATATTCGAATTCAGATTTGTCTGATTGTAGATCCCTCAATTTTTTATTGAGGTAGAATGAAATCTCTATTGCACATCATCATATCCTATTTGATACGCATTATCTGACAGAAAAAACTCCCCGCAATCAGAAGAGAAAAATCAAGAGTAAAGCTCTAAAAAAATATGCTGCTAACAATTGTAAAACTTGTTATTTGAGTTTACTTCTTTTTATTTACAAACATTCCCATAAAGTTCGCATCAATGACATGATAAACTATAGAAGAAATACTGATTACCTTCAATGAAGTGCTAAAATAACCACTGGAAACTTATAAGACATTACGCATCCTTGACCTCAAAAATAAGTGCTTTATTTTTGTTTTATGAGCATAAGCTTTTTGTAAGATATGCACTCTGAAAAAACTTGGCTTATAGTTTACAATTGAGGGGAAAAACTTCATGAAGAAGAGATATGTTCGGTTAATTTCAAGAGCAGCAGTATGGTCCCCTCGATTTGGTGGTTTAGCCTTCTTTATTTTATTATTTTCGGTCATTTTACAACGTTTTTCCGTACTTAACGTAAGCGACTTCATAATCTTGATAGGAATCTCTACTTGCTGTGTGATTATTTCTCTTTTTCTCGCTCTTAAAGCACTTCATAGTTTGTGGGTCTATGGAGCCCTAGGGGGAATGAAAGCTTTAAAAGGGATCGTTTATTCACTCATAACTGCGACACCATTGATGCTCTTTTTTGGACTTTGGTTTACCTTACCGGCTCTTTACGATATTTCTACCGATACACAAAACCCGCCGGCTTTTTTTCGCACAATACGTCCCAGTGATGCTTTACCGCTCAAAAGTGTTTTGACTGAACAAACAGCAATACAGATCTCACAATGGACAGAAATGTCAGGGCGCCGTTATGATGGATCATCTGACCTTATTCGCGAATCCGTTCTCAATGTTTTAGCTGCGTATGATTGGCCTGTTGTGGCTCAAAAAAAGTTTAAAGGTGAAGAAGATACGCTTTATATTGAAACAATGGCCAAAACTTTTTACCTTGGCTTTATTTCAGATATTGTTATTCGTTTAACTGATGAAGGGGATACAACTTTTGTTGATATGCGTTCTGCTTCTCGTTATTTACCAAGAGATTTGGGGACAAATGCTGCTTTTATTATCGATTTTATGGATGCACTTGATACAGAAATCGCCTCACTTCCTCTTTCTGAAGATAATTAGTAGAGATTAGAAGTATAGTAAGTTACATTTACTAAATTAGCTTATTTCAAAAATAAATTTTGAGACGTGCAGAAACGCACAAAACATTTATCGTCTCTCGACGGCCATAAGCATTACTGACAAGTTCTTTAAACACCCAAAAGCAACTTATAGCCTCTTTTTAGCGCGTGACATATAGATAAAATATTTGAATTCAAATTCTAAACTTAAATACTATAATTGATTTTACATATATTTTTTATGCTCAGAAATCTCATCATAAAAGTAGGAAAGAAGACTTCTCTAATAAGGAAATTAAGCATTTCTTACAGGCGCATTTTTCCAATGAAAATAGAAAAATACACCCTCATCAAGAAAGATGAAATACATTTATCATAAAATATGATGCATATGTAATATAGTTACAGAAAAAATTAACAATAAAATACACATAAATTCATCTGTATTTTACAATAAATGATTATTTCAATTTTATAAAGAAATTTCATAATAATAAAAAAATATATATTATTACAAATAATAGAAACTTATTTAAATGAAAATAATTTTTCATCAAACATAACTTAAATATAAATACTAATATATAATATATTTAAACGCAACATAAATAAAACAAAACGCCAAAAATAACCCACTAAATGTCTTAATTGCTTCCTTTATACTATTTTTCCAACTGTCATCACTTTATCTATAACTTAATAAAAATATAAAAACAAATATTGAAAATAAAATATCAAAAACATTATTATATAAAGATAATAAATAATCATTTTTCATATAAATAACGTATACAAATAAAAACTGTTATAGAAAGTAATATAACAAATATAATGAACAAAAATGTGCTTAACAACATTTTTTTCACAATTTATTTGTTACTATAACCTTTAAATTTATACCGTAAAAACATTGCATAGAAAAATATAAATAAAGCACATGTAGAAGATAATAATTCTGCAATAATACGAATAATATCACTCATAAAAAAATCCAAATTAAATATATATAAAAACAATAAACACTAACATATATTATATCATACAAAAGTTAATAAAGTAAAATAATATAAAAAATAAAATTTCCAAATTAATCTATAATTATAAATTAATAATGAATAATCATTGTTCATAGAAATAACGTATATAAATAAAAAATGTTATAGAAAATAATATAACGAACAAAGATATTCTTAACAAAATTTTTTTTCAAATTTATTTTTTACTATAACCTTTAGATTTATAATATGAAAACAATGTATAGAAAAATATAAATAAAGCACCTATAGAAAATAATAATTCTACAATAATACTAATAAGCTCATTCATAAAAAAAATCCAAATTAAATATATAATTTTGTAAAATTATGCACCTAAACCTTCCTGTCAAGTTTGTAGACACATAATTATGCCTACAAGCTTGTGCATTGCTTTACCGCTCAAAAGTGTTTTGACTGAACAAGAAACATTACAGATGTCACAATGGCCAGAAATATCGGGGCGCCGTTATGATGGATCACCTGACCGTATTCGCGAATCCGTTCTCAATGTTTTAGCTGCGTATGATTGGCCAGTTGTGGCTCAAAAAAAGTTTAAAGGTGAAGAAGATGCGCTTTATATTGAAACAATGGCAAAAACTTTTTACCTTGGCTTTATTTCAGATATTGTTATTCGTTTAACTGGTGAAGGGGATACAACTTTTGTTGATATGCGTTCTGCTTCTCGTTATTTGCCAAGAGATTTGGGGACTAATGCTGTTTTTATTATCGATTTTATGGATGCGCTTGATACAGAAATCTCGTCACTTCCTCTTTCTCAAGATGATGAGTAGAAACTTGTACTTACTTCCAACAGAAAAATCCCTACCAACCTGTCATTTGTTTGCACTATTATTACTTATTACTGAAAGTGCTTTTACTCTTTCAGGACAAAGCTTTTAAACGAAAATATCTCAATCCTAACTTATTTCATAACAAAAATATTGTTTTGTCTCTCATTTGATGTTTTTATTTAAAATATTTTAAGTATTAATATATATTAACTATTAATATACTATGTATTAAACAATAAAAATGATTTATTTTATTAAAAAGTAAATTTATAATATTTGACAAATAATAACAAATTAACTAATAGGTAAGTATTGTAATTAAAATTTAAATTGTTTATTTTCCTTACTTCTAAGCGGGGAGAACATGCGGAGCTTATAAGGGAGGAACAGCTATGTCTAAAAAATCTTTACTCTCCTGTACAGCTATCGCAGCAATTATGCTTTTTGGCAAAAATCTCAACGTACATGCTGAATCTCTTGAAGTTGATAAAGGAGAAGTAAAAAACGTATCAAACAAGACTTATGAATATATTCAAACAACAAATGGTGGAAAAGTCATCGGTAAAAACTTAACACTGACCGGAGGTCATCCAATAAACAACGATTTGGATGCTGTAGTCCTTAGAACCCAATCTTCAATTGAGTTATGGGATACAACCATTAAAAGTGCAAACGATACTCAGCTGCATAGTGGTGTTGGAATATGGCATGGTAGTACATTTAAGATGATAGGAGGTGTTATTGCAGCCGATTATGGCGTTATATCAGACACTGATGACAGTGGCACAACGATATTGGAAAACGTGAAATTATCAAGCGGTAAAGACAACACTTCGATGAGCAAAGGAATCTCCGCTAGAAAAGGCATAATTACTTTAAAAAATGTAACCGTTAATGAAGCAGATTTATCCGTAGCAGCATCTTCTGATGCACATGTGATAATATCTGTCAGTTCCTTTGGCGGTGAGGTACAAGCTAAACAATGCAGTACCATTACTTTAAACGATAATGTCACAGTAACATCTAAAAATGATGGACTCCATGCAGATGGTGAACAATCTAAAATCACAATGACTGGAGGAACTGTAAAGGGGAAAAAAAGTGCTCTGTTGACAGAAAATGGCGGATATATTGATGTCGCCGATATCACTCTCACCGCATATAACAAAGGAACAGGCGCAAAATCCACTGGTCCTAACAGCATGATTGATTTGCATAATAATGCAACCATTAAAGAGACTGTTATTGGACTTGAAGCAAAAGACAATGGTGTCATTCAAATGACAGGAGGATCTATTGAAATCACAGAAGGCGAAGCAGTAGGTGCATTATTCCTTGACACCGCAAGCAAAAAAAAACACGCTGAAAGATGTGAAAATATCAAGTGGAAAAGATGGCTTTCTTATGGAGAAAGGAATCTCCGCTATAAAAGGCATAATTACTTTAAATAATGTAACCGTCACAAAAGCAAAACGCAGCATCTATGCAGATAACAAATCTCAAGTAATGGTTTCTAGTGGATCTTTTGAGGCAAAAGAAGATGCAATCAATGCTCAAAGTGGTAGTACCATTACTTTGGACAATGAGGCTAAAATCACATCATCTGAGGGTGATGGCCTCCATGCAATTGGTGAGCAATCAAAAATTTTTATGACAGGGGGAACTGTTACCGGTAGCAATAGTGTATTATATACAAAAGCTGGTGGATATATTAATGTTAAAGACGTTGCTCTCACAGCAAATGGAAAAGGAACAAAATTCGGCGCATTTGCAAGAGGTTCCAGTACCATTGAATTGAATGGAAACACAACAATTAAAAATGCTACGATCGGTGTTAAAGCCCAAAGTGATAATGCGACAATCAAGATGACAGGAGGATCTATTGAAATCACAGAAGGCGAAGCAGTAGGTGCATTATTCCTTGACACCACAAGCAAAGAAAACACGCTGAAAGATGTGAAAATATCAAGCGGTAAAGATGGCTTTCTTATGGAGAAAGGAATAAGTGCTGACAAAGGAAGCATGGTTTCTTTAAATAATGTAACCGTTAAGAATGCAGAAAAAGCTCTCTTGGCTAATGATAATTCCCAAATAACAGTAATGGGCGGAGGTTCCTTTGGTGGAGAAGTACAAACTCTGCAAGGTAGCACAATTACTTTAAATGATAATGTCACAGTAACATCTAAAAATTACGGACTCCATGTAGATGGTGAAGAAGCCAAAATCACAATGACGGGAGGGAGTGTAAGTGCAAAAGGAGCAGCATTTGTCGTAAAAGATGGCGGACATATTGATGTCACAGATATTTCTGCAAAAGCACAGCGCAATGGGATACGCTTTGATAACTCAAAAAACGATCAAACTTTAGAAATAAACCTGACCAATACAAACCTTCTCATCGAAGATGGAACGGGTATTGTTGCCAACAATTCATCAAATGGTAAACTCAACCTCAAAGATTCAGAAATCAGAGCCGATAGGTTATTCGTAGGGATAATCCATGATACACCAAAACCTAATCAAATCTTTTCACTCTCCGCAGACCGTTCTGTCTTACAAGGTGGTGTAAGAAATGACGAAAATGGACAAACAAGCTTTGATCTCAAAAACAATACAACATGGTTTGTGAACACCAGCACAAAAGAAAAAGATGATGCGGGCAAGTTACTTGATATCACTCAAAGATCACGTTCTGATGTTTCTGCACTCAACCTCAATGACAGCAAAATTGTTTTTGAAAAGCCAGTAGAAAACCATTATCACACATTACATATCGGTTCTGGTAAAAAAGATACTCCAGAGATCTATAACGCTTCTGGAAACGCAGAAATCCACTTTAACATGGCATGGAACGATGGGGTTGCTGTAGATGATCAAAAAACCGATCGCGTTCTCATTCATGGCGATGCATCAGGTACAACAACAGTTTATATCAAGAGTGATGTAGGGGATAAAAACAGTGTAGAAAATGCTGCGGCCCCCTCGAATACAGGCGGTATTTCCCTTATCCAAGTCTCTGGAAAAGCGATGGAAGACTCCTTCAAATTAGCCAATGGTTATATCACAAGAGATGGTTTGCCTTATAAATACACACTAACTGCTTATGGACCAGAATCACGCCATGGCACAGCCAATATTGAGCAAAACCTCTTTGATGAAAAAAATGAAAACTTCTGGGATTTTCGCTTGCATAAAGCATTTCTTGACTCCGGTGGCGGTAGCGGTTCCGGTGGCTCTGTCCCTGGTCCACATGTGGAAGCTGTCGTACCGCAAGTGGCAAGCTATATCGTGATGCCTAACGCTCTCTTCTACGCTGGTTTTACCGACATTACTAAGCAAAGCAAATTGTTAGCTGATATCCGTACAACACAAAATTATTCTTTCTTCTTTTCACCCTATGGTAGCAATGCTACCTTAACCTCTGAGCGTGGTCCCTTCAAATATGGCTATGGCGCTGATATTCGCTATGCTGCCGTACAAGCAGGTGGTGCATTAGCTGCAATGGAAAGCCAAAATATCACCATGCATTTTGGACTTATGGGAACCTATGGGAAACTCTCTTTCACACCTAAGGATATGGAGGGTGCAGACAAAAGCACACTCAATAAATGGGCGGTTACAGCTTATGGCAGTATACAACACAACAATGGCTTATATGTCGATGTCCTAACTTCCTATGGCATGATCGATGGAAATATCACTACGGCTGATATCAAGAATGCCGCAAACTTGAAGGGTGCCAAAACCTTGAGCGCTTTGGTTACCATTGGAAAAGAATTTGCTACAGGAATGGCAGGGATAGAGTTTGAGCCACAAGCACAAATTGTTTATCAACAATTGTCGTTTGACACCATGAAAGATGCTGATAATCTAGAAATTGATATGAAAAATCCTTCCCAATGGTTGGTTCGGATTGGCGGACGTTTAACTAAAACTGTTTCTGCCGAAAGTGATTATCCCTTTTCTTTTTATGGAAAAGTGAACTTTCTTAAAACCTTTAGTGATGATGGGAAAATACAGATTGGTAAGGAATTTGACCTTGATCCTGCCGGAACTGCCATTGAAGGCGGTTTGGGCATCAATGCACAACTCTCCCACAATATCGTACTTCATGGTGATGTTAGTTACCAACAAAAGCTACAAAAAACGGGTATAACAGGAGCGAGCTTTTCTGGTGGAATACGTTATCAGTTCTAAGAAAATGCTGTAAAGTGAGCGTTATTTTCCCATTTGCTTGCATAAAAAGGCTGGACAACTCCATACTGTGTGGCCTTTTTGATTTGCACAAACCTACCGTGGAATACCGGTTATTCTTTTCTTTATAACATACCTACAACACTTCTTGCTGAAAGCAATCCTTTGGATAAAGATTTTGTAACCAAAGGGCTTGCCTATCTGCCAGCTCCTCCTTCTGGCAACACGACTGCAAGAATAGAAGGGGAAAAACTCATTAGCGCTACCCTTCAATCTCTCCAAGATAAATTAAGAGCGCTAAAAGCACAGGCGGACCGCGTCGAGCGCAGCGGTGCAACACAACATGCGCAATTAGATAGGTTGGAAGATGATCGTCAATTAAGCCAAGGAAAATTAAAGGCTGCAAAAAGCCTGATGGAAACAAAAGTCATTAGCCAAGCCGTTTATTTAGAGCGTTTACATGATTTTAAAAATGTCGAGCATGAAATTTTAACCAATCAAAGACGTTTGGAAGAAAATGCCGCCGAAATAAACACCCTCCGCCAACAACGGAAAAGTCTCATTTCCGATGAAATCGCCCGCTATCGGCAACTTTCGCGTGAAACAGAACTGAATCTTCAAGGATTAAAAGCAAAGCTTGATAGCACTCAATACCATCTTGACCACTTATCACTCTATGCACCTGTTGATGGACGTATCGATGATTTAAGTATCCATACTTTGGGCGGCTTTGTAGAAGCTGGTAAAACGCTCATGCGTATTGTCCCTGGTTCGGGTGGTCTCATTATTGAAGCATTTTTTGATAATCGAGATATTGGTTTTTTAGAAAAGGGCCAACGTGCTTACATCAAGTTTTCTGCCTTTCCGCCTGAACGTTTCGGTGTTATCCACGGTACAGTCGTTAATGTAGGCGCTACAGCGCGCTATAATAAAGAAATTAATGGTGTCTACGCTGTTTTAATCAAAATTGACCAAGATCATATCACTTTGAATAACAAACAACTTAAATTTATCCCTGGCATGACTGTGACAACGGATGTCATTACCTCAAAACGGCGTCTCATTTCTTATTTCTTTGAGCCTATCACCAAAATTTTAGAACAATCTCTAAAGGAAAGATAAAGATTAATGTGTGTGCATAAAAATCCTTCATCATCATTCATAGACCCTCTTACAGCGTTAGGAGCTATGGTTGTTTTAATGCTTACATCTTCCTTATACCGCCGCTGGCGAATCTAGGATATCGAACGAAATTTAGGACCAGCTTTACAGACTAGGCAATACAAGCTCTATAAAAATGAACGTGGAGAATTTTGTGCCTTTATCACTTGGGCTTTTTTTAGATGAGAAAAATCATCAATCTATGCTTGAAAAGGGAGAGCTTTTGTCCGATGCGGATTGGCAAGGCGGAGAATATATGTGGTTTATTGATTGTGTGGCACCCTATGGACATGCTGCTGGTATGGTACGTGACATGCAGCGGCATGTGTTTCCTAATCAGCATTATTGCTACGCTGTTCGGCGTAATGAAGATGGTGGAATACGGAAAATCACCCGCGGGTGTTGCTATAGAGCAAAAAATCCAGCTAAATAGTTTTTCTAAAGCAAGTGCGCATAAATCATTTACCTCTCGTCTTATAGAAAAGAATCTTTTAAAAGAGCTCTTTAAGCGATAGCTATAGCAAGAAAACCTTACCGTATTTAGAGCTAACCCACTATAAATAAGTGTCTCTCAACTTACCAGACTTGCTATGAATAGCAACAGAGGTTAAGAAGGCTAATCCACTCTCAAGCTGAACTTTGATTAACTAATTTCACTAGAATTGGCTGGGGTACCTGGATTCGAACCAGGGAATGCCGGTACCAAAAACCGGTGCCTTACCGCTTGGCTATACCCCAAAAAAACACGCTTTATAGCAACTCTTGCACCTTATAGCGATTCCTGTGATTGAACGCAATATTTGAAAATCAAAGACCTTACTTTTTTATCATAAAATTTCTGAGTCTTGTATGGCATTGCCATCGATACAAATTCGTAGCAGAAACTGATATACAGTTGTGATTTTAATATAAGTAGGAACCATTTATCCATCAATTATTTTACTCTTTGTATTGATTTTCTAGGAACAGAAAATGAAAATCTTGCAGTTTACTCATGTATCTAATAAATTTGCATATGATTTACTTTTCTTGATATATTAAAATCTCATCTTGCTCAATTTAAGAAAAAAGCTGTCACCACATTGGCAACCGGTAAGTGTATGATAGTGCTGCTGTGCTCTTGCATTAAGCATAAAGATGGTAATGTCCACTAATTTTTACATTATATTATTCATGGGTAGCACCATAAAATGAAATCAAGCACATTGAAAAATATTTCCTAAAAATAACACTTAATATTCTGTTGAAAACATTATGATACACCAATAAACTGGAAAAGTTTTGCAAAAATTAAAAACATTTTATATGGTATTTGAAAAAATAGAGATACCAAAACAAGGAATAATCGCTATTTCCATTTACTTTTTATTCAAAAGATAATGATATTTATTACCCGCTCATAGATGTAAAAAATCTTCAGAAGCAATCTTTATGTAGACCAATACCCTTTTTGATTGATGAATATACATTTCCTAAAAGCTTCTTTTACAAAAAGAGAGACATTAAAACTAATTTCATACAAACTAGGTATTCAACATTTGCTTTTAAATTCGGTAAATGGCAAATTAGGCTTATGAAATAAGCTTAACAATTAGAATCGAGGAGATTTTTAAATGGCTTTTGAATTGCCCCCGTTGCCTTATGATTACGATGCCCTTTCGCCTTATATGTCACGCGAAACGCTTGAATATCATCATGATAAGCATCACCTTGCTTATCTTACCAACACCAATAATTTTGTGAAAGAGTTAGGCTTAGAAAATGAAAGCCTTGAAGATATTGTTAAAAAAAGTTTTGGAAAAAATATTGGTTTGTTTAATAATGCAGCGCAGTATTACAATCATAACCATTTTTGGCTTTGGATGAAAAAAGATGGTGGTGGCCAAAAACTTCCTGAAAAGTTAGCAAAAGCTATTGACGCTGATCTAGGTGGTTACGACAAATTCCGCGCTGATTTTATTGCTGCTGCTAGTGCCCAATTTGGTGCTGGATGGGCGTGGGTTGCTGTTAAAGATGGCAAGCTTGAAATTATGAAAACGCCTAATGGTGAAAATCCCTTAGTGCACAATGCTCGTCCTATTTTAGGTGTCGATGTGTGGGAACATTCCTATTACATTGATTATCGCAATGCTCGACCGAAGTACCTCGAATCCTTTGTAGACCATTTAATTAATTGGGACTATGTTTTGGAACTTTATGAAGAATGTGAATTTTAAACTGTCTCAATAATTTTTTAGTGTATGAAAGTCTCTATAATTCAATAAATTATCGGAGACTTTCATACAGAAGTATTATGGATTAGCAAAAATCTTTTCCTGCTATCTTTAGAATATATGCATAGATATAGGCAACTTCTTCTAGCTTTGAAAAACGTCCAGCTGCACCAGCGTGCCCTGAATCCATATTAATACGTAATAAAATTGCATTATCGTCTGTTTTTAGGTCTCGTAATTTTGCCACCCATTTTGCAGGCTCCCAGTAAGTTACACGAGGATCTGTTAATCCTGCCATCACAAGTATAGGGGGATAGTTTTGAGCTTTGACATTATCGTAAGGGGAATAGGAAGCAATAAGCTTATAATCTTCTTCTGATTCAAGAGGATTCCCCCATTCGGCCCATTCTGGAGGAGTGAGTGGCAATGAAGCATCTAACATTGTCGCTAAGACATCAACAAAAGGCACATTTGCTACGATCCCAGCAAAATCCTGTGGAGCTATATTGGCAATGGCTCCCATCAACATCCCCCCTGCTGAACCACCATGAGCAATCAGCCGGTCGTGAGAAGTAAATTTATTGTTTACAAGATAACGCCCACAAGCAATAAAATCTGTAAATGTATTGTGCTTAAAGAGATGCTTTCCTTTCTCATACCATTCTACTCCCTTTTCTTTTCCTCCGCGAATATGAGCAATGGCATAAATAAAACCTCTGTTCACTAGAGAAAGTACATTACTATTGAAACTGGCAGGAATAGAAATCCCATAAGCACCATAACCGTAAAGCAGACAAGGCGCACCACCATCAAGGGGAGTGTTTTTGTGGTAAAAAAGTGAAATAGGAATCTTCTCACCATCGTCTGCTATTGCTGTAATACGTCGTGTTACATATGCATCTTTATTATGCCCAGAGGGAATTATTTGCGTTTTTAAAAGCATTCGTTTACAATTTTTCATCTCATAATCAAACACTTGATCAGGTGTTGTCATAGACGAATAGGAAAAACGAATAGTTGGACTGTTATATTCTGCAACTCCTTGCAGACCTAAAGAATAAGCCTCTTCAGTAAAAGCGATGGAATTAACTTGTTTAGTGGTACGTTCCATTACTTTTATACGTGGAAGCCCCTCAAAACGTTCGATCCAGACAAGAAAATCTTGATAAGCATCATGGGATAATATTAGGCACCCAAGCTGATGTGGGATAAACTCAGACCAATTTTCTGATTGTGGAGATGTATATGGCGCTACCATAATTTTGAAATCTTTTGCATTATCTAAATTGGTTAGAATATAAAAGACATCACCACCCTCTGTAAGTAAATATTCAATACCTTTTTGTCGTTTCCGTACACATTGGGGAACAGTAAAAGGCGCCTCAGCAGGAATTAACCAGATCTCGGATGTTTCATGATCATGAATATTAATATAAATAACATCATTAAGCTTAGAACCGCTTACATCTAAGAAAAAACCTGGATTGTCTTCACGAAAAATAAGCTTATCTTGTGATTGATCTGTGTTTAATTGGTGATAATAGAGCTCTGAAGGTCGGTGGTTTTTATCCATCTTAGTATAGAAAAAACCTTCAGACCTAGCATCCCATACAATTTGACCAGATGTATCAGTAATTATGTCCGTACAGTCAGATAATGTCTCAAAATTACGAATTTTAGCTGTATAGAACTCTGATCCTTTGTCATCATAGGTCCATACCACATGTGTATGGTCAGGAGATTCTTGAACTGAACCAAATTTAAAATATTCTTTGCCTTCTGCCAAGACATCACCATTAAGGTACACGTTTTTTTCTCCGCCATTCCTTGGTGTCCGAAAATAATGTGGTTGTTGGCCTCCGGTAACATAAGAGAATCCGTAAGCAAAAGGGCCATGTTTTATAGGAACAGAACTATCATTCTCTTGGATCCTGTTTTTCATTTCGGTAAAAAGCAAATCTCGTAATGGTTTTGTATCAGCCATTTGAGCTGATTGATAAGCATTTTCTTTTTCAAGATAATGTCGAATATTGGGATCAAGACAGTTAGGATCTTTAAAAACATCTTGCCAGTTAGACGCACGTAGCCAATGATAGGGATCATCACGAAAAATACCATGATATATTTCCTTATGAGTGATTCTAGATGCTTTGGGAGGAATTGCAAAAGTGCGAGTCATACACAATCCTATATTAAAATATGTTAATAGCTTCGTTTATATGTTAGAATCACAATGATTGATGCAAGTGTAAAAACCTATAAGTTCTATTCACTTGCAAAAATAGCACCATGATAATTTTTAAAACTAATACCTTTCTGTTCATTACATATCACAGCTATTGTTTTCTAGGGATATAACACCACTTTTATAATGAAAGTGACTGGTAAAACAATTAAACTTTTAGAAAAAGAATTGATTTTTTTTGAAACAGTATAATCGCATAATTTTACAGAAAGGAATAAATATATCTAAAATATTATTATTACTGTATAAAAAATAAAAATGTCCTATCTCCTTTTAATGAATAGTTTTATATTATAAATAATACTATTATGTCATATTTATAATATATCATGTTTTTTATTATTAAATTTTATAAATATAAATAATAAAAACAAATTTAAAACTTATTAAACATAAACTTACTAAACTATAAGTATTCAAAACAAAATATAATAATTTATATATTATATTTTTATAATTAGTAATTTTATTTTTACGTTCTCAAAAAAAATAAATAAATTTTATCATATATTTTTTTATATTTGTGATGTATTATATATTATGTATGATATGTTATAGGGTAAAAATATATTTTAGCATGTAATAATTTCGTTTTTCTTATTGTATATTATGACAAAAAATAGGTATTTATTTGATTTTTTTGTGTTTTGGCAATTTTATAGAATAATTGAATTGACAAAAAAGATTTTTGTACAATATGAAACTCATGTGCATGAGATCTTTATATCATGAGTATATGCACTATATCTCGATTTTGAATTACTCAATTTTAAATTAAAGGAAACAAGAATGGAACATCGTGCAGTCTTAGAGACTGAAAGCAATTTAGTTATTACATTGGTTGCTGATATTGTTGCTGCCTACGTGAGTAATAATTCTATTCGACCGACTGAAGTGCCAAGTTTAATTGCTGATGTCCATGCTGCTTTTCGTAAAGCAGGGAATCTAGAGTTAACAGAAGTCGAAGTTGAAAAACAAAGGCCTGCCGTTAATCCGAAGCGTTCAGTATTTCCTGATTATCTCATTTGCCTTGAAGATGGAAAGAAGTTTAAATCTCTAAAGCGTCATCTCATGACACATTATGGAATGTTGCCAGAGGAATATCGTGAAAAATGGCAGTTAGATAGTTCTTACCCTATGGTGGCGCCTAATTATGCAAAAACACGATCGGCTTTGGCCAAAGAAATGGGGCTTGGACGCAAAAGCAAACGGAAAAAAACTAAATAATCTTATTTTGCGAAAAAATGGTTTCGTGCATAAAGTTGATTTTAGTATACATGTTTTGTGTGAAGCTTTTGTATATATAGCAATTTCTACCAAGGGGATTACATATAGCTTTCGTTACGAATCCGTTTAATCATTGATTTCAAACCATTTGATCGTTGTGGTGTAAGATTTTCATTTAAACCAAGTTTTTCAAAGAGCTCTTGAGCATCAGAATTGCGAATTTCAGAAGCTTTTTTGCCTGAATAAAAAGCAAGAAGTATGTAAATGAGTCCACGCACAATATGAGCATCGGAATCACCTTGAAACGTCAATATTGGATCTTTTGAGTTATTACGTGAAGATAGAAGCCACACTTGGCTAACACAACCAGGAACTTTGTGAGCATCGTTTCGAGCGCTTTCTGGAAAAGGTGGCAATTCATAGCCAAGCTCGATGACATAACGATAACGATCTTCCCAATTATCCAAAAGCGAAAAGTTCTCTATAATATTACCGATTGTTTCCGCCATTATTTTAGTCCTGTTTCGTTTGAATAATCATTCTTGAATACACTTATAAAAAATAAATATTTATTCTTCCTAACATAAATAACACGAAGAACGTTAAAAATCCTTATTTCAAGATAACATTGCATGGTTTTGTAAGAACTCTTGTATTTCGATTTTGTAAGAAACATTAGGGGAAGTCTCTGATATCATTTTTGTTTCCTAATATGTTCCCTAAATATTCATAAGCAGCTCTTGCACCGTAATATGCGCGCTCACCAAGTGAACTTAAAAAGGATTTTCCTACTTTGCAGGTTTTTATATTACGGTCACAAAATGCGCCTAAGTCATTTAAGGCTTCCTTAAAAGCAACAATCACATCGCTCGTTGTTGTCTCATTATTTTGGGGGCTAGAAGAATGGTTACTGCTTGGATCTGCTACAAAAAATGAAATAATGACAAAAATAAAAAATAAAAAAAATGATAATTTGATTAAAAAACGTATCATGGACAATCAATGTACCGCAGTGGTAAATACAATAAAAGAAGCATTTTATACACTGTTGCTTTATAAACAATTTATAAAATGTGCTTTTTATAAAATTGAGTATTCATGTATTGGATCTATATCATTGGCTTTTTTATAAATATGGCACAATTCCGCTGTATAAAATGGGATACATTGTCTATTCAGTAAAAAATTAACATCAAAATTATACACTTACAAGCTGGTCATGTTAATGAACATACTATGATAAAAAATGAGAGAGATAATCGTGTTGTGTACATAATTATTTTAAATAATAGTCCACCATCTTAGCTTAGTTGAAAAAGCTAAAAAGAGTAAACTCTGTTATTCTGACTCTAGTGTCGATAAAATATTTATATTATCTATAAAATTTTTACTGGAATGTTATGAAAATAGTCAACCTGTCAATAAAAACATCAAAAAATAACTGCATCTCTTATGATTACATCTCAAGCCAGTTTTTTCTATAACATTGTAAACATCAATTTAATTAATACTTATGAAAATTATTTAATAGAAGGAATTTATACCAAAATATAATAATATTAAGAGATAATTATTATTACCAAACCGTTTATGGATAAGTAACCATCTATATGTAAATTATAAAGAATAGATAATGATTGTCATCTTTTTAGCGTTATAGGCAAATATTTTCAATTTTATTTTAAATAATAGGCAAACATATGCCCCAAAATGAAGAATAACGTGGCATTATTGTTTAGATAATTATATGTGATAATGCAGTTTGCAAATACCAAAATGATCTTGAATGCTAATCATTTGGTGCTCTCTTTATACACATTAAAGATTTGTATAAAATAAAATGAATAAACGTTGATAAGAACTCTTGTTGATTTATCAACTTATAAATTGATATAATGAAGCCGCTCATTTTAGGAGTTTGAAAGGAAAAATCAATAATGTCAATGCACTTCTCTCTGGCTGGAAGTAAAAACTGATTCATATTCGTTTCCTAATTTATATTTGTTTCTTTGTAAAAAATAAACGCAACTGAAAATAAAAGTAATGGCAACAAAACGAAAGACCTACCGAAAAAAAACTGTAAAACACCGTAAATACTATAGTAGTATTGTTATAACACTTCTTCTTATAATTTTTCATTTTATTTTTTGGAGTGCAAAAACTCTTTATTTCTATACACGAAAAAATACTTTATTTTTTGTTGGATCTTTTCTTTTTAGCATTAGTTTTTTATTTATTTCATTTAATGCTTTATTTTCGCAAATGACAACGCATCAAAATATTTTAACTCAAATGAAATTTTCCTCTGTTCAAAGTATAGGTAAGAGCTCTACTTTATCGGAAAAAGAAGAAAAATCACAAGAACTCTCTCGTGTAACTTCTGTACATTCTCAAAGTCATAAGCACACAAATTCACCTTTACCCTCTCAATCAGCAAGCATGCTGGAAAAGCAAAAAGAACTAGCAAAATTAGGACTTTATGATGGACCATTAGATGGACTGGAAGGACCTAAAACACGCCGAGCCATCACTTTATGGAAACAGCAAACTGCTCAGAGAATGCAAAAGAATGTTCTATCTAATCCCGCAGCAGATGAAATCGCGATATTAATTAAGCAAAGCGAAATAGAAACAAACAATACAAAAAATATGACACACTTAAAAGAAGCTATTTTAGAGCCTTCTGTTGAAGATATTATACAAGTGCAAAAAGCTTTACATATTTTTGGGAATGAGGAGGTTATTGTCACAGGAATAGAAGATCAAAAGACGATAGAAGCCTTAAAACAGTTTCAAAAAATATTTGATCTTCCTGTAACAGGTAAAATTAATCACACAATTTTAATGAAAATGCGTGAAATTGGTTTATTAAATTGAAGCTAATCATAATAATCTCTTAATTTATAATGATAATTCATCTTTCGTTTGTTTAATGCTCCCCTCAAACATTCCTTCATCTCAAGCCCTCTTATTTTCAATCAATCAGAATGGTTTTCTTACACATTACATATTGAGCCGTATAATTTTCTTCAAAAAAACCACAACCGATTGCAGAAAAAAGAATATTGCAAAATAGCAAACGCGCTTGTTCTAGCATTTTTATTGCCTCTGATGATAAAAGGACACGAAATTTTTGTAGTATCATGTAAACCTTTCATATTATCGAACCACGAATTGTCCATATATTATCGTCAATTTGATCTTTATAAATATGATGCAAAGAATTTGTGCAAACACCTGTAAGGATAAATAGACGTAAAGCTAATTGTGTTATGGTTGTTGTTTTGCAAAGTGTCTGATAAAAACCGGCACTTCTCTCTAATCTATTGCTGGAAAGTTATGTGTTTTATGACATTGTCTTCTTAAGAGAGCGTGTGCGTTTAGTATTGCCTATAAATCAACATCCAAACTTACCGCAGCAGTATGTTTGAAAAAAATGTTAAGACAGTTTAGTACTTCTCTCAGCTGTTATAGCTTTTATATGCCAAATGGAGGCAAGAATATTACGCATCTCTGTTTGTATAATCTCTTAAAACAGGAAAACAGCCTAATTTGGGAAAAATATGAAAAGTTAAGGTAAAAACCAGTTTTCATCTTTGTCATTTCCTTTTAATTCAGCTTTACGCCTTTCAAAGACATCTAAAGCAATATCTTTAAAATAACGGAAATTACCTATTGCCTCATGCTCTTACTTTATCACATGTCTTTTTGGTCTCACTCCCCCTCACCTAAAACAAAATGTCCCAAACGGAATATACTTGGATTGCCATTCACGGGCTTTCTTAAAAAACATCTCTAAAGCACCTAAAACCACTTCGCAACAACGCCCATGAATAATAATAGTAGTCCCACTGCACGCGCCGCGCATCATCTTTACGCTTTTTGTCAAGAAGCAAGCCGGCACCATTACACACTGTACCTACCTTCAATTTGTGACAGCTCTTGACACTTGAGACGTTTCATAAGAGGCATATCCTTGCTTTATTTTTTTATCTACAGACGCTCATCCCGCCTGTAACATACAAAAAACATGGTTTTGATTGATTCATTATAAAAGAAGTCGAAATAAGAAGATCTTATGATATTTACAGCTTTCATTCAATATGAGAAATAAAAAATTATCTTTATAAATCAATAGATTGTGTAACTTTGATATTCCTTTATAAATGTAAAGATGGGAGTGCATAATGGAGTTTATAAATTTTGGGAAGATTTTTATAAACTTACGGGGAGTTTTACATAATCCCCATTCCACGAATATCAATGTAAAATGGGGCATCCATTGAGAAATGTCTATCTCAAACAGCATGATGCGCAAAAAAAAATGCATTTGTTTGGAGCATTCTATTTTGCGTGAGGAGCTCATTCCCCTATAAAAAAGCAAACGCGTAAATTGACTGCACAATAACACGTTTCTCTCTATCAAGAGGTTCGCCAATAAAAAGTGCATTAATAATACATCTTTGTCTATCCTGTGCTTTATATTTTCTTTCATAAACCTCTAAAAAAAACACTTTCTCGCGTAACACAACTTATCGTGCATTTTAGAAGCATTTTTATTCCCTTTATTAAAGAAAATAAAAGAATATATAAAAATTTATTTCAGTAATAACGATACAACAAAAAATATTAACCCATTACATCCTTTTTGCTATTGCGGCCTGAGCTGCTGCTAAACGAGCAATTGGCACTCGAAAAGGAGAACACGAAACATAATCCAGGTTATTTTCTTCGCATAAAGCAATAGAGGCAGGATCGCCTCCATGTTCACCGCAAATTCCCAATTTTATTTTTGCACGCTTTGAGCGTCCACGCTGTGCAGCAATGGTAATAAGTTCCCCTACTCCATCACGGTCAATAGACACAAAAGGATCTTGCTCTAAAAGACCTTTTTGAAAATAGGTTGCCAAAAAAGGAGCTGCATCATCACGGGAAATCCCAAAAGTAGTTTGTGTCAAATCGTTTGTTCCAAATGAAAAAAATTCAGCAGTTTCAGCAATTTCGTCTGCTCGAAGCGCCGCTCTTGGAAGTTCAATCATCGTCCCAACCATATATTGAATAGTGCTTCCCTTTTCTTTCATCACTTCCTCAGCAACCTGATCAATACGCGCTTTCACAAAATCGAGTTCAGATTTTAGTGCAACCAGTGGCACCATAATTTCAAGCATAACAGGAGATCCAGATTTTTGGGCAGCTTCTGCTGCTGCTTCAAAAATCGCCCGCGCTTGCATTTCTGCAATTTCAGGATAAGTAATAGCTAAACGGCATCCTCGTAATCCAAGCATAGGATTAAATTCGTGCAACTGCTGAGTGCGTTCAGCAAGCACTTCAGCAGAAACACCCATAGCTGTTGCAACATCAAGAATTTCTGCTTTCGTTTTAGGCAAAAATTCATGTAACGGTGGATCTAGCAAGCGGATAGTAACAGGTAAACCACACATAATTTCAAATAATTCACTAAAATCTGAACGCTGCATTGGCAACAGCTTATCTAGTGCTTTACGACGACCACTTTCATCATGACTTAAAATCATTTCACGCATGGCAACGATACGTTCATCAGAAAAAAACATGTGCTCCGTACGGCAAAGACCTATACCTTCAGCCCCAAAAGAGCGCCCCATACGGGCATCAGATGGTGTATCAGCATTAGCGCGAACTCTTATACGTCGCATCCCATCAGCCCATTCCATTAATTTTGCAAAGTCTCCGCAAAGCTGAGGCTGCAACATTGCAACTTTCCCTTTGAAAATTTCTCCACTTCCACCATCAATTGTGATAACATCACCTTTTTTTAAGCTTTCTCCTGAGGCAAACAACGTATTTGTGTTATAATCAATCCGCACACTGCCAGCACCAGAAATACATGGTTTTCCCATCCCCCGCGCAACAACAGCAGCGTGACTTGTCATACCGCCACGCGTTGTTAAAATTCCTTCTGCAGCATGCATACCATGAATATCTTCTGGGCTTGTTTCTACACGGACCAAAATAACTTTGCGACCTTCCGCCGACACAGTTTCTGCCTCTTCTGAAGTAAAAACAATTTCACCAGTTGCGGCTCCAGGAGAAGCAGGTAAACCACGTCCTATAACAAAACGTTCTGCTTTAGGATCAAGTGTTGGATGCAAAAGTTGGTCCAGCGACTTTGCATCAATACGCATCACAGCCTCTTCACGGTTTATTAACCCCTCCTCAACCATTTCAATTGCCGTCTTGAGAGCCGCACGAGCCGTGCGTTTTCCTGAACGAGTCTGAAGCATCCATAATTTACCTTTTTCAATGGTAAATTCGAGATCTTGCATATCCCGATAATGCTGCTCAAGCTTCTGCGCAATCTGACATAATTTCAAAAAAGCCTCAGGCATAATTTTTTCTAACGACGGTCTATTTGAACCAGCAACAATACGCGCACTTTCTGTAATATTTTGAGGCGTTCGAATGCCCGCCACAACATCTTCCCCTTGCGCATTAACTAAAAATTCACCATAAAGTTCTTTTTTCCCTGTCGATGGATTGCGTGTAAAAGCAACACCTGTTGCCGAATCTTCTCCCATGTTACCAAAAACCATAGCTTGCACATTAACTGCCGTTCCCCAACTTTCAGGAATGCTATGTAAACGGCGATAAGTAACTGCACGTGCTGTCATCCAACTTGAAAAAACGGCTCCAATTGCCCCCCATAACTGTTGTTCAGGATCTTGTGGAAAAGGGGTTCCTAATTTTTCTTCAACATAGGCTTTATAAGAAATAATAACATTCTTCCAATCATCTGCTGTCATTTCTGTATCAATAGTGTAACCATTGCATGCTTTTACTTCATCAAGAATCTCTTCAAAATACGAATGGTCTAGCCCCAAAACAACGTTAGAATACATTTGGATAAAACGCCGATAACTATCATAAGCAAAACGTTCATTATTGGCTTGTAAAGCAATTGCTTTTACAGTTTTATCATTCATGCCAAGGTTCAGCACTGTATCCATCATCCCTGGCATAGAAGCCCTAGCCCCTGAACGAACAGACAGCAAAAGTGGTCTTTGTTCATTCCCAAATTCACGTCCTGTTTGTTCAGCAACGTATCTTAGTGCTTGCTTAACAGATTCCTGTAGCTCTTCTGGATATGATTTGTCATGGGCATAATAAAAATTACAAACTTCTGTTGTCAGCGTAAATCCGGGTGGTACGGGCAAACCAAGATTACTCATTTCTGCCAAATTAGCCCCTTTACCTCCGAGAAGGTTACGCTCACTTGCACTTCCTTCTGCCTTTCCATCTCCAAAACTATAAACCCATTTTTTC
This sequence comes from Bartonella sp. AA16NXGY, assembly GCF_042197325.1. Lineage (NCBI taxonomy): Bacteria > Pseudomonadati > Pseudomonadota > Alphaproteobacteria > Hyphomicrobiales > Bartonellaceae > Bartonella > Bartonella sp. AA16NXGY. The sequence continues at coordinate 123,379 of NZ_JBHIRR010000001.1, read as the reverse complement.
ACTGTACAAATCCTCCCATATCAGCTTCAAAACATCATTCAACCCAGGCTCACTTAAAAGCAATGATTTGATTCAAAATTGGCTCAACGATATCGCTTCATAAATGCATAATATTAATCCTTCCAAAAGAGATAATGACCAAAAGTATCACTATCCATCTTCTGGAAGATTAAGATTCAGTTTTTTAGAAAACTATCAATCACCGAAAAAAATTCTTCTACTTTCATGGCACCTTCATATTTACTACCATTAATAAAGAAAGTAGGTGTTGCTGTGACACCAAGCTCTTTACCGCGTTCAAAAGATGCATTTACTTCATCTAAAATGGACTGATTTTTCAAACACGCAGTAAAACTTTCATCTGTAAAACCAGCCATTAAGCCAATTTTCTTCAATGGTGTTAGAGCATTTTTTCCGAAAGCCCATTCATTTTGTTTTTGAAATAAAACTTCTATCAAAGGAAAATAGCGATCTTCCGGTGCACACCGTGCCAACATAAAACCTGCTGTTGCCCGAGGATCAAAAGCATATTCTCGGAAAATAAGTTTTACTTTTCCTGTTTTGATATATTTTTTACGAATTTGGGGAAGTATATCATTATAAAAATGCGCACAATGGGTACATGTCAACGAAGCATACTCAACAATGACGACTGGTGCATCCGCCTCTCCCTCAAAGCGATCCTTTACTTTACCCGATTGGAGAAGCTCTGCCATATCAACAGTTGCCACTGATTTGGGATCACGCGCTAAAGCAACTGTTACACTGTTTTGTACAATCGTTATGAAGAGAAAAATTATCCCGAAAGATAAAAAAGAACGATATTTTACCATAAATAATACTTTTCTGTTGTTATTAACGAATAGGAATCCAATGCTTTCTCATATATTAAAGAAAAATATATAAAATATCTTTCTATTTATTATTTTTTTCCAAAAAAATGCAACAGCCAAGTTGATAAAGTGCTTGGTGCAAACTTTTATCTTCAATTCCTTCAAGCATTTTTTCCACGCATTTTTTGTCTTGTTCACTCAAAGGCGGTTTTAGAGGCAAGTGATTCATAAAAACCGACATACTCCTTTGCTCAATCTTGATGCGATCAATAGCAATATAGCCAAAAAATCCGTTAATTCTATGAAGTAATTCCTCTGTTTCATGCATCAATTTTAACGCAGCAAATCCTTCACATGCGACAACAAGTGTTGCTGGCTGAAAAACTTCATCTTGATCTGCACGACGTTTCCAAATAATTTTAAGCGGCATTGTATGTTCACTGATATCATAGCCCGCAATCTGTGGCCAATGTTCTATAAGCGCTACATTAAGCCCTGTCCGTTTGCGTAAAACTGGATCAAGTATTTTGTATACCGCCTCAGAAAGAGAATAAAAGATACGTTTTTTAAGTTGTTTTCTCATTTTTAGATCATTGTTCAACCGCTTACTAAATTAAAATCATTTGTTTCATCTAAAAATTGTTGCCTCCTCAATTTATGAAATATCAACAAAATAAAAAGCCTTTTCTCACCAGAGCCTTGACAATAAAAGAGCAAAAAACATGAATTACAAAATAAATAATTTTTTCTTTTGCATTTTATATCTCCCTATGCTTGAAAGCAATCATGTATGAAATTTCTTCGCACCTCCTTGCTTGGTACGATCAAAATCACAGACATCTTCCATGGCGGATTACCCCCGAAAAGCAAAAACAAGGTATCCGTCCTGATCCTTATCAAGTTTGGCTTTCTGAAATCATGCTTCAACAAACAACCGTTGAAACAGTTAAGCCTTATTTTAAAAAGTTTCTAAAACTATGGCCTGATCTTTCCTCTTTAGCAAAAGCCTCCCAAGATGATATCATGAAAGCATGGGCTGGACTTGGTTATTATTCACGCGCACGTAATCTTAAAAAATGTGCGCGACAGCTTGTTGAAAACTACGCGGGACAATTTCCACAATCTGTAAAAGAATTGCGAACTCTAGCCGGTATTGGAGATTATACTGCCGCAGCCATTGCTGCGATTGCTTTTAACCACCCTGTAGCAGTGGTTGATGGTAATGTCGAACGTGTGGTAGCGCGACTTTTTGCTATCACTTCAATATTGCAAAAAGCAAAAGTTGAAATTAAAGAAAAAACACAAAAAATTACTGCTTTAAATCGTCCTGGTGACTTTGCTCAAGCAATGATGGATTTGGGAGCAACAATTTGTACTCCACGCAAACCATCTTGTTATACCTGCCCTCTTCAATGTTTATGCAAAGCAGAAAAGATGCAACAACCGGAGTCTTTTCCAGTTAAAGCCCCTAAAAAAGAACGCCCTTCAAAAACAGGTATTGCTTTTGTGGTCCTTAATAAAAAGAAACAAATTTATTTGGAAAAACGACAGACGCAAAAGCTCCTTGGTGGAATGACCCAAATTCCTAACAATATTGGCATAAACAACGAAAATGGGCTACAAAACGCACCCTTTACTGCCAATTGGCAATTCAAAGGACAAATTACGCATGTTTTTACTCACTTTTCTCTAAAACTTGATGTTTACTATACCGAAGATGTTCATGAAATGAATTGTGAAAATGGTTGGTGGTGTAACATTCAACATCTTGCCGAAGAAGCATTACCTACTGTTATGAAAAAAGCCATTTCCGTAGCACTTCCCAATTCTTTTAGATTTAAATAACCTTCCCTATTCATAAAAATGTTTTCTAATGGAGACTTTTGTATCTCTAGCGATCATTTATTAATCTGTAAAAGAAAAATTTTAAAAAATGAAATAACCAATTTTTTCTACAGACAAAAATTAAGGAGCGATAGAAACGCTTAGAAGCTTTAGATTTAAATTTCAGGATCTATCCTTTTTTCGCTTATGAAGGAGTAAGTCGGCACCATCGTTATATTTACCAGCCCCCTCAACATCCCTTGGTACGTGAAACGGTTCATAAGAGGTACTTTTAGTTCTTTCGTTAACAATTTTTATTCACACGCCAACCCCGTTTATGACATGCAAGAAAGTAATTTTCATCGATTCAATATGGAACAAATTTGAAATAAGAAAACTTGACGATATTCCGAGGGCAATTCGATATGAGTTGCGCTAAATTATCTTTATAATCAATATATTATATGCACTTTACAGATGTACGTATTCAAAAAAGCACTTAATTTTGAACTTCTGAATGAACCTTTTAATTCTGATATTTCATTTTTATAAGCTTATATTGAAATTTTACTGTTTTGGAACTAAAATGAGAACATAGATTGAAAATTTCTCATTTTAATTTCTTCTAAAAGAAGCATAAAATACTCGCTTGTCGCTTACAAGCGAGATTTAGTGTGTCAATAAAAAACATCTAAGAAAGGCTAAAACACCCTCACGTCCATCTCAATCAAGATCAGGTATATTGGTGGTCAATAGAATGAAGCGATCAGCTTAGTTCATAAAACACCCGTTTTTAACATTTGTGAACGTATGATCATTCTTAAATGATCTATGGACTTCAACCGTCCATTTTCCTCATAATACCAAAAGGTCCAACCATTACAACTCTGCGAATCTTGAGCCTTTCTTCCCATTGCGTGAATTGAGCCCGCTTCACCACCATGCATAATCGTACCATCAGCTCTTACAATAGCAGATACTTGCTTCTTACGATCATACAGAACTTCTCCAGGATAGAGTAAACCTGCTTCAAGCAAACTGTTGAATGCTACGCGCGGTTCTGCTTTTTTTCTATCCAAAATCGCTAGTTCTGGTTGCGCTAAAGGTTGAACCGCCGCAATTCTCTCACATGCTGCATCGATGTAATCTTGCTCGCGTTCAATCCCAACAAAATCACGCCCTAAAAGCTTGGCAACAGCACCTGTTGTTCCCGAACCAAAAAACGGATCGAGAATAACATCACCAGGTTTACTAGAAGCCATAATAATACGCGCTAATAACGCTTGCGGTTTTTGTGTTGGATGTAATTTACGCCCCGAATCATCCTTTAAACGTTCAGCTCCAGTGCAGAGAGGGAAAAGCCAATCTGAACGCATTTGTAGATCTTCATTTGCCGCTTTTAAGGCATCATAATTAAATGTGTACTTTTTATCTTTTTGATCTCGCACGGCCCAAATAAGCGTCTCATGAGCATTTTGAAAACGGCGCCCTCGAAAATTAGGCATCGGATTATTCTTGCGCCAAATAATATCATTAAGCATCCAAAAACCTAAATCTTGTAATGCCGTCCCAACCCGAAAAATATTATGGTAAGATCCGATAACCCAAAGTGTTCCGTTGGGTTTTAATACACGACGACAAGCAAGCAACCATGCACGAGTAAAAGCATCATAAGCAGCAAAACTCTCAAACTGATCCCATGCATCATCAACCGCATCAACAAGCGAATGATCTGGACGGTATAAAGCTCCATCCAATTGCAAATTATAGGGTGGATCCGCAAAAATCATATCAACAGAATGTTTTGGAAGTTTTTCTAAAACGGAAACACAATCTCCTTTAAAAATTTTATTGCGCCATGGCATTTGTGAGGGAGTACGAAGGAAATCTTTTTGAAGCTGAATAACTGTCATGAAAAACCCAACAAAATTAACTGAATTTGCCCTATAATCAACCAAAATAGTTTATAGGCCCGCATTACCCATCTATATTTACAAAATAGCGTAAACGTATCGTTAAAGTTCTACAAAATTGATGATTGTTTTTGTTTTTTTAGTAAAAAAAAACTTTCATATGAATGAAACCTTAATTTTTTTTTCAATGTACTGTTCCCATATCTTTTATTTCGTAAAAGAATTAAGAATCATTTTCAAAGCGTATTTTTATGAAATAAGATCTTCTCAATATCGTTTTCATGAAAGTTGTCCATCTCGTAACATGTAAAGGAATATCTTATGCCTCAGATAGATCTTATTATTTTTGATTGTGACGGAGTTCTCGTCGACTCTGAATATCTTGCAGCAAAAATTGGATCTCAATTGCTCAAACAAACAGGATATGAAATATCACCCGAAGAATTGAGTGAGCGTTTTGCAGGGCTTATCTTTCGCGATATTCTTAAACACGTTGAACAGGAAACAGAAAAACCTATTTCTGCTCATCTCATAGATCAAATGACTAATATTTTTCGTACACAAATAAAAACTAAATTACGGGCTATTGATGATGTAAGAGAAGCTGTAGAAATTATCCAAACACGCTATCCCTACTGTATCTGCTCTAATGCAAAAAGCGTAGATATAAAAGAGATGCTCATCACGGTTGATCTCTATGACCTTTTTGAAGGTAAAATATTTTCAGCACCTGAAGTTGGAACAAAAAGAACGAAACCAGCCCCTGATGTTTTCCTTTTTGCCGCACAACAATTACAGGCAGAGCCCCAAAACACTATCGTTATAGAAGATTCACTTCATGGTGTACACGCAGCCATAGCAGCAGGCATGCGTGTCATCGGCTTTACGGGAGGATCACATAGCTATCTTGGCCACTCTAATGCACTTGCAGAAGCTGGTGCAGAAACAGTTATTGCAAAACATGCTCATTTAGGAGAAGTCTTAGAAGCAATGGCAGTATGGCGAGATCTATTATAAAAAATCTCTTGAATATATCAATTTGTAAACTCTTGTAAGAAGCATTTTTATTCAAATGTCCTGCTCTTCTCGCTGCTCCTTTTATAATAACTTCAATAAATGCGTAATTCACGACACGGGTGAATTGCATCTCAATGTGAAGGAAAAATATAGCACCTCATTGAAATCATAAGTCTGTTAACCATTGCACGTACTTAAAAAAAAGCCAAAAACAGGGGTGCCAACTCATGAAAATTAAACCCTGCTTATCTATCTCAACTCCGATATCCCACTCCCAACCTCAGCAGCTCATCCTGATAAATTATTATATTTGTCAAAAAAGGAATATTACGATGCCTTGCTCGATAAGATGTGAGAATTGCTAGCCTCTTTCATCTGATCAAAAAAATCACATACTATGGTAAAATTGTAAGGGATGTGCCTATTGATCATGGAAAAAATATTAAAATTCGCGGAATCTATGGAACACAAGACTTTATTGAAAATGACAAATGCGTCCTTGTTGAGTTACAAAGGCTTATATTTACTCAATCCAAATCTCATAAACTTGTTGAAGGCTTATTTACTTTGCTGCTTAAATAGTATTTTAACAGCATCAATTGGTACAACCTCCCTAAGATTACAAAAAACAAAAAGAATACACTCTTATGAAGATGTGCATTTTATAAAAAATATTTCATACCAAGTAATTTACAGACAATATATTGATTTATAATCATAATTTATCATGATTCAAATTAAGCAAAAAAACCGAATATTGTAAGATTCTCTCATTTCAAACCTAGATATGCTGAATTAAATAAATAAAGAAATAAAAATGCCTTTTAATGAATCATCTCAAAAGGCAAAAATTGTAGCAACATTAGGAGCGAGAAAAGTGTATGGCAATGCCATCTTTCTTCTTTATAAACGTCAAAAATTCTGATGCCCTAAGAATTTTATATTATGGGGGCTTTATCATCATATCTATCATTGCAAAATAGGCTTGAGTACCTTGAGAACGGTTTCTTTAAAAAAGCACATAAATATGAAACATATAATCATGTTAAACAAGCGACAGCGATACCAATAGTTGCTTAAAATTTTCCGAAAGCACTTAATAGCCTTTTTAAATAAGCAATGAAATCAGATCTTTTCAAAAGTAATCCACTTTCTAAAAATAAAAGCGGCTTTTCAGTTTGGAAAGAAGAAAGTGTTGAAAATATTATCTAATGCTGATCTTTCGGCACTCATAAATATGTCTAAATTATATTCTTCTATACACTGCCTTGCATCATAGTAATATGCTGTTCACATTGGCGATAAAAAGATAATATCATTTATCTCTATCCAATTCGAGCTCTACTTTACACTATGAGAAAATTGTACATTTTTTAGTATCTATAACATATTATTATCTATAAGATAAATGTATATATTTAATAGTAAAGTAAGAATTATTATTCTGATATCACGATGCAATTAAATAACCATTGAATAATAATTTAATAATATCTATAGAACACACATTCTACAATAATGACTATCTATAATAAATACTATAAATAATAAAATTTTAGCGTGTCCATTCATATTTTAATTGTTAATAATATTTTTATAACCACATCATAATTTTCATTTTTTCTATTATACTATCGATAATAAATAATTTTTTATATATTTAATATGTAAAAATTTTGATCAATTTTATTATCTATAAATGTATTTAAAAAATATATTAATGTCATTTTATAAAAATTATACGATAACCATATGTTATTTTATATATAACACATAATAAAATATTGTATAAAGTTTTTAAAAAATATAATTTGTAATTATTACTGTTACTTTTTTACAATAACGTTTATAAAAATTATAGTTATATTTTTATATGTATTTTTATTATTGACTAAAAATACATATTGAACTATATGTCTTGTATATAGTGTGATATACATAAACATTATGTATATTTCTTACATATATAACTTAAAAATATTTGAGGTAAAGTTATGGTAAAAATATTTAAAAATTATATTTTAAGCATTTTTATAGCGAGCACTTTTTTTATTTCACAAACTGTAAATGTTAATGCAAACTATTTGAAAAACGATAATCCAAAAGAGGAATTTTCTGTTTTCCCAATGGAACAAGTAAAATATGCGAAATCCGATGTAGTTTCTACGACTGCTTTCTATGCTCCGTCTGTAAATTATCAAACAGAACATGGAACAATAGGTGAAGGAAAATTTGAAAAGGTCGTTGAGCCTATGACTATAGGAATGGGGCTATTGTTTACTGGACATGTAATGAGCTTTATAGGATCGATAATAAGTTGGATAAAGGACATAGTATTGATGTTCAAATAATTCAACCTCGTCTAGAACTCTATAATAATAGCTTTATTATGTGGCTATAATTCATTGTAAATAATTACATAATGAAGCTCATTATGCTACAAAATATAAATGTTGTAGATTACATCCAAATATCCAAATTATAAATTAAGTATAAATTTACGCATATATATTGAATAGTATAAATATTTGAGGTAAATTATGGTTAAATTATTTAAAAATCATATATTAAGTATTTTCATTATTTCTGCCTTTTCTCTTTCTCAGGTTGTAAATGTGCATGCAAACTCTTTACAAAATAGTACTCATCGTGAGAATATTTTTGTTTCTGCAATAGAACAGAAAAGAAAGGATGCAGTCCATACCGTTTCTCTCTATAGACCTAGTCTAAATCGTGGAGTGGGTAATGAAGCTACTATTGAAGGAAAATTTGAAAAGGTTGTTGAACCTCTTACACTCGGGGCTTTTGGTATGGGGATGGCACTTGGATATGCATCAAGTACGATAGGCATGTTTTTAGGATGGATAATAAGTAAAATAATATTGTATTTTAAATCTCGTTAAAATTGAAATTTCATCAGAATAAGACCTTCTCATATGAAATATAAACTATGAACATATTCCGTGTTTATCCATTGTTGATGACAAAAACTAATGAATTATCACACTAAGAGTGAAAAAAGCTTTAAATGCTTCTGTTTCTCTCAATGTGCACTAATTCTGCCGATGCATCTATTCAATTCAGATTAAAATAAAAGTATTGGTGGTAAACTATGATTAAAGTATTGAAAACTTACGTATTAAATATTTTTATAGCAGTTGCTTTTCTGCTTTCACAAGTTATAAATGTTCATGCCAATCATTTGAAAAATGATACTCAATGGGAAACTGTCTCTTTAATAGAACAAGGAAAGAAAAAAGCTATCGATATAGCTGCTCTTTATGTCCCAAGTTTCACTCATAAAGCAAAAAGTGAATCTGCCTTTGAAGGAAAATTTGAGAAAGTGTTTGAACCAATTACGCTAGGAGTTTTTTCTACAGTAGGAGCTTTGGGTTTTGGATTCTTGACTGGATCTGTTATGGCCATATTTAGCGGGATAATCGGATGGGCAATAGGAAAAATTAAAGGCAAATAATTCAAAGATACTTAGTTATTTTTTTCTATTTAAAATGAAAATACTTTACAGCCTGCTTCCCATCATTTAGCAGGCTGTTGTATGTTTTCTATGGATAAACTTTAGGTTACCATACTGTATAGCACAAATATAATATCTATTATTATACAAAGTGATAAATTAAGCTAAAAAAGATTATTCAAAGTATAGATTTGCGCACGAAGTGCCATAAAATTACCTTATAAATCTTCCAATGTGAGTTCTGAGATGTATCATTTTAACATTCAGTTTAGCAGATTTAATTGTTACAAAGTATTAAGAGCATAAAATAACTATGAATGATTGAGTTTTATACAAAAGTTCTTCAATAAATACCATTCTATCTATTTAATTTTATTATTTAAGAAGGTGTACAAGTGAAGATACGTTGTAAAATTTAAGTGAATGAATAATAGAGAAAAAAATTTTGACTGTAACAGATTTTCTGTGAACATTTGGCGTTTATATCTCAAAAATAAAAATGCTTAAGGCTATTTCCTTTCATTATTGAATTAAAAAGAAGAAAAGAAGCTCTATCCATTTAATAATTTAAATATTATGAAAAACGTGAAATAAATAACTTCATCAATTTGCCAGAAATAAAAAAAGGATAAGACTTATGGAATATATCAGCACGAGAGGTGAAGCTCCTGCTTTAAGCTTTACGGAAACAATCATGACAGGGTTGGCAAGTGATGGGGGACTTTATTTGCCAGATAAATTTCCTCAGCTATCATTTGATGCGTTACGAGCACTTCGTGGTCAGTCCTATACAACAATTGCTAAAACTATTCTGTGGCCCTTTGTGAATAACGAAATCGAATATACAGCTTTTGAAAATATGATCGCTGAATCTTATGCAACCTTTCACCATCCAGCAATCTGTCCGTTACGACAAACTGGAGCAGATGAATTTATCCTTGAACTCTTTCATGGTCCTACTTTAGCTTTTAAAGATGTAGCAATGCAGTTTCTTTCTCGACTGATGGATTATGTTTTGACTGAAAAAAATAGATGTGCAACGATTATTGCTGCAACATCAGGTGATACAGGAGGAGCTGCAATACAGGCTTTTGCTGGAAAAGAACACTCAGATATTTTTATTTTATTTCCTAAAGGACGTGTATCGCCTGTTCAACAACGGCAAATGACAACCAATCATTGTTCCAATGTTCATGCCATTGCCATTGAAGGAAATTTTGATGATTGCCAAGCTCTTGTCAAAGCAATGTTTAATGACCACAATTTTCGTAAAAAAAGAGCACTTTCAGGTGTTAATTCTATAAATTGGGCGCGTATCATGGCGCAAATTGTTTACTATTTTTCATCTGCACTTTCTTTAGGAGCACCTGATAGAGCTGTTTCATTTACTGTTCCTACTGGAAATTTTGGTGATATTTTTGCAGGTTATGTCGCAGCCCGTATGGGATTACCCATTGCTCAACTGGTCATCGCAACGAATGATAACGACATCCTTGTACGTACATTGACCAGTGGTACTTACAAAACACAACCAATAGTCCATACAACATCACCTTCTATGGATATTCAGGTCTCTTCTAATTTTGAACGTTTGCTCTTTGAAAGTGGCAATCGTGATCCAATGTGGATTCGCAATGCAATGGAAAACTTGAAAAAAACGGGTCTCTTTACTCTTGATGAAAAGCAACTCAAAAATATTCGTTCCCTATTTTCCGCTGGAAAAAGCAACATGGCTGCAACAGCTCAAACAATTGATAGTGTCTATAAGGAAAGTGGCTATCTTGTTGATCCACATACAGCGGTCGCTCTTCAAGTAGCGCGTGAAAACAAAAAACCGCATATTCCAATGATCGTTCTTGCCACGGCTCATCCAGCTAAATTTCCTGATACTATTAAAAGTGCTTGTGGCCTTCATGCTCCATGGCCATCTCATCTCAATGATGTAATGAAACACGAAGAACATTTTATAAATCTTGCTAATGATGAAAAAATAGTAAAAGATTATATTTCTTTAAAATCGCGTGCATCTTATTAAAGTTAGCTGCATTAATTTAAATCAAGAATATTCTGATACCCTTACAATGAGGTATTTAGCTTATTTAATGGAGTTGTAAATACATGGATGTAGATATATGTCGCCTTAGTAATGGTTTGACTATCGCCACACATACAATGCAACAAATTGATAGTGTTGCCCTCGGAATATGGGTTAAAGTGGGCTCACGCAATGAAACCTCCACACAGCATGGTATTGCTCATCTTCTTGAGCATATGGCTTTTAAAGGAACCGAAAACCGTACTGCTTTTCAAATTGCAACCGATATTGAAGATGTTGGCGGTGAAATCAATGCTACAACCAGTATTGAAACAACAGCTTACTTTGCACGTGTTCTTAAAAGCGATATCCCACTTGCTATAGATATTTTAGCCGATATTTTAATGCATTCAAAATTTGACGACGATGAACTAGAACGAGAAAAACAAGTAATCTTTCAGGAAATTGGTGCTGCCCATGACACTCCTGATGACATTGTTTTTGATCACTTTACAGAAACAGCCTTTCGTCATCAATCCCTTGGACGCTCTATTTTAGGAACAGCTAAAACTATTCAATCATTTACATCTACTGATCTCCATGATTTCATCAATAAACAATATAGTGCAGATCGTATGATTGTCGTTGCTGCAGGAGCTGTAAAGCACGAAAGTTTCTTGCGAGAAGTTGAAAGTCGTCTTGGTACTTTTCGCTCCCATTCAACCGCACCTCTTACTAATCTTGCAAATTATGTCGGTGGCGACTTTCGTGAATATCGCGATTTAATGGATACACAAGTTGTTCTAGGGTTTGAAGGACGTGCTTATCACGCGCGTGATTTTTATGCAGCCCAAATTCTTTCTATCATTCTTGGTGGTGGTATGTCTTCACGTCTTTTTCAAGAGGTAAGAGAGAAACGTGGATTATGCTATTCTATTTATGCTTTTCATTGGGGATTTTCAGATACTGGGCTTTTTGGTGTTCACGCAGCTACCGGACAAGAAGGGCTCAAAGAACTTATTCCTGTGATTCTTGATGAACTTTCCAAGGTCAGCAAAAATATTCACGCCAACGAACTGCAACGAGCACAAACGCAATATCGTGCAAATCTGACAATGTCACAGGAAAATCCCTCTAGTCAAGCACATCTCATTGCTCGCCAAATACTCCTTTATGGTCGACCAATTCCAATATCGGAAACAATTGAACGCCTCAATCTCATCACTCCTAAAAGATTAACTGATTTAGCACATCGTCTTTTTACAAACTCCACTCCAACACTAACTGCTGTCGGACCTGTAGGACCCCTCATAAATTTTGATGATTTAACGTCAACTCTTTCATACAAGCTAAAGTAAAAACTTCTTTTCAAAGCAGCATCACAATAACATCACATATTTTATCATAAAATTTACCACAAAAGCTCTCCTCATTAAATAAGTTTTGGAAATATTGGGCAAATAGGCGTACAAAACTACCCAATTCATACTTCATGTGATAAAGATTCTAATAAGTGAAGGTATATCCGTGAAATCTGGAAATTCATGGTTTAACTTTGCCCTTTTAAAATATAAAACTTCATTCGCTTCAGGTTCCATTGAAGCAAATGGGTGTGTGGTCTATTTGTATATAAAATCACATAACTTAAGAAAAAGTGATAACAATTTATTATGTAAATAAATTATAAAAGGTGGACGTTTTTTCTCAAAAGTCGAAATGAAAATTAAACATCCTAAAATATTGAGAGTGGGACATTGTGAAGAGTTTGCGTAAAATAATTGACATCATTTTCATTGTAGTCGTTAGTTCTTTTGTCCATCTTACATCAGCACAAGCAATTGAACCAGTTAAAATTTCTTCTCAAGATGCTGCTCTTGATCTCTCAAAAGCAATTGAAATTCACCATACAAACAACTCTATTTTTCAAACAAGTACAGCACCAGGACCAGATGGTATTGTATGGCGTATTGAAGTGCAGGCAAAAAATGAAAAATTTTCCGGAAATTGGGCAGTTTTTTCTCTTGCAAATCCAACAGATGAACAAGTTGATCGTCTCATCGTTGCCCCCCATTACCGCATGGCACGTTCTGGATTTTTTTGGCCAGACCTTGGATCATCAAGGATTCAATCCATAACGCCAAGCGAAGGTTTTTCCCTCGATCGTCAACTTAGTGCAAACTCTGATATCTTTCGTATTACCCTTAACCCTGGTGCTGTTATTACATTTGTGGCCGAACTTAACTCTGCAAATCTACCGCAAATCTATTTATGGCAACCTGAAGCTTATAAAGATGCAATTAATTCTTATACGCTTTATCATGGTATTCTTCTTGGGATATCAGGTCTCTTAGCGCTTTTGTTAGCTGTTCTCTTCGTCGTCCGTGGAACAGGGCTGTTTCCTGCAACAGCGGCAGTTGCTTGGGCAGTGCTTTTTTATATTGGTATTGACTTCAACTTTTTAAATAAATTCTTTGCAGTTACACTCACAACCCAACCAATCTGGCGTGCTGGTACAGAAGTAGCACTTACTGCTACACTCTTCATTTTTCTTTTTACCTATCTCAGCCTTAACCGCTGGCATTATCATTTTAGTTACGGTGCTATCGCTTGGACCATTGCGTTTTGCAGTCTAGGAGCCTTTGCTATTTATGATCCCATCAGAGCAGCTGGAATTGCGCGTTTGTCTTTTGGCCTTACCGCTGTGCTTGGTATAATATTAATCATCTATTTCTCAATCAGAAGCTATGACCGCGCCATTATGCTTATTCCAACATGGTTGCTCATTAGCTTTTGGTGTGTTGGAGCCTATGCCTGCATAGCTGGACATTTAAACAATGATATTATCCAGCCAGCATTAGCGGGAGGATTAGTGCTCATTGTTCTTCTCATAAGCTTTACTGTCCTGCAACAAACTTTTTCTAATGACGCTTTCCATGAAGGAATATTTTCCGACCTTGAACAACAAGTACTCGCAGCAAAGGGAGCTGGAAATATTATTTGGGATTGGAATATTGAGCGTGATCGTATTGTTGTACATCCAAACATGGCAACCCTTTTTGGTACTGAAATTCATAACCTCAATGGACCTATGCGCAACTGGATTTCAGCCTTGCACCATGATGATCGTGAACGCTTTCAAGCCGTATTGGATATCATTCTTAAAAATAAAAAAGGGCGCATTGATCAAATTTTTCGGCTTTCTTCCGGTGGTGGTTATTATCATTGGTTTTCTCTTCGTGCACGTCCGGCTATGCAAAAAGATGGAAAAATCACACGTGTCATTGGAACCATTGTCAATATTACTAACCATAAAAAATCCGAAGAACGCTTATTGCATGATGCAATCCACGACAGCTTAACTGGACTTCCTAACCAACAAATTTTCTTTGATAGACTACAAAATTATACCTCTTTAGCGAAAGCAAATATCAAAATTAGACCAACTGTCTTTATGATTGATTTTGACAATTTTCGCCAAATTAATCGCAAATTAGGCATAGCAGTTGGGGATACTGTACTGCTTATAATCGCACGTCGTTTAAATCGTCTCATTAACTTTCAAGACACCTTATCGCGTCTTTCAGCAGACCGCTTTGCAATTATTTTACTCAGTGAAACCGAACCACAAAAAATTGCAGCATTTGCAGATCATTTGCACAAAACAATTTCAGCACCTATTTCACTTTCAGAAAATAAAATAATCCTTTCAACCTCTATCGGATTGGTTACATGGAGTGAAAGCCGGTCGACGGCTAAAGATATTTTTAATGATAGTGAGTTAGCGATGATTCGCGCAAAACAAATGGGTGGGAACCATATTGAACCTTTTCGTCCTAATTTTCGCACTTTGGGTCTCGAACATAATACTCTGGAGAAAGATGTCCATTATGCCATAAAACGTAATGAGATGAAAATCCTCTACCATCCTATTCTTAATTTATCAGACGGACATATTATTGGTTTTGAAACAATTGTAGAATGGCATCATCCCACTTATGGAAATTTAAATGTCTCTGATTTCATAAAAATCGTAGAAAATGAACAAATTGTTATGGATTTGTCACAATTTATCATCGATAATGCCATTATTGATCTTATAAATGTACAAGAAAAGTTTTCCCAACAATCTTTCTTTATTTCAATTAATTTACCAAGCGCAGAAATGATTCATCCTCGTTTTATCAGTCAATTGCGTGCCGCTTTGCTTCGCCATCCGCTCCACAAAGGGCGTCTGATGATTGAAATATCTGAATTTGTCTTAAGAAATAATCCTGAACAATCAGCGCACTTTCTTGAACAAATTAAAACACTTGGAATGAATCTCGCACTCGATAATTTTGGAACAGGTTATTCGTCTCTGACCTATCTCGTACGTTATCCATTTGATATGGTTAAACTTGATCGTTCACTTATCTCAATCGACTCTCTTAAGAAGAAAATTGTTCTAAAGTCTATCATTAATATGGCAACAGATCTTAATTTGCAAATTATCGCAGAAGGTGTTGAAAATGAAAAAGAAGCAATCTTCCTCCGTCAAGAAGGCTGTAAATATGTTCAAAGTACACTTGTGACGAAACCGATTGCCATAGAAGAATTAATTACGCTCGTTCAGAGCCATTTCCCTTATAAAATAAAAACATAAGGGATAAAATAACGTGTAAAGTTAAAAAGCTTAGAAAAAACTCTACGCGTGTCCCATTTCAGAAGCAAGATAAGTTGGATCGATACCCATGCGTGTTAAACTTTTATCATACTTGCAGCTTAAATCGCTTTCAAAAAGAAAACTAGGTGATGTAGAACTGATTAGCCAACCATTTGTAGAAATTTCTGCCTCAAGTTGCCCCGCTTTCCATCCAGCATAGCCTAATGCGACCAGTGCATGTTGCGGACCTTGTTCGCAACTGATCGCTTTTAATATATCAATTGTCGCAGTAAAACAGATCTTATCCGCAATAAAAACAGTTTCTTCACAAGCATAATCATCTGAATGAAGGACAAAACCACGCGAAGGATCAACAGGACCACCATAGCGAACTGGAAACTGTTTTATTGGTTCAGAAAGACTTTTTTTTTGGCCACTGTCTATGATTCCTAAGTGAAGCAAAAGCTCTGGAAAATCAATGTGATGCAATTGATTGAGAATGATGCCCATCGCACCGGCATCAGAATGCGCACAAATATAAATAACAGAACGAATAAAGCGTTTGTCATTCATCCCAGGCATTGCTATGAGTAATTGTCCACCTAAAAAGCCATTACACCGCTTCATTAATCTGTTATTCTCCATAATTGACATGATAAAAATTTGTTCATTTAGCACACTAGGAAAATAAAACTCCAATGAAAAAAAGTTATATATTTACAAATTTACAAAATATCGCAACTTTCTTTTATAAAAAGCTTTTAGTTACTTTAAGCTTAACATTCATAGTTTTAGAATTACTTAACATTCCTGTAAATGCTCAAACAGAACAAAAACTCCAGCTTTTCGCAACATCTTGGTATGAATCAGAGGGTGGTCGTATCCGATTAGCGATCACTGAACCTTCTCTTTCTGGAATAAGAGAAGGCATTATTGAAATTGAGCTTAAACCAGGATGGAAAACTTACTGGCGTAATCCAGGTAATTCTGGCATGGCACCATTTTTTAATTTCAACCAACAGATTTCTTATGAAATCTTTTATCCTACTCCACAGCTTTTTGAAACAGAAAATGATTGGTCATTAGGTTATAAAGATAAAGTAATATTGCCCTTCAATCTTTCTGGTTCAAGCAAAAATTTAAGTGGTGCTTTCACTCTTGGATTATGTCACAAAATCTGTCTTCCATTTACTGTTAACTTTGATTTTTCGCCATCTGCTCTTAAAAATAAACAGCTTCCTGCTTCCTTCTTAAAAAAGGCGCAAAATTCTTTGCCCCGCATGACGCAGAATGCACTAAAAATAAGTGCTGAAAAAAATAATAGTACCCTTCTTATAAAAATACAAAATAACAACAAAACCACTCCTTCCTCTCTCTTTTTAGATGGAGGAGAAATGCAAATTGGAGCAGCAAGAAAAGTCAGTGATAACGCAGAATATACACTCTTCAGTGCTCCACTCTATTTCACACCAGAAGAAATAAACCAAAAAATTTTTTATACAGTTGCTTTTAAAGATCACGCCTTAAGTGGAACATTCATATTCCATACGCAGCCAACCCCTCTTGCGTCTCCGTGATAAAAGAAAAAGCTCTCAAAAAGCAATTATGCTGGAAAACGTCCATTTTCACGATATTGAGTAATTGCTTTGCGAGCAAGGGCATCTGCGCGTTCATTTTCTGGATGTCCCGCATGCCCTTTTACCCAGTGCCATCTAACTGTATGACAAGAACTAGCATCCTCAAGAGCTTGCCATAGCTCCATATTTTTAACAGGATTTTTTGATGCAGTGCGCCAATTATTCTTTTTCCAATCTTCAATCCACTTAGATATACCGTTACGTACATAAACTGAGTCTGTATAAAGATCGACCAAACAGGGCTCTTTAAGCGCCTTTAATGCACAAATTGCCGCCATGAGTTCCATTTGATTGTTTGTCGTATGGATCTTACCGCCATAAAGCTCCCGTTCATGACCATTCCAGCGTAAAATTGCTCCCCATCCTCCAACTCCAGGATTCCCTGAGCAAGCACCATCTGTATAAATTTCAACGACTTTTTGTTGAGTTGCCATAAAATTTAAAAACCTAATTCACTTAGCGAATTTACATTACTGAAAAAACAAAGCTTGTGCCAATACTCCCATGGATCTTTCTTAATAACAAAGCTATTAGGCGGTGTATTAAACCAATCATATAGACGTGTGAGTAAGAAACGTAGAGATGCACCACGAGCTAATAAGACCATCTTGTCCAATTCTAAAGGGATCAATGGTCTTATTTTTTGATAATTTTCCAATAACTTACGTGCTTTGGTAAGATTATAGGAATGATCAGGCTCAAAGCACCAAGCATTTAAACAGATCGCTAAATCATAAGCAAAAAAGTCATTACAAGCAAAATAGAAATCTATCATCCCAGAAAGACGATGATTCACAAAAAAAACGTTATCATTAAATAAATCTGCATGAATAATGCCTATTGGTAAATTACATGGCCAATTTTCCTGTAAAAAAGCCAATTCCAACTCAATTTTTTGTCCAAATTCTTTTAACAATGCATCTTCTTTGGTTTGACAACGTTGCCACAATACCTTCCAATCCATAACAGAAAGAGTATTTTTACGACTGAGTGTAAAATCCTGTCCTGCTAAATGTAATTGTGCTAACCCCGTCCCCACTTCGCCACAATGATCTATATTGGGCTGGCGGATCCACTCTCCTTCCAGAAAAGTAATAATAGCAGCAGGACGTCCTGCTAGTTCACAGATCATCATTCCATCATTTTGAATAACAGGTTGAGGACAAGGAATTCCACGCTGTCCTAAATGCTGCATCAAGCGACAAAAAAAAGGTAAATCATCTTTTGAAATACGCTTTTCATAAAGTGTTAAAATAAATCGCCCTTGTGTTGTCTCTAACATAAAATTAGAATTTTCAATCCCCTCTTCTATACCTTGATAAGACAAAAGTGATCCTATTGCATAACGTGTTAAAAACACTTTTAAATCATTTGGGTGAATATCTGTATAAACGGCCATTATTCTGCTTTCGTTGTAGACATGTCTGTATTCTGATTTTCATTTTTTGCATTATTTGCTTGACCATTAACGAAAGCCATATCTTGAGACGTTAAAATGACGTCGCGTAATTCGCGACTCACTAAAAATTTTTCCGTTTCTACCACTGTTTCAGCTAATTCTATTGTGACATCATAACGCTCACGAAATGCTGAAATAATTTCATCAATAATAATTTCAGGAGCCGAAGCCCCTGCTGAAAGACTGACTATAGAAAGAGATTTTAGGTTTTCAAAATTAATTTCATCAGCGCGCTGAACTAAAATAGCTTGCCGCGCACCAGACTTTTCGGCAACCTCTACTAAACGTCGTGAATTAGAAGAGTTTGGTGCTCCAACAATCAAAAACAAATCACTCCCCTTTGCCGCTGCTTTAACCGCATCTTGTCGATTCGTTGTAGCATAGCAAATTGATTCAGCCGCTGGTGCTGCTAATGTAGGAAAACGTTGTTGTAATATATCGATAATTCCTGCAGTATCTTCAACAGAAAGCGTTGTTTGTGTAACAAATCCTAATTTATCTGGATCATTGGGTTGATAATGCAAAGCATCTTCTATCGTTTCAATAAGCGTCACAACCCCTTCTTCAAGCTGTCCCATTGTCCCTATCACCTCAGGATGACCAGCATGACCAATCAATATAACATGACGACCATGACGTTGATGTCGTATCGCTTGTTTATGAACTTTCGAGACCAACGGACATGTTGCGTCGAGATAAAACAAATTATAGTATCGTGCTTCTTCTGAAACAGATTTTGGTACACCATGAGCAGAAAAAACAACTGGTTGATTGCGATGTTCTTCTGGAATCTCATTAAGTTCTTCGACAAAAACAGCACCCCGTTGCTGTAATCCCTCAACTACGTAGCGGTTGTGTACAATTTCATGACGAACATATACTGGAACACCATATTTTTTTAATGCAAGCAGAACAATCTGGATAGCACGATCAACCCCTGCACAAAATCCACGTGGACCACAAAGACGTATCGTTAAAGGGGGAAGTCCAGACATAAATCATCCTTAATCTCTATAGTTTTAGCTATATATTCAAACAACCTATTATTATACATGAATAAGCAATGTAAAAAAACGTGCAATATCATCTTTTGCATAAGAACACACTCTATCGTGTTTTCTTACAGCATTTTCTTGAAGAAAAGCTCTTTTAAAATTTGCTCTTTCATTTTACGCAACTAAAGAGCGATAAAATACCAAACAAGAGATTCAATCAAAAGAATTCCAAAGATAGCTGCCAAATAAAGTAACGAAAAGAAAAACGTTTTTTTGGCCATCAAAATAGTTTCATTATGTGTATCAGCTTTCCATAAACGATAGGCAAAATAAATAAAGATAATGCTTAAAATTGTTGAAAAAATACCATAAAAAATTCCGCCAAGACCAGTAAAGCAAGGAGCAGCAGCACACAATGCCATCAAAACAGTATAAAATAAAATCTGTTTTTTTGTTGAATGTTCACCTCGTACATTAGGCATCATAGGGATACCTGCAGCCTCATAATCAAGAGATGAAAATAAAGAAAGAGCCCAAAAGTGAGGGGGGGTCCACATAAAAATGATTAAAAATAATAAAAAGCTATCAATACTCACTGTCCCTGTTGTCACGGCCCATCCAATCATTGGTGGAAAAGCCCCAGAAGCACCACCAATAACAATATTTTGTGGTGTGATACGCTTTAACCAAATTGTATAGATAACGACATAAAAGAAAATCGTAAACGCAAGAAAAAATGCCGCAAACCAATTAATGAAGCTCCCCATAACCAATACCGAGAGCATAGAAAGAACCATGCCAAAAATAAATGCCTTTTGGGAGCTGATTTTACCCATGGGAATAGGACGCTTTTTAGTCCGTTCCATCACAGCATCAATGTCAGCATCATACCACATGTTCAGTGCTCCCGCACCACCGCCACCAGCAGCAATACATAAAATTGCTAAAAAACCATACCACGGATTGATAGGAACAGGCGATACAAGCAAACCAACCAGAGCCGTAAAGACCACAAGAGACATAACACGTGGCTTTAATAATGTGATGTAATCACCAATACCGGATTTTGGTGGCGTTGATTTACCATTCACAACCGATAACTCTTCTGAAACTGACATTCCACTCAAAGCCCTTTTCCATTTCTGTCATTCACAAATCCAATATTATCTGACAAATATTATCTAGCGTATGGAAATGACCCATTAAGACCAATCGTATTTTTGAGAAAATATGAAATATCTCTTTCGCACGTATCCCCTAAAAGTAAATGGAAATATTGGCAATAAAAATACATTTTTTCAATCAACGTTCTCTCCACATTACAAATGTATCATAAAAATATATCATATGAATTAATATATTTGGGTAAATACTGATTTTGTGTTATGGTTTTTTATGGGGAATTCATTTTTTTATGTAAATCTATGCATGGTTGTGGGTGTTGAGTCGGATAGGATTTTCTGTGATACTTTATAAATTACTCAAAAAAACTTTTTTTATTGGTGCTGTTCTTTACACGCTTTATAGTAGTTTTATCAGTCATGCATTTGCACAAACACCCTATGCACAAGATGTCCCTGCTCCGCAAACCTATGGTGCATGGACAAAAGTGTGTTCTCTACCACCAGGTACACCTAACATACAGTGTGAAGTTGTACAAAACGTTCACACACAAGGGCGTCAAGATATTACCTTGCGCGTTACATTTTATAAACTTCCTCAAAAGCAAGGTGCTTTGATGCGTGTTTTTGTTCCGATTCGCGTTGAATTACGTCCTGGCGTTGGAATTAAAATTGACGATAAAAATATGGGCAGAATGGAATATCGTCGTTGTCTTGGTGATAATTGTGTTGCTGAAGCCTTTCTTAAAGAAGACATATTGCAGCTCTTTTTAAAAGGAAAAATGGCAACCTATTTTATCTTTACAACTCCGGAACAAGGGATTGGAGGTTTTGTTGACCTTCATGGTCTTGGCGACGCCTATGCAACCTTACCGACATGAATGAAATCAATACATTTTAAACAATCAAAATCTCATCGTATATTTTGAAAGATTCTTAAAATTAGATTGATAAAAATCTTCTGAGCCCCCATAAAAATAGGATAATTCTTATGAAATCGCTGATTGATCATTTTGATATTGCTTCCTCTAAAGTGCAATCACTTATACAGGAAACACTTCATCATGCTGATGATGGTGAGCTTTACCTTGAGTACACAGAAAGCGAAGCTCTTTTATTTGATAATGGACAGCTTAAAAACGGCTCATTTCATCAAGATATGGGATTTGGACTACGCGTTGTTGCTGGAGAGGCTACTGGATATGCTCACTCTAGTGAGTTATCAGCTGCTGCACTCAAACGTGCCAGTGAAGCTGCTAAAGCTGTTACCTATAATAATCATGCAGGGACTTATAGCATAGCACCTCAACAAACAAACAAAAGGCTTTATCAACCGCATAATCCCCTTGATGCTCCATCATTTGAAGAAAAAAGTGCTCTTTTGCAAAAAATTGATGCCTATTTACGTGCTAAAAATGATAAATTGCATCAGGTGACTGTTTCTCTTTCCGGCTCGCTACAACATGTTGAAATTTTACGTGCAGATGGTTATTTGGTTCGTGATATTCGTCCCCTTGTGCGACTTTCTATATCTGTGGTCGCAGCTGAAGGCAATCGTCGTGAAAATGGTTTTTATGGATGTGGAGGGAGACAAGCATTTAACCAATTTATTCATGAAGACAATTGGAAAAAAGCCGCGGATGAAGCCTTACGTATGGCTTTAACAAATTTAGAAGCAGAAGCAGCACCTGCTGGATCTTTTGATGTTGTCTTAGCTAACGGATGGCCTGGTGTTATGCTCCATGAAGCCGTAGGTCATGGTTTAGAAGGTGACTTTAACCGTAAAAAAACATCGGCTTTTGCTGGACTTTTAGGACAACAAGTTGCAGCAAAAGGTGTTACAGTTGTTGATGATGGAACAATTCCACAATGCCGTGGCTCTCTCACTGTCGATGATGAGGGGACCCCTTCAGGATATAACGTTCTCATTGAAGATGGAAAACTCGTTGGTTTTATGCAAGACAGACTTAATGCACGGCTTATGGGAGGTAAATCAACTGGAAATGGACGGCGTGAATCTTATGCTTATGCACCAATGCCACGAATGACCAATACAATCATGCTAGGAGGAGATAAAACACCTGAAGAAATCCTTTCTTCACTTAAAAGTGGTATCTATGCTGTTTCATTTGGTGGAGGACAAGTTGATATTACTTCCGGAAAATTCGTCTTTGAATGTACTGAAGCATACCGAGTAGAAAATGGCAAAATTTGTGCACCAATCAAAGGTGCAACTCTTATTGGAAATGGACCGGATGCTATGAAACGTATCACAATGATTGGTAATGATAGTAAACTAGATAATGGTATTGGTATGTGCGGAAAAGCAGGGCAAAATGTCCCTGTTGGTGTTGGTCAACCTCATCTTCGAATCAATAATATGACAATCGGTGGAACTGCGCTTATAGAGGAATAAGCTTGCTCATTCCTTCCCAGTATTGCCTCCTTCTCGTCTATTATGACCATTTTGTGAGGGGGAGATTACAATGAATTGATTTATAAAGATAATCTAGCGTTATTCATATTGTATTAGAACCTTGAATACCGCAAGATTCTCTCATTTTAAATCTGTGTCTGTTGGATCAATCAAAATCATTCGTTTATACGTTACAGGCGGGGAGAGTTATATGGATAAAAACTGTACAAGAAAAGACTAAAGATTCCTCTTATGGGCCGTCTCAAGTACCAAGAGTTTTAAGAAACATTAGGGGATGGCAAATATAACGACGGCACAGGCTTATTCAGACACATCTTTTTCGTAAGATATTAGTCTTTTGTGTGTTTTTTTGTGTGGGGTAACTTGTCTTTTATATTTCATAATAAAAAAGCTTAAAAGAAAAAAGCACTTTCTACATTCAGTGCTCTTAGCTCAACGAGAAAAAGGTTATTATTATAGATAAATTTTGGAGAAATTTTATAATAATACACAGGTCAACTTTTAAAAAATCTTCATAGTATTAAAAAACTTTCAGGCTAAAGTTTCCAACCTTTCTTTTTTTTCTTTTTGCTCAAAACAGCAACAACTTCGACATGTGGTGACCATAAAAATTGATCAATCGGTATGATTTTTTCTACTGTATACCCCCCTGCAACAAGAAGAGATAAATCACGAGCAAATGTAGTAGGATTACAAGAAATTGCCACAACACGTGATACTGTTGTCTTCGCTAATTCACGTACTTGTTGCTCTGCACCAGCACGGGGAGGATCAAAAACAACACTCTCAAAACATTCAAGTTCCTTTACAGAAAGGGGATGTCGGAAAAGATCACGTTTTTCACAAGTGACCGTTTTTAAACCAGTCGCAAAACGTGCTGCTGTATTTAGATTTCTTAATGCATCTTCATTATTTTCTACTGCATGAACATTCATCTTTTTTGCCATACGCAAGGTAAATGTTCCTACCCCTGAAAACAAATCAACAGCATTCTTTGCTTTTTTTAAATGAGTCAAAATAATATTGCCCATTATATTTTCAGCTTCACAAGTTGCTTGCAGAAAACCACCAGAAGGAAATTCAACACGGACATCTCCAAAGTAAATCTCTGGTTTTTCTCGTTCAACCAAAACTTCACCGTCAACAGATAAACGTATAATCCCATATGAAAGAGCAGCACTGATCATTCTCTGACGAAGTGATTCATGGTGTATAATGCAACCGCTTAAAGCAACATCTAAACCATTTTCAACACATGTTATCGTAACATGAAACCGTTTGGCAGAGCTCTTTAGAAAAGCACAGAGCTCTCTGATATTATGCAACTGAGAAATAAGCTCTGGACGGCTTACTGGGCATTCCTCAAGAGCTACAATCTCATGAGAGAGATAACGGTTAAAACCAACTTTTTGCCCCTGTGGGGTCATGGATGCTGTTAGAGTAATCCGCCGTCGGCTATAAGGTTTACATTCTATTAAAGGCGCAACAACATTATTAAGTCCATACTTTTTAAGCGCCTCAACAACCAATTGTTGTTTCCATACGCGATAAGCATCCATATGCCAATGCTGAAGAGTACACCCTCCACATTCTCCAAAATGCTGACAAAGAGTATCAATGCGTTCTGATGATTTTTCTTTTAATGTTATATATGTTGCATATTTTCCATGAACAGTAATTTCAGCACACTCTCCTGGTAAAGTAAAAGGAACAGAAACGAAGCCGTGAGACGTCTTAGCAATACCATAACCATTTGCTCCGATATGATCGATTATGACATTGTCATTCACTCTTGTTTTTCTCCGAATAGTAAATATTCCACGTTGCCATCACCACCTGTAATAGGGGAAGAAATTAAACCTTTTGCACTCCACCCTGTTTGTGTATTTAACCAAACAAAAAGCGCCTCAGCAGTTTCTTTAGCACTTGATGGACTTAATATTCCTCCCTTACTAAAGTGTTTACGACCAACCTCAAACTGAGGCTTTACCAGTAAAACAGCTTGGGCACCCTTCTTGGCTAAAGACAACACGGGAGGCAACGCAAGTTTGAGCGAAATAAAGCTAACATCTGAAACGATAAGATCAATTTCTCGCCCACCTAAATGTTCCTGTTTAAAATCTCTGACATTCAAGCCTTCTAATAACGTTATAGCACTGTTGCCCAATAAACGTTTATCAAATTGATGATGCCCAACATCAACGGCAATGACATGATCTGCTCCACGCTCTAAGAGAACTTGCGTAAAACCACCTGTTGATGCACCAACATCAATGGCTGTCACTTTGTCCGTTACAATTGGAAATGCATCAAGTGCAGCAATCAATTTTAACGCTGCCCGAGAAACATAATTCTGCGCTGGATCACAAACGGTAATCTCTGCATCATCAAAAACGATTTGCCCAGCTTTAAAAACGATTTCTCCGTTAACTTTAACAGTTTGGCGCATAATTGCATCACGTGCGCGTGAACGTGTCGTAAAAAAGTTTTTTTCAACTAAAAAAATATCGAGTCTTTTTCTGGAAGCCATCTCATACTCGAATTTTCTATCCTGTTCGAATCTCGCGTCCCAAAACAGCAAAAACCGTGTTTAAAATACCCATAGCGTCAAGTCCGACACGTGAAAGAATTTTTTCTGGTGAACCATGATTCAAATATTCATCAGGAAATTTTAGTGTACGAACTTTCAAACCATGCTCTAAGAGCCCTTCTTGCGCTAAAAATTGTAATATGTGCGCTCCAAATCCACCGATTGCCCCTTCTTCAATTGTCACCAATACCTCATGCTCACGTGCCAAACGACGCATCAAATCTTTATCTAAAGGTTTTGCAAACCGTGCATCTGCAACCGTTGTAGACAATTCTTCAGCCTCCAACGCATCAGCAGCTTGCAACACTTCTGACATCCGCGTTCCAAAACAAACCAAAGCGATTCTATTTCCTTCACGCAGAACGCGCCCTTTTCCAATTTCTAATAACTCACCACGTTGCGGTAAATCTATACCAATCCCCTCACCACGCGGATAACGAAAAGAAATTGGTCCCTGATCATAAGCTGCAGCTGTACGCACCATATGCATCAGTTCAAGCTCATCAGAAGGTGCCATAACAACAAACTCAGGAAGAGTGGCCAAAAAAACAATATCAAAACTTCCAGCATGTGTTGCACCATCTGCCCCCACAAAACCTGCTCGGTCAATAGCAAAACGTACCGGTAATTTTTGAATTGATACATCATGAATAATTTGATCATAAGCACGCTGTAAAAAAGTAGAATAAATTGCAACAAAAGGCTTATACCCTTCACAAGCAAGTCCTGCCGCAAAAGTTACGGCATGTTGCTCAGCGATACCAACATCAAACATTTTTTCAGGAAATTTTTTCGCAAAAGAATCAAGGCCTGTCCCTGTTGGCATCGCTGCTGTTATGCCAACAATCTTATCATCATGGCGAGCTTCTTCTATTAAAGCTTTAGAAAATACCTTGGTATAGGGTAGAATATTACTTGATGCTTTTACCTGTTTTCCTGTCGTGACATCAAAACGATTAACACCATGATATTTATCAGACGAGGCCTCTGCAGGTGGATATCCCTTTCCCTTATGGGTTACAACATGCACCAAAACAGGACCATTAGGATATTCACGAACATTTTTAAAAACAGGCAATAAATGCCCCAAATTGTGCCCATCTATGGGTCCAACATAATAAAAGCCAAGCTCATCAAATAAAGTTCCCCCAACCAAAAGGCCACGCGCAAATTCCTCTGAACGACGAGCTTTATCCAAAAAAAACTTTGGCAATTTTTCGCTCAACATCTTTACGCGTTCACGCAAATGACGATAAGAAGGACGAGACACTAATCGTGCAAGATGTGCACTCATAGCACCTGTAGGTGGTGCTATAGACATATCGTTATCATTAAGAACAACAATCAAGCGTGCATTCAAAGCACCAGCGTTGTTCATGGCTTCATAAGCCATGCCCGCAGACATTGCACCATCACCAATGACAGTTATGATATTGCGTCTTGTCTCTGCTTTCAAAGCACTTGCCACTGCCATACCAAGCCCCGCTGAAATAGAAGTAGACGAATGCCCCGCCCCAAATGGATCATACACACTTTCTGAACGTTTTGTAAAACCAGATAATCCGCCCTCTTGACGTAATGTGCGAATTTTTTCTCTACGCCCCGTTAAAATCTTGTGTGGATAGGTTTGATGACCAACATCCCAAATAATCCTATCCTCTGGTGTATCAAAAATATAATGTAATGCAACAGTGAGCTCAACAACACCAAGTCCCGCCCCAAGATGACCACCTGTTACAGAAACCGCATCAATTGTTGCGGTCCGCAACTCATCAGCCAACTGTACCAAATCAGACTCAGGTAATGCCCGCAAATCTTGCGGAAAACAAACACGGTCAAGCAATGGTGTTAAGACCTGAGACAAAAAAAATCCTTTCTATTATCTTAACTCAAGAAAACACAATGATAAAAATATATCTTCTCTACTCTTTTATTTACAGTTTTGCATCTTTTTTACTGAAAAATGCTCTTTTCTATTTGAGATGAGCTATAATTTCCTCATTTAACTTATTTTATAAAAAAGAAATCAATAAAACTTTCTGTTTATAAACTAAGGTTATTGCTTCTCTTAAGTCCCACAATAAATATCCAAAAAGATTTAAATTATTTAGCATCAAGTGGTTCCACTCCTTCTGGAAAACCTTCTTCTGAAAGCTGGATTTTTTCAACTTTAGCTTCAGCAACTCTTAAGAGTTTTTCACAATGCTTTTTAAGCGCTTCACCGCGTTCATAAATATCAATGGATTGTTCCAAAGGCACATCGCCACGTTCCAAATTTTCGACAATAACTTCAAGTTGCTTAAGCGCTTGCTCAAAGCTTAAGGTCGTAATATCCCCCTCTTGTATCTCTTTTTTCATATGAACCTCAAAAAATATCTGTTCTGGATATACGAACTCCAAAACCTTCCAAACCTACATAATGATGCTCTTTAGAAGCATAAACAATAACAGAGCCTATCCCTAAATATTTTAAAATTTGTGATCCTAAACCAATTTTGCGCCATTCTTCTTCGCGTTCAATCGCCTGCACATGGTTTTCTGAACTGTTTCTTGTCATGTTTTGAATACCAACAGTTGATTGTATAACAGATCCTTCACGCAAATAAATAAATACGCCACGTTTTTCTTTTTCCATCATACGCCGCATCATCACCATAATATCTGAAGTTTGACAAAAAACGTCACTTATAATGTTTTCATGATGTAAATGCACAGGAATATTCTCACCCTCACGGACATCACCAAAAACAATTGCAATATGCTGAACGACTTCCCAAGGGAGTTGATAACTTTGAACAATAGCGGGACCTACGAATGTTTCAATAGGCATTTCTCCAACATGCTTGATCAATATTTCCTTACGTTGGCGGTAAGCAATTAAATCTGCAACCGTTATAATATGCAACCGATGTTCTTGCGCAAATTTCATAATCTGATCGCCATGTTTAACGCTTCCATCATCATTAACTAACTCACCGATAACACCAACCGGCGGCAAATTAGCTAATTTACATAAATCAACAGCAGCCTCCGTGTGACCTGAACGCATGAGCACTCCCCCTTCATGCGCAATTAAAGGAAAAACATGCCCTGGACGAACAAAATCATCCGCACTTGCATTTGAATTCGCAAGATTACGTACAGCTAATGTACGGTCATGCGCTGAAATTCCTGTTGTTATGCCGTGTTTAAAATCAACAGTAACCGTAAATTGCGTCCCATGTGCAGAGTTATTATCTGGTATCATAGGAGAAAGATTAAACCGTTTTGCTTCTTTTTTTGGCATAGGTGTGCACACAATACCTGTTGTGTGACGAAGAATAAACGCCATCTTTTCTTCTGTACAATGCGCTGCAGCAACAGTTAAATCACCCTCATTTTCACGGTCATCATCATCTGTCACCACAACAATTTCACCGCGTTCAAAAGCTTTAAGTGCAGAAACAATTTTTTTTTCATCATACGCCATTGTTCACCTTTTCAATCACCCAACTTGACCGCGATGTCTTAGATAATGGTCAGCAATAGCACAAGCAACCATCGCTTCACCAACAGGAACGGCACGAATCCCAACACATGGATCATGACGTCCCTTTGTTATAACGTCTATATCATGACCATCAACATCAATGGAACGACGAGGTGTTAAAATTGATGAAGTAGGCTTTACAGCAAAACGCGCAACAATTGGCTGTCCACTCGATATTCCCCCTAAAATACCACCAGCATGATTGGATAAAAAAAGCGGTTTTCCATCATTTCCCATTCGCATTTCATCGGCATTTTCTTCTCCCCTCAAGCGGGCTGCCGCAAAACCATCACCAATTTCCACACCTTTTACCGCATTAATCGACATAAGTAACGAGGTAATATCTTGATCAAGCTTTGCGTAAATAGGGGCTCCTAAACCTGCCGGAACATTTTCTGCAACGATCTCAACAACCGCACCAACAGATGTCCCCTCTTTACGGAGTTTACTGATATAGTCACTAAAAATGTGAACCATCTCTGCATCAGCTGTAAAAAAAGGATTATTATTAACCTCTGACCAATCCCAACGATCACGATTAATATTATGAGGACCAATTGCTATCACTGCTCCTCGTACAATCAAACCAGGAACGATTTTACGAGCAAATGCACCTGCTGCAACACGTGCTGCCGTCTCCCGTGCCGAAGTACGTCCCCCGCCTCGAAAATCACGAATGCCATATTTAATATCATAAGTATAATCCGCATGTCCTGGACGATACTGATGAGCAATTGCTCCATAATCTTGAGAGCGTTGATCTGTGTTTCGAATCAACAGAGAAATTGGTGTACCTGTTGTCACCAATGTCGTTCCATCGTCTTGAACAACAACTCCTGAAAGGACCTCTACTTCATCTGGTTCTCGGCGCTGCGTTGTGTATTTTGATTGTCCTGGCTTGCGTTTATCAAGATAAGCTTGAACTTCTGCAAGAGTAAAAATAATTCCAGGTGGACAACCATCAATGACACAACCAAGAGCAGCACCATGACTTTCACCCCATGTTGTTACACGAAACAAATGACCAAATGTATTATGCGACATGAAAAAAGATCCATTTCTCTGTCAAATATATACAACGATAACGTATGTTGTGTGCTATACACAAAACAGCTCTTTTCTCCCAAATACTCTTGGACACCTTAAATTTGGTCAAATTACTGCTGTCTAATAAAATCTTATAAACCAAACTTTATTCTTTAACGACAGAAATGTCTGGGGCATCAACTGCCTTCATACCTATGATATTATAACCCGAATCGACATGATGGACTTCACCGGTAACAGAACGAGACAAATCTGAAAGAAAATAAAGTGCAGAATCACCAACCTCTTCAATTGTTACCGTACGACGTAATGGAGCATTATATTCATTCCATTTTAAAATATAACGAAAATCACCAATACCAGAAGCCGCTAACGTTTTAATTGGTCCAGCAGATATAGCATTAACACGAATATTTTGGGGACCTAAATCTACCGCTAAATATTTCACGCTCGCTTCAAGAGCGGCTTTGGCAACCCCCATTACATTATAATTGGGAACAACCTTTTCTGCACCATAATAGGTTAGTGTCAAGATTGAACCACCATCTGGCATCAATTTTTCTGCACGCTTCGTTAGAGCTGTTAGGGAATAAACGGAAATATTCATGGTCATCATAAAATTTGATTCGCTGATATCAATATAACGACCACTTAATTCATCTTTATCAGAAAAACCAATAGCATGAACTAAAAAATCAAGTTTTCCCCATTTCTTCTCTATTTCTCTAAAGACCGTATCAATAGAGACACTGTCAGAAACATCACAATGTCCACAAACAAATCCCTTTAATTCTTCAGCCAAAGGCTCGACACGCTTTTTCATTGCTTCACCCTGATAGGTAAAAGCAAGCTCTGCCCCTGCGCTACTTGCCGCTTTAGCGATTCCCCAAGCGATGGAGCGATTATTGGCCAACCCCAAAATTAAACCACGCTTACCGTACAATAAACCATTACCCTTAGCCATCAGCACTGCCCCATTGTTACTTAAAATTAGTATTATTCACCTGCCTATGACACAGGTCAACTTTTTCTTCAAGCAATTGGTTTAAAATCAAACAAAAACTACGCTTTTATATATAAAATTTTTAAAATTAATCTTGTTGCATTTGCAAAAACTGTTCTAGTGCGGCGGCATTTTCATCTCCCGGCAACATAATGCGAACATGCACATAAAGATCATCTCTTGTACCATTTTTTAAACGAAGCCCTTTCCCTTTCAACCGTAAAACGCGATCAGAACTTGACCACGCAGGAATCGTTAAAACCACACGCCCCTCCAACGTCTCAACTTCTTCTTTTGCTCCCAAAACAGCATGTTTGAGAGAAACTGGTAAATCAAGATGGAGTGCTCTTCCTTCAACCCGAAAACGAGGATGTTTTTGAATCTGAATGGTTATTAACGCATCTCCTGCTTGCCCGTGAGGTACCTCTTCTCCCTGACCTTTTAAACGAATAGTCTGTCCGTCTTCAATATAATCTGGCAGTTTAATTTTTAACTTTTTTCCATTTGGAAAAACAGCTTCCACCTTTTCTGCGCCAACCATCTGCTCTAATGTTATGGCAAGATTAGCACGAACATGTGCTCCTTGTTGGGGACGGTTATAGTGTGTAGAATTCGAAAAGCTACCTCCTCCTCCAAACAGATCCCGAAAAATATCACTCGCATCAAAACTTGCACCACCTGAAGAGGAAAAATCAAATCCCTTTGCTCTTCCTGAAAAGGGATTTTGTTTATTGCTAAAATTTTCACCAGCACCATAGGCTTGATAAAGCGGTTTTCCTTCCATATCAATTTCACCGCGGTCAAATTGTGCCTTTTTATCTTTATCACCTATAATTTCATAGGCTTGATTAATTTCAGCAAATTTCTCTTTAGCCTTTGTATCATCTTTATTATGGTCTGGATGATATTTCTTCGCTAATCTTCTAAATGCCGATTTAATCTCTTGCGATTTTGCGGTACGTGCCACACCCAGAATCGTGTAGGGATCACGCATATTGCCCTCTTTTCAATTTCTTCGTTTTCAAAATATCAACTGATACGTTGTTCAATATCCCTTATAGCTTCATCAGTCTATTCTAAAGAATAATTTCTTCTTTTCTCTTTATATGTCTATCAATAAACTAAAATACCAGATAAAATGAGATATTTATTTAATATAGCTCCTTGTAGTCTATGCTAAAGTAAAAATAATTAAACTACCATAGAAATACACGATAGCATTGGCTTTTTGAAAATAAGAAAAAATGGTACTGTGACTTCTTGATGATAAAGTAAATGAGAAAATGCCTCACCCATGCTCACTGATATTTGGAGAAACTATGAGCAAAAAAATACCAACAGATGATCATTTTATGCAAATGCAAAAACCTTTTGAACTTTTCGCAAAGTGGCTTGAAGAGGCAACGATAAGTGAAATAAATGATCCGAATGCTATGGCATTAGCAACCGTTGACGAAACAGGACTCCCTAATGTTCGTATGGTTCTCCTCAAAGACTACAGTCCCCAAGGATTCGTCTTCTATACCAATTATGAAAGCTGTAAAGGACAAGAAATTTTAAAATCAATGAAAGCATCCTTAGGTTTTCATTGGAAATCACTCCGTCGTCAAGTCAGAATTAGAGGAATCGTTGAAAAAGTAAGTCAACAGGAAGCCGATGCCTATTTCCAATCGCGACCACGTGGTAGTCGAATTGGTGCATGGGCCTCTAAACAATCTCAACCTTTAGACAATCGTTTTGTGCTCGAAAAAGCAATTGCTCAATATACTGCGCGTTATGCTCTAGGCAATATTCCACGACCACCTTATTGGTCTGGGTTTCGTGTTAAACCCCTTTCTATAGAGTTCTGGTGCGATCGCCCATTTCGTTTACATGATCGTTTGCTTTTTACACGGGATTGTGTTGAACACAGCGATTGGAAAAGACAAAAACTTTATCCCTAATCCTTCAAACTTCATCGTTATGAAGATTTTTTCTTCGCAACAATTAAACAAATATTTTTTATTCGAAAAATTCTAAAAGAAGATGATTTATTTTATTTAAATAGAAGAATTTTATTTTCACTGTAAAGGTTAATTGGTGATATTTTCTACTGTATTGCTTAAAAATAGATTAGCAACAAGCTTATTAAAAAAAAACATACTGTATTCAGTAGAAACTATGATTTTAGCTAACTTATTTTTAGACCGCAGGATAAAATATCATCCATATACCCCCACATACTAAACCAGCAAAAATCACAAAACCAATAAGCGAATTAGATTTGAAAAGCCTGAGGCATTGTGAACTGTCATCTATATCAATGACTTTAATTTGAATAAACATATGGATACTTGCCACAAAAATCCCCAAAAAACTAAGAACAGGAACTCCAGCTAAATAAAATGCTAGACTAACGAACATCACAAAACCACCATACAAAAATACTAAAGCACGCTTGGTTGCTTTACCAAAAAGAAGAGCCGTAGAACGGACACCAACAGTAATGTCATCTTCTTTATCTTGATGTGCGTAGATTGTATCATATCCTATGGTCCACAAAATTGATCCCACATAAAGCAAGATTGGTGCCCAGCTTAAACTTCCAAAGACAACAGCCCACCCCATTAATGCCCCCCAATTAAATGCAACGCCTAAAAAAAACTGCGGCCAATATGTTACGCGTTTCATAAAAGGATAAAATGCAACAGCTATCAATGACGAAATACCTAGAAAAAAACTAAACCTATTAAATTGTGATAAAACGACTAAACCAACAAAACATTGCACAAGGATAAAAACTCTCGCTTGAAACCGACTCACATGACCTGTTGGCAATGGGCGAGAACGTGTCCTTTCTACCTGAGCATCAATTTTATGGTCAATAAGATCATTCCAAGTACATCCTGCCCCTCGCATAGCAATAGACCCCAGAAAAAAAAGAAAAAGATACCAAACCCAATGAAGAAACATTGATAAAAGAGTATCGTAATGCATGTTATAAGAGAAAAAAGCCATTGTTGTTGACCAAAAACAAGGCCACATCAACAATTGCCAACCGATAGGTCGATCCCAACGCGCCAATTGCGCATAAAACCATAAAGAACGGGGAAGGAAGCTGTAGACCCATTGTTTGGAAGATGCATCCATAACCCGTCCTTGGCTATCATAGGACTGAACATGCGCGATATTTTTATTTTTTTTCATCAAATGATTTACCTTTGGTCTTGCGATAGAGACATTTCATTCTTATGAGAAGGGGATGAGATTAATTATCTTTTATGAGAGGAGCAAGCAATGAATATTCTTCTTATTGGCTCAGGTGGACGAGAACATGCTTTAGCATGGAAAATAGCAGCATCACCACTGCTAACAAAGTTATATTGTGCTCCTGGAAATCCTGCAACAACAGAATTTGGTGAAAATATTAATTTAAACATTGATGACCATCCCCTTGTTATTGATTTTTGTAAGGCACATTCTATTGATCTTGTAATTGTAGGACCAGAAGCACCCTTGGTGGCGGGTATAACAGACTCTCTTAATAGCGCTAACATCTGTGTATTTGGTCCTACTCAAAAAGCTGCTCAACTAGAAGGTTCAAAAGCCTTTACAAAAGATTTATGTCGGAAGAATAACATTCCTACAGGAAGTTACCAATGCTTTAATGATGCCTCTAAAGCTAAAGCTTACATTCAGCAACAAGGTGTTCCCATTGTTATTAAAGCTGATGGCTTAGCAGCTGGCAAAGGTGTCGTGGTTGCAACAACTATGGAAGAAGCGTTTAACGCAGTTGATGCCTGCTTCAAAAGTACATTTGGAGATGCAGGAAACAAAATTGTTGTAGAATCTTTTCTTGAAGGTGAAGAAGCAAGCTTCTTCTGCCTTTGTGATGGTAAAGTTGCTCTTCCTTTTGGATCTGCTCAAGATCATAAACGTGTAGGTGATGGGGATACTGGAGCAAACACCGGTGGTATGGGTGCTTATTCACCAGCGCCCATCATGACCCAAGAAATAGTGAATCGTACTCTCAAAGAAATTGTTGAACCAGCTTTAAAAAGCATGAAAGAAATGGGCGCCCCCTTTAAAGGTATTCTCTTCGTCGGATTAATGATAACGCAAAAAGGACCCGAATTAATTGAATTTAACGTACGATTCGGTGATCCTGAATGTCAAGTTTTAATGATGCGCCTCAAAGATGATATTTTGCCAATTTTTCTTGCTGCATCTCAAGGAAAACTTGAAAATAAGCCTCTTCGGTGGTCTGAAAAAACAGCTCTCACCGTTGTTATGGCTGCTAGTGGTTATCCAGACTCTCCCCAAAAAGGTACTGTTATCCGTAACGTTGATCAAGTAAACACTCTTCCCGATGTGAAAGTTTTTCAAGCTGGTACAGTGTTGCGTGATGGAGAACTCATTGCAAATGGTGGACGTGTACTCAATATAACTGCAACAGGAAAAACGATTACGCATGCACAAAAACGTGCTTATGAAGCTGTTGATTGTATTGATTGGCCAGAAGGTTTTGTTCGTCGAGATATCGGATGGAGAGCCGTTGCGCGAGAAAATTAAATCCTTTGAATATTCTTTTTTTACGATTTTCTTATTTTATATAAGAGCATGATACAAAAATTTTCTCACTGTTTTACGTTGACCATAACTTTGAAAAAATAAGTGTGCTTTCCTTTGAACAATCAAATATTGTAAATAGGATATCTACTCATGATAAAATAGGAAAATTTTCTGAATCTGAAGATGTAATATAAAATAATCATTTTACTGTTGTCTTTACTTTAAACGCATTTTCTCATCATTTTTATAAACACTTTCTTTCTTATAAAATCCTGAGGAAAAACGTATATACTATCATTCCTTTTATTTATCGCGTTTTTAGTGAAATTCCGCTTTTACGAAAAATAAAATGCCCAAAAAAGATAGTTATGTTATTCACATACAAATTCTTAAACAATATCTCTCATGCTTATCATTCCCATTTTACGACACTACCTGCAAATAGTATAAATCCATTCTGCCAGCTTTCTGGAATAAAAATAAAAACCTATACCATCATTGTATTTTCCAATTCTCAATATTACGATAACCCTTTCTATCTAAATGATTTTGATTATAAAAGAGAGATGAAATAAGAATATTCTGCAATATTCAAAGCTTTCATTCAACATGGAGAAATGATTTATAAAAAAAAATTCAAAAACACTTCCAGTAATCTTCTGGTGTTTTTAATAATGTGGCAAAAACCCAAAATTATACCGCAAAAAAACAGTTTCTATTGTTATGAAAACCGTTTTTACCTCTCTGAAAAAAGCGTTTTATATCATCGATTCCTGCTGCCAATGTATGGTGTCAAAAAACTCTCATTTACAATCATTGACTTTCTCTTTGTTTTCAAGAACCAAAAGTCACACCAAATCCCGTCTGTAAAGGTCTGAATTCTCATTAAGCGGGTTCCTCTTGCTTCCCACTCATATGCTGCACTTACACAAAGACCTACAAGCAAACTTAAGAATATTCGCCATATCTTCTAACAACACTTCATGTGTGAAGTTTACATGCCTTATGTTACCTCCCCAAACAACGATGTTTTACAGCACAACAAGATAAATGCTGACGGTCGTACAAAAATGAATGCATGTTAATTTACTGGAGTGCAATTCGATTCGCAATCACCAAACGCAAGCCTAACGGATTGCTATAACGAAGTAAAAAATGCTTTTGTTTAGAATGTGCTGTTGTACCAAAAAATCGATGTAAATCAGAACGATCTTTTACAACCAGAATGCGATTATCTTCATTGATCATAAGCATGGGAAGGCCATAAGTATCCGCCCATAACCGCCAATCCAGAAGAACATTATTCAAATCTCTGGAAACCAAAAGCGGTATACAAGCTTCCTCATCGGCATGAAGTAATTCTAATGAAACAGCTCTTTCTCCTGAACGCGTTTTTACGGTACGTGCTGCAATTCCTTGAAAATGATAAGGGGGTATTAAATGCGATAAGCTTGAAGGCATATCCGTTTTAAAAGAAACACCACGCTCATTTAACGAACAAATAACCTGATTACCCGTTTTGGATGAAAAATATGTCGTCGTTTGTGGCAAATGGCACGGATCTAACCGAAATTCAAGCACCGCTTTTGCCTGATTAAAGCATTGATTAGCCATATACATTATCCCAATTTATCTTAAATAACATACACCCTTTAGCAGCTTTTTCTCACTGGATTATTAAAAGTTTGAATAAAAAACAACTGGTTTCTTTTTTGGTTATTAAAATCTAAACAAAAATGCATGATCACCATTCTTGAATTATAATACTTTTCCAGGATTCATTATCCCTAAAGGATCGAGTGTTTTTTTAATCCCTTGCATAATATCCAATGCGACAGGCGATTTAAAAGAACGAAGTTCTTCGCGCTTAAGCTGACCAATTCCATGCTCAGCAGAAAATGCACCTCTATAGTCCACCACTAAACTATGAATGCGATGATTCATTGTTGACCATAACTGCAAAAACACTGTCGTATCAGCTCCTACAGGTTGTGTAATATTATAATGTAAATTTCCATCGCCCATGTGTCCAAAACAAATCACCTGTGCTCCTGGAGCAATATCTTCAACAATGAGCGCTGCCTCAGCAATAAAATCAGGAATAGAAGCAAGTGGGATTGCAATATCATGCTTAATGGACCCTCCTGCTAACTTTTGTGCTGATGATATACTTTCTCGTAATTGCCAAAAAAAATCTTGCTGTTTTAAAGATTGCGCAACAACTGCATCTTCTATCACCGCGTTCTTTAAAGCTTCTTCTAAAATAGTACTCAATACCGATAACGCCTCATCATTGCCTTGCAACGATGAAATGTTCATTAATACATACCATTCATGTTTCCGCTGAAGAGGAGGCTTCTCACACATCTTATAATCTAAAGCCATTTGCAAACTGGGATTTCCCATGAGCTCAAAACCTGTCAACATCCCTCCTCCATATTCTTGAGCCAGAGATAAAAACTCTAAGGCCTTCGCCGGACTATATAATCCCACCAAAGCAACAGCTTTTCCTTTTATTTTTGGAAACATCTTCAAAACGGCTGCGGTTATAACTCCCAATGTGCCTTCTGCACCAATAAAAAGATCTTTTAAATCATAACCGCTATTGTCTTTTTTAACAAAACGCAAATCATCTAAAATACGCCCATCCGGTAAAACAACTTCTAAACCAAGACAAAGATCACGCATATTGCCATAAGCTAAAACAGCTGTCCCTCCAGCATTCGACGAAAGATTTCCTCCTACTTGGCAAGAACCTTCAGATGCCAAAGAAAGAGGGAAAAAACGACCTGATTCATCCACTTTTTTCTGTAAATCCTGTAAAATAACACCAGCCTCTACAACAACAAAATTTCCCTCAAGATTTATAGCTCTAATCTTATTTAATCGCTCCATGGATAAAAGAACGCTCCCTCCTCCTTCATCTGGTTGTTGTCCCCCCACAAGCCCTGTATTTCCACCCTGTGGCACAATCGGTGTGCGCGTTTTGCTCGCTAACTGCATAATCGATGAGACCTCTGCGCAAGAAGATGGACGTAAAAGTAAAGGTGTTTTTCCATGAAAAAGCCCACGCTCTTCAAGCAAATACGGTGCAATCAAAGCTTGATCTGTTATAGCATGCTTAGCACCAACAATTTCCCTAAACCCTTCAATTAATTCCTGCTCCATGTTCATTTCTCCTTTGGAGCCGCAGCCCGTATAAGACGATCATTGATAGCCTCTCCTAATCCGTATGATGGAATAGGTTCTACTGCGATACATCTCACTTTAAATGAATCTAATTCCTTCATATATTGAAATAAATGAGAGGCTGCCTCTTCCAACTTTCCATCTTCGCTAAGGTTTAAAATAGAAACGGCATTTTCAGCCCCCATAACACGCTTTGAACCAAATG
Organism: Bartonella sp. AA16NXGY; assembly: GCF_042197325.1. Classification (NCBI taxonomy): domain Bacteria; kingdom Pseudomonadati; phylum Pseudomonadota; class Alphaproteobacteria; order Hyphomicrobiales; family Bartonellaceae; genus Bartonella; species Bartonella sp. AA16NXGY. Next base: position 83,877 of record NZ_JBHIRR010000001.1, on the reverse strand, counting down.
CTAAAAGCGCTTCACCATTTTCCACCTTTTCTACATTCAAACGAACCGTAGCATTGGGAGCATAATGCGATTTTAACATCCCAGGAGCTTCAATCGCCGCCCTTTGATCTATCCGTTTTAAAGGCTTCCCCACAACCTCTTCAATTTTATCAGCCGCAAGCCCCCCTGGACGCAAAAGATAAATATTTTCACCACAAATTTTAATAATCGTTGATTCCAGCCCTATTTTAGCAGGTCCTCCGTCCAATATCAAAGGAACAGATTCCCCCAAAGATGCAAAAACAGCCTCAGCTGAAGTAGGGCTAAGACGCCCCGATTGATTCGCACTAGGAGCAGCAAGTGGACGGCCAAAATGTTGTACCACTTCCGCAAAACGACTGTCTGGAAAACGAACAGCCAAGGTATTCAAACCAGAGGTTGTTAAAGGATGGATATTATGCTGTTCCTTTAAAGGCAAAACCAATGTCAAAGGCCCTGGCCAAAATTCCTCTATTAATTGGCGTGAAAGAAAGTCAATTTTAACATAACGTTCCGCCATTTCGATGCCGCTAACATGCGCAATAAGAGGATTAATTTGTGGACGACCCTTTGTAGAGTAAATAGAAGAAATTGCCCTCCCATTGGTTGCATCGCCCGCTAATCCATAAACAGTTTCCGTTGGTAACGCTACTAACTTCCCTTGTTCAAGAAGCGCTATTGCCTCTCTTATCGAAGCACTATCGAGTGGTAGAATCGTCATGACACATCATTTCTATAACACTCTTTTAGTGGTGCAAAACTATAACGATGTAATCCTATAACTGGTCCATATTTATCAAGAGCTGTACGATGCGCTAGCGTTGCATAACCTACATGCTTCTCTAAACCATACCCTTTATAAACTTGTCCTGTACATTCCATCATCCGATCACGCGTTACTTTCGCAATAATAGATGCGGCTGCAATTGAAACTGAACGCTGATCGCCCTTAATCAATGCCATTGCAGGACAGGACAACTCAGAAGGAATATCACGCCCATCAACAAGGACATAGTGGGCTGGAATGGCTAATCCTATAATACAGCGACGCATTGCTTCTAACGTTGCTTTTCTAATATTAGATTGATCAATTGTACGAGCACAAAGACTGGCGACTGAAACCGCTAATGCACTTTGCAAAATTTCATGATAAAGTCTATTTCGTTGGAAAAAAGAAAGTTTTTTTGAATCATTTAACCCATTAGGAATACGATCTCTATCCAAGATAACGGCTGCTGTTACCACAGGTCCAGCGAGAGGCCCCCGTCCTACTTCATCAACACCTGCTATATGAAAAAAACCCTGTTTTTGCAAATCCAATTCGCACGAAAAATTTGGTTGAAGCGGCAAATTAAACATCTTTGATACATCACAAATACAACAAACATACATCTATTTCTGTAGCCTGATCATTTTTTGCAAGCATTACAGTTTTAAATGGCTCTTCAAACATTCCACGAATTCTTGCACAAAAAATAAAAAAACACATTTCTTTGGTTACCCTCTTTTATTATGTATAATAAAATCATGATAAAATAAAAGCTTTTATATTTATTTATCAAATATTTCCTAAAGTCATGATAGGTTTTACAAACCAATTTGGGTACATTGATTTGATAAAAAGAGCTGCTTGTTGCGCCGTTTGTTTATTTTTAAAAATGCCAAAGCAAGTTGCTCCCGTTCCAGACATACGGGAAAAAAGAGCCCCACATTCATCTAATATAGATAACACTTCAGCTAACTGAGGTGCTATTTTTAATGCAGGAGAAAAAAGATCATTACGCGTTTCTTGTAAAACTTCAACTAATGAATCAACACTCTTTAAAGCGTCTGTATTAATTTTTAAAGAAGGATTATGACGCTTCTCTAACGCTTTAAAAACAGCTTGTGTTGAAATCTCTTGTCCATGATTAACCAATACCATTGCTAATGAACAAGCTTCTTTTAGTCGTATCATCTCTTGACCAATTCCTTTAACCAAAAGCGGCTGCTGATACTCTAATGCACAAAGGCACATGGGAACATCAGCACCAAGAACTAAGCTCTTTTTTGCTAATTCTTCGTAAGAGCAATCAAGATTCCACTGCCGACGCAACATGCTGATAACCCCAGCTGCATCACCTGAGCCACCACCAATGCCTGAAGCAACAGGTAATGTTTTTACAAGCCGAAAAAAAGCAGGTTGAGCACATTCCGGAAAAGTCTTATGCATAAAGTCCCTTGCGCGAATAACCAAATTGTCTAAATGAGAAACAAGCCCTTTTGCAAACGACCCCGTCAAAACAAACTGATTATTTTCACAAGGTGCATAGTGTAGACAATCACCGCTAAGACTAAAATAAACCAAACTCTCTATTAAATGATACCCGTCAGCACGTTGCCCCACAACATGTAGAGCTAAATTCAATTTAATAGGTGTAAATAAATAGGAATATCTTTGGAACGAAGTTTGTACATTTGATATCATATGACGTAATATTCACTTACATAGGGTTCTTTTAAAAATTTCCCCCTTTTACCCATACTTTTAGCACGAGCCCTATAAACAGCTTGGAATATTCTTAATCGTTTTCTAAAAAACAATAAATATAAAGAGTTCTCATACAAAATAAACGACATGTTCTCATTCGTATCATTTCAAGCCTTTTTTCTTCTAGTATCTGTTTTTAGATAAAAATCTCTCTGGCTTGAATGATCCTTTCCATCACAAACCATAACGCTGCCAAAGAGCTCGCTCTTCTGCTGCCATCAATGCACTATCAACGACTGTATAAACCGTATGTGCCGTCACTCCTGAAGGCGTTTTAGGTCCTAAAAAACTTTTTGGAGGCATAATAAGTCGAAGTTTTGCATCATTACCAAAGCGCTCCTTAATAACAGAACGTACATCATTCAATCCATCAACCAGACCAAGCCCAACGCTTTGTTTTCCACTCCAAAACATTCCTGTAAAGAGATTCGAATCATCTGATAATTTTTCAGCACGCCGTTCTTTAACCAAATCGATAAAAGTTTGATGCACTTCAAGTTGGAGAGATTTCAAATGCTCAATATCCGCCTTTTTTTCTGGCTGAAATGGATCTAATGTAACTTTGTTCTTTCCTGCTGTGTATACACGCCGTTCGATACCAATTTTCTTCAAAAGTTCCGGAAAACCAAAGGAAGCTGAAACCACTCCAATGGAACCAACAATTGAAGAAGGATCTGCAAAAATTTCATCCCCTGCACAAGCAATCATATAACCACCAGATGCTGCAATATCTTCAATAAACACAAGAACCTTTTTATTTTTTTCTTCTGCCAAGTCACGAATGCGCTTGAAGATAAAACGCGATTGTACAGGTGAACCACCAGGAGAATTAATAATAAGTGCAACAACCGGTGACTTTTTGTGTGCGAAAGCCTTCTCTAAAAGATTTGCACACCTACTGAGGGAAAGGGTACGAGATATAGATGCTGATGAATCCATAATTGCTCCTTGAAGGCGCACCACAGGAATTTCAAGTTTATCGGAAGAAAAACGGCGTGGAATAAAACTTTTAATAAAATCCATCAAAACAAAATCTCCTTATAAATTAAGAACAATTAAATAGGCAAGGACAACAAAAAGGAAGAACGCGATACCATCCAAAAACGCCAATCAATCCCCACATTACAACCAGAAATATAATTTCATCCAAAGTCAAACCTCCCTAACAACAAAGTGTAGACTTTAAATAATAAACTAAAAAACACAAGATACTATTAGAAAAGTTCCCACAAGCTTATATATCCATTATTAATTGCATCAACTCGGGGTGAAAAAGTATGGTCATTACCTTCATGTATAACCAATGCCGGTAAAATAGATAAAGCTGCTCTGCTTCCTCGTTTTGCGTAAAATAAAAGACGAATTGCTGCTGTCTTTGCACGTGCATGCACAGGAACGATACAAATACCACCAAAGCGCCCTTCTAAAGCACGCAAAATATCTACTAGTGATTGTGGTCGTGCAATGAGCCCTAAGTATCCACCTGGCTTGACAATCGCTGCTGCACTCCGCAACCAATTATCAAACATCGCTTCAGGCATAACATGTGCTTCAGATTTTTGTTGATCAGGTGTCTTGCGATCAGTGGGATTATTAAAAGGTGGATTCATAATCGCAAAATCAAAGCTATTATCTATCAAACCTGCTTTTATACGGGCATTCCCTTTGAAGGTAACATCTGCTTCTAGCAAACAAATTCGGCTAGCAAATTGTTTATTTTGTTTTAGCATAAGCGTTTTTTGAGCATAAGATATCATAAAAGCCGAACGTTCAACTAAGGTAACATGAACTTTCAGACAACGCGAAGCAACAGCTAACCCTGCAGCTCCAGCACCAGCACCTAAATCAACAACCTTGCCCTTTAAATCACTTGGAACCAAACTAGCTAATAACATCGCATCCATTCCAGAACGATGACCATATTTATGGGGTTGAACCAAATAAAATTTCCCGCGGTGAAAACTGTCAATTGTTTCACCACTCTGATTCGCTGCTTTATCCATTTAAAAGCCTAATGCTCACCTTTATAAACTGCATTTTTGCCATTCAGCTGCTATTTTAAATTTTTTATTATTTTATAACAATAAGATTACACTCGCTAAAGAACATTTCTTGCCAATAACATTCCAAGCTAACACTTTTAAACGACATCAAAAGCTTGAGTCAAAACCAAACCCCCTTTATGCTAATGAATAAAGTAAATTTTATATATGTCCATTGCAATACTCTAGGAGTAAACACATTGAGTGCAGCTATCAAACCAAAACAAATAAGAAATAATCAAATTTCTCTTCAACCTCTTGTCAATCTTACTCAAAAAGATATGGATTGCGTAAATCAATTTATTCTCTCTATGGCAAAATCAGAGGTTGAGATGATCCCTGAAATTTCTAACCATCTTATTTCATCAGGTGGAAAGCGATTACGCCCAATGATTACGCTCGCTTCTGCTCATATGTTCGGTTATCAAAGTGACGGGCATATAAAACTCGCAACAGCTGTTGAATTTATGCATACAGCAACATTGCTACACGATGATGTGATTGACGAAAGTAATTTACGACGTGGAAAATCTACAGCACGGATGATTTGGGGGAATCAAGCAAGTGTACTTGTTGGTGATTTCCTATTGGGCCAGGCCTTTAAAATGATGGTCGATGTCGGTTCCATAGAAGCGCTCTCTGTCCTAGCCAACGCTGCTGCAATTATTGCTGAAGGAGAAGTTATGCAACTTTCTGCCGCAAAAAATATAAAAACCAGCCCTTCAGAATATCTCAAAATCATCGATGCAAAAACAGCAGCACTTTTTTCAGCAGCCGCTGAAGTAGGACCCATTATTGCTGGCTATGGAAATAAAGAGCGTTCTTCATTACGTGAATATGGAACATCCTTAGGTTTAGCTTTCCAATTAATTGATGATGCACTTGACTATAGCGGTAGTGCTCAAAACTTAGGAAAAAATATAGGGGATGATTTTAGAGAAGGAAAAATCACAATGCCTGTTATTCTCGCATATGAGCGTGGGAATATGGTAGAAAAAGATTTCTGGAAAAAAGCGCTTGAAGATGGCAATAATAATGATGAATCCTTCGCACACGCGCAACACTTAATGGAAAAGTATGATAGTATCACAGATACAATAGAACAAGCACGCATCTATGGAAAATATGCAATTGATGCTCTTGTTCCCATGAATGAAAATCTTGCTTATAATGCTCTCGTTGAGACTGTTGAATTTTGTATTGCGCGCGTAAACTGAATTCTTTGCAAGAATCGCAGTATTTCTCAACAAAGTAATGAGATATGATCTATAAACAACACCATCAATTGATTATCTTGAAAAGGATTAGCTCCATGTGCTCTGCAACGGTATCTCGACTTTTTGCCCTCTTTATCGTGGGTATCATGCTGATGCCATCCCTCACCTACAGTAAAATAAGTGCAGCAACTCATACAAGCTCATTTACAGGTGCTTATTTAGCTGGACGGGTTGCAAATCATGAAAATAAAACAGAACTTGCTATCAATTATTTTAAACAAGCACTGGTTTATCAACCTGATAACATTGAAACACAAAAAGAGCTCCTTGAAGCTATGCTCTCGGTCGGAAACTTTAAAGAAGCTGTCCAACAAGCCCAAAAACTCAAAGAGAACGATGTTATAACTCCCTTTGTTTCCTTAACTTTGTCAGTAGAAAGTCTCATCAAAAAAGATTATAAGAATGCCAAGGCTCTTCTGAAATTAAAGGAACTTCCTACGTCCAATAATCCAATACCTGAACTCATCGGCGCTTGGATTACATTTGGATCTGGACAAAAATCTCAGGCAATCGATGATCTTAAGAAACTCAAAGGTCCTGTCTGGTATGATCTTTTTATATCTTATCATCTAGCACTTATGAGCGACCTTGCAGAACGGCCAAAGGATGCAAAAAAATATTTCATTAAAGCACTGAGTAACAAACAGGGAACTCTTATCGCTCCTAATACTTATGAGCGTATTATCATAGCCTATGCCTCATTCCAATTGCGCCATAATATGCGCAACCAAGCTCTTCAAACAATCCAGCATGGCGAACAAATGTTGTCAGGTCGAGAAGTCCTTAAAAATTTTCAAGAAAAAATTGAAAAAAATTCTTTCTTAGAGAGAGTTATTAAAACACCTCAACAAGGAGCAGCCGAGGTATTATATAATTTTGGAACAGCCCTCAACTACAAAAACTCAGGGCGAATTGCACGTATTTTTAAGCAATTATCTTTCGCCTTATACCCTCAAAATGACGCAACACTGTTTCAGCTCGCACACATTTCTGCTAAATTGAACGATCCACATCAAGCAATTAAACTTTATCGCGCTTTATCCCCTAAATCTCCTTATTATAAAGATGGACAACTTCATCTTGCATTCCTTCTTGCCAATAACAACAATTACAAAGAAGCAATAAAATTACTCACATTGTTAAATAAAAAATTTCCCAATGATCGTAATATTTTGATAACGCTCGTTGCTTTTTATATGCAGGACAATAAATTTCTTGAGGCCATTAAAACTCTAGACTACGCTATTACAAAGATAAAAAACTTTCAGCAGGACGATTGGAAACTCTTTTATCAGCGTGGTATTGCTTTTGAACGTTTAAAGCAATGGCCAAAAGCAGAACTTGACTTGCGAAAATCACTTGAATTTTTCCCAAATCAACCGCAGGTTCTTAATTATTTAGCCTATTCCCTTGTGGAACGTGGTGAGAAGCTTGAAGAATCGCTCCGTATGCTACAAAAAGCCTCTGCTTTACAAGCTCACAACAGTCATATTCTCGATTCTTTAGGGTGGGCTTATTATAAACTAAAAGAATATAATAAAGCAGTGCAAATATTAGAAAATGCTGTCAGATTACAACCTGAGGACCCAACACTAAATGATCATTTAGGGGATGCCTATTGGAAAGTTGGGCGTAAACGTGAAGCAATCTTTCAATGGAACCACGCAATTGACGGAAAACCAGAAAATTCTGAACAAATTCAAGAAAAGTTGAAATTTGGTTTGCAATAAACGATGCTTAACCATAAACCACATGAAATAATAAATAGAGAAACTAAAATTACTTTGTTTTTTGTTTAGTTCAATATAAAGAGTATAAAGCGTGAAACTGCCTGAACATCTTAACCCCAAACGTTCTTTTCAGGGACTAATATTAACTTTGCAAAATTATTGGGCACACTATGGGTGTGCAATTTTGCAACCTTACGATATGGAAGTCGGAGCTGGGACTTTTCATCCAGCAACAACATTACGCTCTCTAGGACCACGCCCTTGGAAAGTTGCTTATGTCCAACCCTCTCGACGTCCAACAGATGGCCGATATGGTAAGAATCCAAATCGTTTACAACACTATTATCAATTCCAAGTGCTTCTCAAACCCTCTCCGCTCAATCTACAAGAACTTTATATAAAGTCGCTACAAGCTATCGGGCTTGATACAAAACTGCATGATATTCGCTTTGTTGAAGATGATTGGGAAAGTCCCACTCTTGGTGCTTGGGGGCTTGGATGGGAATGTTGGTGCGATGGAATGGAAGTCTCTCAATTTACTTATTTTCAACAAGTGTGCGGCATTGAATGCGCTCCAGTTTCAGGGGAACTCACATACGGTCTTGAGCGTCTAGCGATGTATATCCAAGGGGTTGATAACGTCTATGACCTTAACTTTAATGGTTTGGAGGGAGAAAACAAAATAAGTTATAGAGATATTTTTTTACAGGCAGAACAGGAATACTCATATTATAACTTCGAATTTGCTGATACAAAACTGCTCCATCAGCACTTTATCGATGCAGAACGCGAATGCAGCGCACTTCTTGATGCTGGAAAACCAAATAAAGAAAATGTATTCCATCGCTGTGTTTTTCCTGCCTATGATCAATGTATTAAAGCGAGCCATATCTTTAATCTTTTGCAAGCACGTGGCGTTATTTCTGTAACCGAACGACAAAATTACATTCTTCGCGTTCGTAATCTCGCGCGCCGTTGTGGGGAAGCCTTTTTACTCACAGAAGCTGGACAAATATATACTGGAGAAGCCTAATGTCTGATCTTCTTCTTGAACTTTTCAGTGAAGAAATCCCCGCACGTATGCAACGAAAAGCTGCTGCTGATCTTAAGAAATCTGTTACAGATCAACTTGTAAATGCTGGATTGATCTATGAAGCTGCTCGTGAATATTGGACACCTCGTCGGCTAACATTGGACATACGCGGACTTTCCACACGCTCCAAAGATGTCCATGAAGAACGCAAAGGTCCCAGTATAAAATCACCACAGCATGTAATTGATGGTTTTCTACGTGCAACAGGATTAAATGATGTTTCTGAAGCGCATATTGGACATGATGATAAAAAAGGTCATTTTTATATTGCTAAAATTGTTAAAAAAGGTCGAGCTGCAGAAGAAATTATTGCCGATATTTTACCGGATATTATCCGCAACTTTCCGTGGCCGAAATCTATGCGTTGGGGAAAAGATTCAGCACAAAGTGGTACTTTGAAGTGGATTAGACCTTTACAAAACATTCTTTGCATCTTCGGACCAGAAATTGGTGAAACACATGTTATTCCGTTTACAATTGGTTCTCTTAAAAGCAATAATTTAACTTATGGTCATCGTTTCTTAAGTGATGGAGAGCCATTTCAAGTGCGCCGCTTTGATGACTATGTTACTCAACTTGAAACCCATAAAGTCATTCTGGATGCCGAAAGACGAAAGAATATTATTTTAGCTGATGCCCAAAATCTCTGCTTTGCAAACGGTTTAGAACTGGTTCAAGATAATCCCCTCCTAGAAGAAGTTGCTGGTCTTGTTGAATGGCCTGTTATCCTGATGGGTGATTTTGACAAATCATTCCTTGATATTCCTCCAGAAATTATTCGCTTGACCATTCGAGCCAATCAAAAATGTTTTGTCACCCGCAAACAAGGAGAAAAAGTAAAACTTTCTCATCATTTTATTCTCGTTTCTAATATTCTTGCAAATGATGAAGGCAAAGAAATTTCGAAAGGAAATAGTAAGGTTGTCCGTGCCCGTCTTTCTGATGCACTTCATTTTTGGCAAACCGATCAGCATGATTTGCCTGATCTTCAACAATTGGAATCTTCTATAAAAAAATTTGAGCTTGATATAAAAAAACCTCTCGATCAAAGAATGGCGCGACTTGATCATTTGAATGTAACCTTTCATGCTAAATTAGGTACACAAGGTAAAAGAGTAGAACGCATTGCTACACTCGCACAAGAAATTGCCCCTTTGATACAAACAGATCCTCTTTTAGCAAAACGTGCAGCCATCCTTGCAAAAGCTGATTTGCAAACAGAAATTGTCGGAGAATTTCCTGAACTACAAGGTGTTATGGGGCAAAAATACGCCCTTCTTCAAGGGGAAGATCCTCGCGTAGCTGTAGCAATCGAAGACCATTATAAACCTCAAGGACCAACAGATCGTCTTCCACAAGAACCACTAGCTATAACCGTTATGCTCGCCGACAAAATTGACATGCTCGTTGGCTTTTGGCTCATTAATGAAAAACCAACGGGCTCAAAAGATCCCTATGCGTTAAGACGAGCAGCATTGGGAATTATTAGGCTTGTACTTTCGCGAGATTGGAAAATCAATCTTATGCCGCTGTTCCAGTTAGCAACGAATCTTTTCTTACAACAAAAAAATAAATATGAAATCTCTCAAAGAGAAAATTCACAATTGCAGAATCTGCTTCCAGAAAAAACAGAATATATTTTATCAGATCTGTTATTCTTTTTTCATGACCGTTTGAAAATCTATCTAAAAGAGGAAGGCGCTCGTTACGATGCCCTTGAAGCCGTTTTAAATAAAGATTCTGATGATTTTTTATTGGTTGCACGTCGTGTCGAATCGCTTATCGCTTTCATCAATACCCACGATGGAATGAACTTTGTAGCCTCTGTAAAACGTACTGCCAATATTCTTGAAAATGAATTTCAAAAAAGCACAACAATAGCGAATGAAATTAATCCTGAGCTCTTTGTCGAGAAAGAAGAAAAGCAGCTCTATCATGCAATCTGTGAAGTAGAAAGAAAGGTTCTTGCTCCCATCAATGCAACAAATTTATCATTTGCACTCAGTGTGCTAGCGCCACTTGGAAAATTGATTGATATATTTTTTGAAAAAGTATTGGTGAATGATAAAAAAACTGATGTTCGTGCTAACCGTCTTGCTCTTCTCAAACGCACTCACATTGTTACACAATCGGTTGCAGACTTCTCAAAACTTGTCATTTAAAATCAAAATACCCTATTAACTGATAAAAACAATGAAGATAATTTTTTCTTTTTTATGACTTTTATTAATTAATATTGAGAAAATTATGCAACCAAAGAGACTGTTCTTTATCTCTCAAATATCATTAATTAAGATATGTTTTCATTTTGATAAATGATTCTTTCTCAAGAGACTCTTTGATAAGTTCATCTGCCTTGTTAGAATCTATTTCCCTTGCAATAAGGGTACCTGCTGTAGAAATTGCCAAATCAATCGCCGATGAAGAAACCATGCGTATTGCATCCGCTTCTGCTTGGGCAATTTTTTGTTCTGCCAATTTATTGCGGTTTTTTACATATTCTTCTGCTTTTGCACGGGCCTCAGCAATAACGGATTCAACTTCATGCTTTGCTGCTGCAATAATTTCTTGCGCATCTTTTTCTGCTTCTGCATGTTTGCGTTGATATTCAGCCAATATTTCCTGTGCCTCTTCACGAAGACGCAGAGCCTCATCCAGTTCATCTTTGATACGTTTCGCGCGCGCATCAAGATGGTGTATAACCCTCTGTGGAATTTGGAAATAGACTAAAAGAGCCAAAAAAAGAACTAACCCAACAAATGCCCAAAAAGTATCAGTCATCTTTGTCTTCCTCAATAATCCGCAGTTTTAACAACTGAACGAACAGCCTCTTTGCTGATATCAACGTCAATCAATTTTTTCACAATTTCAAGAGCTACTTCTTCAGCGATAGAACCAACATTTTGCATCGCTTTATCCCGAATTTTTGCTATCTGTTTTTCAGAATCTGCGAGTTTTTTCTCTAGACTCTCTTCAATTTCTTTCCGTTCAAGCTCTGCCTTTTCTTTTAATTCTTTACTAGCTACCTGCGCTATAGCCTGCGCGTTCAAACGCGCTTCTGCTAATTTCCGCTCATAAGTTTCAACAACAATGTCTGCTTCTTGCTTCATGCGCATTGCCTGATCTAAATCAGATGCGATTCGATCTCGCCGTGTTTCAATAACACCGCCAATACGTGGTACAATTACACGGGAGATAAAAAGATAAAACAGTCCGAAAGAAATTGCCAACCAGAAAAAATGCGAACCAAAATGCACAAAATCAAAAGGCGGAAACACACGATTTGCATGCTCTGCTACCTTTTTAATATGTTCTATCGACGTTTCAGTGTTCTGTGCATAAGCGCTTGAAACAAACATCTTCTTTCATCCTTTAAATAGCTTATTAAAGCCCTCTATAACCGATGATAACTGACAAACATCTCTCTGGCATCTCTCTAGTTAAGAGCCTAAAAGGGTAAATCTTTCCTCATGCAAGAACAGATATACCCTTTTGATAATGATTAAACCCCAAAAAGAAGTAATAAAGCAATGAGCAATGAAAAAATTCCCAAAGCTTCTGTTACAGCAAAACCAAAGACGAGACGTCCAAACTGACTATCTGCTGCTGATGGATTTCGTAATGCACCAGAAAGATAGCTACCAAAAATATTACCAAGTCCTAAAGCTGTTCCAGCCATACCAAAGCAAGCAAGACCAGCGCCAATATATTTTGCTGCAAGCACCATTTCCATGTTATTCTCCTTTAAAGCGAAATTGCATTATTCGACGGAAAACCGCCAGTTCTATTAATGTCCTGGATGAATTGCATCATTAAGATACATACAAGTTAAAACCGTAAAGACGTAAGCCTGAAGAAATGCGACCAAAAACTCAAGAGCAGTAATTGCTACAGTCATAATAAGCGGTAAAATCGAACCACCCACACCTACAATTCCTACCCCAATCATTGAAACAACAAACCCAGAAAACACTTTAAGCGTAATATGACCAGCAAGCATATTCGCAAAAAGACGAAGAGAAAGACTAATTGGACGGGAGAGAAAAGAAATAACCTCAATCATTGTCACCAGAGGTAAAACCACAACAGGAACTCCACTGGGAACGAACAGTTTCAAAAAACTGACCCCATGCTTATAAAAGCCATAACCAATCACCGTCAAAATTACCACTATTGCTAACGAAAACGTGATCATGATTTGAGACGTAACCGTATAAAAATAAGGAAAGAGACCAATAAAGTTAGCAACCAAAATAAAAGTAAACAGAGAAAAAACTAAAGGAAAAAACTGCATTCCCTGCACACCAGATGATTCCCGCAGAGTCGATGCTACAAATTCATATGCCATTTCCGAAAGAGACTGCATCCGCGTTGGAACCAATCCACGACTCGATGATGAAATAAAGAGAAAAATAGAAGTTACAACAACCGTGAGAACTGTAAACAATGATACATTTGTAAACGATAAATCCATATTTCCTATGGAAATCTTAATCAGCCTTAAAACCTCAAACTGATGAATAGGATCTGGAGCGTGCGCTGTCACTTCAACCTCATTTATCGGACCTCTCATTGGCCCCTTTATTTTGTTTATCTTGGCGCAATACGCCTTTTTTTCCTAATTGACTGGAGGAAACATACCCCACAGACCGAAGAATACTCAATACACCAGCAGCAAATCCAAAGAAGAGAAAAAATACCAATCCCCAAGGCCATGAACCTGCTAACTTATCAAACCCCAACCCCAAAACAATACCAACTATAATACTTGCCAGAAACTCACTGGAAAGCTTAATTGCACCTGCCATCCTTCCTTGTGATTTTTCCCGCTTATTCCTATGCTCCCGCTTCTTTAATGCTTGCTTGCGCACTAAAGCTACGCTTAAGTTCCTACTACGACATTCCAAATCCTCTGAATGAAGACACTCTCCTTGCTTTTCCTCTTCAGCCTCCTTACGGCTCATAACGGGTTTCTCGCCCATCGCCATCATTGGCTCCTTAATTAAAAAGCAACGTAAGAATACATTTCATAAAACCGTGTGCATCATATTGTTCCCGAATTTATTCGTCAAGATACTAAAAGAAATCTATCACAAGTTATCGTATAAATTTTATTGCAGAAATAACGTATTTTTCAATTTACACGCTTTCTTAAAAAGATATTCCAAGCACCTAAACCGATTTCACGACAGCACCCGTGAATGTATAACGAAAAGTTCACGTGAATAATATAAAACTCATAGAACAACCATTTTTACACTTAACAAAAGGTGTAAACCAATACCATCTTATTTTCCGACTCCCAATGTTATATCAGTCCTAGTTTTGAAAGAGAACATAGAAAGCTAAAAACAGTATGAGAGCGTTGGTTTTCTCCTTTTATTCGAATAAACTTGCACTTTTTATTTTATGAAAATGAAATAATCAATGGTTTCTATATGATCCTATTCGTAAAGTATTTTATATACGCCATTACAGGCCTCATCACGAAATGAGCTTGAGGGTATTAAGAGAAGGTCCTTTAAATACAAGATATTAATAAATCCAAAATTTCAAATAGATTAAGCCAATAGAACACAATAAAATTTAAATACGATTACCATACTACTTTATACAATTTTAATCCACTTTTATGAATTTCGCTCTTTACAATTGAATATCCGTAGATTCAGCAAATATTTTTGCTTTTTATTCAGACAAACTATCGTAAGCAAAAGCGCTTATTCATAAGCTTTATTTTTATGAAACGATAATCTAATGCTGCTTTTCAAACAAGCATCATAATTACATTCCCCTACCCTCATATTGCATCTATTCTTGCACTTTAATAACCCATTAAGAGGATTATGTACTCTTTCTTAAATACTCCCTATTAAACTCTTCTCATGACATGCAAATAAATGATCTTTATCAAGATGAGAGAACTCTATTCAATAGCGCTCATGATAAATGATTATCAATAAAATTAAAACTTTAGCAAATAAAACTTTTTCTTTTATGAAAAGCACGATCATTTAAAAAACTTATTTTTAAGATTCTTAAGTATAGATTTCATTCACTTAAAAAATTAAAGAGTTATCATTTCTTCTTGGAACGTGTCGCAAAAGGATTATCAGAGGCTCGTAATGATATGCGAATGGGTATACCAGACATATCAAATGTTTCACGTAACCCATTGACAAGATAACGCAAATACGACTGAGGCATACTTTTGGGGCGCGAGCAGGAAATCATAAATCCAGGAGGACGTGTCTTAACCTGTGTGATGTATTTAACCTTAAGTCGACGTCCAGAAACCGCAGGAGGTGGATGATGTGCCACAACAGTTCCAAGCCATTGGTTCAATTTAGCCGTCGAAATGCGACGATTCCATACACGGTGCATCATCATGACATTTTCCATCAGTTTATCAAACCCTTGACCATATTGTCCTGATAAAGGAACAGCTCTCAAACCACGAACTTGAGGAAGAAATCGCGCACATTTTTCATGCAAATCAATCAATGTAGTCTGACTGTTTTCAATAAGATCCCACTTATTGAAAGCAATAACTGGAACACGCCCTTCACGAATCACAAGATCAGCAATTTGTAAATCCTGCTTTTCAAAAGGTATCGTTGCATCAAAAACAATGACCACCACTTCTGCAAAACGAATAGCACGCAAAGTATCTGCAACAGATAGTTTTTCTAATTTTTCTTGAATTCTCGACTTTCGACGTAAACCTGCAGTATCAAAAAGTTTAATATGACGACCACGCCATTCCCAATCTACAGAAATAGAATCACGCGTGAGTCCTGCTTCTGGTCCTGTTAACAATCGCTCTTGTTTCAACATACTATTGATAAGAGTGGATTTTCCTGTATTGGGACGCCCCGCAATTGCAATCCTAATGGGCTTACTTTCATCGTAAATAAGCTCCTCTTCTTCCAAATCCTTTACATCATCACCAACAGATGCAGGTTGTATCATTCTATCTTCTTCTTTGTTGTTGCCAAAAACATGCTCTGACCCAACAGCATCTATAATTGCATCACGCAGATCACTAAGTCCCAAACCATGTTCAGCCGATATTGGGCATGGCTCCCCCAAACCTAATGACCACGCCTCATACTCTCCTCCTGTTGCCGCTCTTGACTCAGACTTATTGGCAACAAGCACAATTGGCTTTCCTGATTTGCGAACCAATGAAGAAAAATTTAAATCACTTGGTGTTATTCCGCTCTTTGCATCAAATACAAATAAAATAAGATCCGCTTCATCAATTGCAACTTTTGTATGAGAACGCATACGCCCCTCAAGTGTATGATCACCTGCTTCTTCCAGCCCAGCCGTATCAATCACATCAAAACGTAAATCTTGAAGTTTTGCCGCATGAATACGCCGATCACGTGTTACACCAGGCTTATCATCAACCAAAGCCAATTTTTGCCCAACCAAACGATTAAATAGTGTTGACTTCCCAACATTGGGACGACCAACGATAGCAATGGTAAGGCTCATCGATTTATTCCTTATTTGCCTTGCCCTCAGCTTGTATAAGCTCAAGCATCATTCGAGCCCGATCTGTTATTTTTAAACCCAAAGAACCTTCTTCAGAAATTTTCTTAAAATAATAAACCGCCTCATCCATTTTATCCGCCTTATAAGCAGCTAAGCCTAAAGCTTCTCTTGCAGACATACGCATAGGATCGGTATCACTTGCCATATCTTTGATGCGCTTTTCAACATCAGCTAATGTCCCTGTATCAACCAGAATATAAGCTGCCCGAATTTTTGCAACTTTCTGCAAAATCTGCGGTGCTTTCTCATCCGCTGCAACAGAATCAAAGATCTCCACTGACTTAATAATATCACCTTTCTCCATGAGTAAAGAAGCCTCACGTAAACGAGCAAGAAAAGGATACCCCCCAAAATGAGAGGTTTTAACAGTTTCTAATTGCTTTATCGCTTTATCAAAATCACGTGTATCCGCAAGATCAAGACTCTTTACAAATGCATCACCAATATAACCAGCTTTCTTTATTTGTGTATGATGATAAACTTGATAAGCAACTATCATGAATATAAAAAGAACAGCCGCTCCAATAATTGAAAAACCATACCGTCTCCAAAAAGCAAGCGCCTTTTCCTGACGAAATTCTGCATTCACTTCAGCAATAAAACTATCATACGACATATATCATACCTTGAAAAAAGTTACTTCACCTGTGCTTTTACGCATAAATGGATAAAGATGGTAGCCCTAATTAACTAAAAATCTTTAAATTGCTCGTTTATTTATTTTAAATCAACATGTAGCCAATTCAATCAGATTTTTGCAACAGTCTTAATCGAAAATGATGTAAGCACCCTGTTTGTTCACATTACAGCTTTTACATATTATGAAAAATTCACTGCCTTAATATTTATCATGATTGCCTATCATCTCAAGCGAACTTTCTCTCCATTATATAGAGGAATAATCTTTTAAAGTCTTCAACCGCAATCGTTGGTTGTATTGGATTATACAATTATAATAGAAAAACCAATTCTTGAAAAAACTTGAATAAACAGTAAATTTCCATGAATATCTACTAAAACCAAATAGATAAATTTTTATCTGTATCAAAAATACCGAAGCGCCATGATTACAGTGTGGTATAATTCCAAATCTTCAGTTAAAGCTCTTTATATAAAGTATATCCCTTCAACTTATCTTCATACGATTAACAACCTTTTATAATTGATTCTTAAAGTTTCTAAAAATATCCTATTGTAAAGGCCAAACCCACATAAGCATTGGAACAGCAATAATAACGATCAACACCGCCAATGGAGCACCTAAACGTGGATAATCACTAAAACGATATCCTCCTGGCGCCATCACGAGCATATTACTTTGATGTCCAATAGGTGTAAGAAACTCACAGCCCGCACCAATTGCAACAGCCATCAAAAAAGCTTCAGGCTTATAATGAAGGGAATGAGCAAAACTTGACGCAATTGGTGCTACCATCATCACTGTTGCTGCATTATTCAAAAATGGCGTAACCAACATAGCTGTCACCAACATAAGCGCTAAAGCACCGGATGGCGGGAAAAATATTGCCAATTGGCTCAGCCATTGACCAATGAGATCCGTACATCCTGTTTTCTCTAACGCTTCACTCACTGGAATAAGAGCCGCTAATAGCACTAATATTGAGCCATCTAATGCCTGATACAGATCACGCGCGGGCAAAACACGAAAGATCACCATTGCAGCAGCAGCAGAAAAGAAAGAAAAAGCAACTGGAACAATATGAAAAGCTGTAAAAATAATTGCTATAAATAAAACAGCTAAAGAGATGAAACCATGTCGTAAATTTCCAAACACAATATTTCGTTTTGCTAGGGGCAAGCATTTCAATTCTCTTAATAAATTTGGAATAACTGCATCCTGTCCTTGCAAAACAATCACATCTCCAAGATGGAAAATAATATCATCAAGTCTTCCCCGCACCCTTTCATGTTGACGACTTAACGCAAGCAAATTTACATTATAGCGATCAAATAAGGAAAACTCTTTCGCACTAATACCGATAAGAGGTGAATTATGGGTAATGACTGCTTCAATAATATCAATATCACTGTCCTTATCACCTGCAACAATAGTTCGCCCCTTAGAAAACTCTAAACGAGCAGAATTCATCACGCTATCTAACCCTGTATGTGATCCTTCCAGCAAAATAATATCATTTTCAGACAAAACAAAATCTGGTAATGGTGAAATAGATACTTTGTTTCTGATGATTTGAATCACCATAACATCACCACTTGATGGCTTAACCAAATCAACAATATTTTTTCCCACAATCGGTGAATTTATTGGAATATGTACTTCTGCAACATAATTACGAATATCAATGGCATCATCAAATGATACACCTGAACGCACACGCACAGGCAAAAGCCAATAAAAAAGAACCAAATATACAACACCAGCCGTCGCAACAACCGCACCAACTGGTGTAAAATCAAACATAGTAAAAGGTGTTCCTGCTAAACGTTCTTGCATCGCTGAAATAACAACATTGGGAGATGTTCCTATCTGTGTCATAAGCCCCCCCAACAAAGAACCAAAGGCCATGGGCATCAAAAAGACAGAAGGAGAAACCTGAGAACGACGTGCAAACTGAAAAGCTATCGGAAGCATAATCGCCAAAGCACCAATGTTTTTAACAAACATTGATAATACGACAACAGAAAGAACCAAAAACGCTAATTGAAGACGCACCGATTTCACGTCTGGCCATATCCGTTGAATAATAAATTCCATTATACCAGAGCGAGATACAGCCGTACTGACAACAAACACACTCCCCACGATAATAACGATATCATTACTAAAACCGCTAAAAGCTTCCTTCGGACTGACAAGACCAAGGGCACAAGCTATTAATAAAGTACAAATAGCAACAAGATCATAACGAAATCGATCCCAAATAAAAACAACCATCATGAGACCAATGATCGAAAAAGCCATTATTTGATTTTCTGTCATAACACTTACCTCTCCCCATTAAATTATAATGAACAAGAACATATTTTTTATGTTTTAAATATTCCTATAAACAGCAGCAAGATAAAAGCAGACATCGAAATATTTTAGGATAATTTTAAAGTGATAAAAAATTATGATGCGCATAAACTTGCCTCTCCTTATTATGCGTGCTTTTCTATAAAGTGCTGAACCCAAAGAAAATTGATAAAAGTTGATAAAGCTATATTGCAAAAAAGATGAGAATAACTCTAATATAGAGAGTAGATAATTGTTGAAACTGGTACACGCTATATTTAAACCTTTGTCGTTGCTTAAAAGAATTTATCTTCACTCTCAATTCAAAGAGTGATAAAAATGAAAGAAGAAAGAATGGTCAATCTTAATAGTGGGTATCAAAGTAACCTCAGATATTGGCTCACTTGCATTATTGGATTTGTTGCTATCTTGGCAATTATAATTGTTGGTGGATTTTATATTGCAAAACCCTATCTTGACGGTTTTGTAAGAAAAGAAATAGCCCGTCATTCCATAAAAGCCGAAACATCTGAAGTAAGCATTCTAGGTAAAATCAATTTGAAGAATGTGACAATACCTGTTCCAGCTGGTACATCACTTAAAATTGGCGCCATTTCTGCCCGTCCTCCTCTTTCCTTTATTCCCGGAACTTTTACATTTTATAATGTTGATTTAAAGTATAATAATATTCATGTGCAAATTCCCCAAATTTCTCTTCGGAATGTATCCTTAAAAGAAAAAGATAGAACGATAACATCACGTCTTTTACAATCAATGATGCGTATTGAGCTTTCCTCAATTATTGCTCCCAATATACAACTTTCTATAGAAAATAAAAATAACCGAACAGAAACGGTTGAAATCAAGAATTTCCAGCTTTCTGATTTTAGAAATAACCATATCCATTCAGTTAGTATCAAAAATATGGATCTTAAAACGATCGTAGCAAATGGTGCCAAACAGATGCAACTTATGGCTAAAAGTAATACAATAAAAGCCCATGATATCGACATCAACTATGCCTACTCTATCATTTTTGGAAAAAACAATGCTCTCAATCAAGGTAAAACCGTTACTGGCCCCATTTCTTTGAATAATATAAGTGTCGATATTTTTGAAGAAGCAGAAAAAAACAGCTCTTTCTTCCTTGGGCAGTTTAAAACATCTGGTTTAAAGATGAAACCGCTTGAGCAAACTCCTGAAAAATTAATCAAAGCTTATCTTAATGCAAGAAAAGAGAATAATAAAATCGCTGAAAAAGTAGCACAAAATGGTCTTCTTCTAAACATACTGCTCGCCATTACCTCAGCGGATGCCAAAGTTGATAATATCACCGTTGATATACCGCAGTTGAAAGCAACGCTCGAATCATTCCAATTCAAACCAAGTTTGTGGAAACAACCTATCCCTAAAAAGCTTTTTCTTTCTCTCAATAACCTTTCCGTTTTACCTAAAAAAATGAATGAAAAAGACTTAGAGTTCTTCAAAAATCTGAACTTTGAGCGCTTTAATGTTTCAGGAAAAATTGATATTTCTTACGATGAAAAAAAACGTATGCTCTTTCTTGATACAATGTCTTTCAATATGAAAAACGTTGGATCTGGGAACATCTCGGCTAAGGTTATTGATGTTGATGAAAAGCTTTTTTCTGGTCAGAAAAATATAATGATTGCTGCGTCTCAAGACCTTGGCATCAATGAAATTGATATACAATATACGGATGCAGGTTTCATTGATAAGCTTTTTTCTTATCTTGCGCAAAATCTTAATGACAGCCAACATGATCTAAAAAAGGAACTTTATGACGATTTCTATCTAATGATGACGCAGACCCCAAAAATTCTGCTAAAAAATCATGACGAAGCAGAAAAAATTTCAAAATCCTTAGGAGAATTTGCTAAAAATCCACAAACATTGATCGTTAAAATTAAAGCAAAAGATAATAAAGGTCTCGCAATAGTTGATCTCGAATCTGCTCTACAAAATGATCTATCTAAGGCTTTAAGCAAAGTACATCTCACTATTAAAAATGAAGCGTCGCGTTAAACATTTTGTGCTTTAAACATGATGATCTTGTCTATAAATTAAGAACTTTATTCCTCTTTTTTCTTTTGTATGATACAGAAGGTATCATACAAAGTCATTTATACAGAGAGTATAGAATCTAAAATTGACGATGCTTGGAGTTGTTCATGTCTGATTTATCTTCAAATCGCCTGCCTAATCGCGCTTCTCGTGTCACTAATCAAGCGCTTTCTGCTATCGAGCGTTTTCTCCATATTGAAGCTCTTAGTGGTGTTGTTCTTTTATTAGCTGCTGCTTCTGCACTTATTTTTGCCAATTCTAAATATGCTGCTTTCTATGAATCTTTTTGGCATACACCTCTTGGCTTTAATTTGGGTCATTTCACTCTTTCATGGGATTTACATTTCTGGGTTAATGATGCCCTTATGACTATTTTCTTTCTCGTCGCAGGAATGGAAATTCGACGCGAAATTCATGAAGGGGCTCTTGCCGATTTTAAACAAGCAATCTTACCAATTGTTGCTGCAATAGGGGGCGTTTGTGTTCCTGCAATTATTTACTTTATCTTCAATTTTAACGAGGGACATATCCGCGGTTGGGCTGTGCCAACAGCAACAGATATTGCCTTTGCTCTAGGTATTCTTGCTCTTCTAGGGAAAAAAATTCCCTCTAATCTTCATATTATTCTTCTATCATTAGCAATTATTGACGATATTATCGCTGTTCTTATTATTGCTTTTTTCTACTCAACAAACATTGATCCTAGCGGTTTAATGATTGCAGGAGCGGGTATTGCTTTGGTACTATTTTTTCAGTGGATCGGGCTTGCATCAGCATGGCTTTACATTTTACCTGGTGCAATCATTTGGTGGGGTTTAATGGTAACAGGCGTTCACCCATCGCTTTCTGGCGTAATCTTAGGGATGATGACTCCCGTTCTTCCTACCCGTACTCTTGTAGCGCCACTCACCATGCTCAGTAACGCTATGCAAATTCTTCAAGAAAAAAATACAAAAACAGATCTGCATCATATTTCAACAGCATTGAAAAAGATGCGCAAAGGACAACGGGCCATGATTGCCCCAGTAACACGTGTTCAAAAAGCATTGCATCCATGGGTTGCATACGGTATCATGCCAGTTTTTGCCTTCGCAAATGCAGGAGTAAGTTTTGCAAACTTTGATCTTTCTTCTGACAAATCATTCTTGATTGTTCTGGGTGTTGTCATTGGTCTTTTCATCGGTAAGCCTCTTGGTATTATCACTGCCAGTTATATAGCTGTAAAATCAGGACTATGCCGCCTACCCCCTCATATGACTTGGACAGGTGTTTTACTCATTGGTTTTTTAGCAGGAATTGGCTTTACAATGTCTATTTTTGTTTCAATGCTCGCTTTTAAAGATATTATTCTGCTTGATGCGGCAAAAATTGGGGTCCTTTGTGGCTCAGGTTTATCTGCCCTTATCGGTCTGGGATATGGATTTATTTATATTAAGCGCAATAAAGGAATTTCTCATAGTTCCTAACAAACTAACTGAAAATACATTTTTATGCAGAACTTTTAAAAAGCGATTTCGCTCATTTGTTGGGTTCGGACGATATTTAATGTAAAAGCTGTTGTCTCGCCTCATCTTTACACTTATGAAGGAGAAAACTAACATCATCATACTATTTACGAGCCTCTAATGTTACAACACCTTTGACTCTTAAAAAGACTTATAAGAGATATTTTTATTCCTTTCTTCAATATTCTTTTACTCATGCACCAGCTCCACTCATGATATGCACAGAAATGATTTTAATTGTTTCAATATAAAAGGCTTCGTGGTTTCAGAAAAGCTGCCTTTCGTCAGGACTATTATTCACTATAAAAAAATTAATTATTATGAATCAATATCTTATGTTTAATCATACGAAACAGATAAGAATAAGCAAAATTCAATAATCAGTTAAGTAATTCCATGGTTTATTTTTTTCCAATAAACTACCCTCCTCGTTACTGATTTTATTGCGGTATTCTAAATAACTTTAATTTTTATCTTCTTAAAAGCACATTATTTTTGGATAAAAAATATTTGATTTATCATTATAAATCTTGAATGGAGTCTAGATATCGTATGATTTCCTCATTTCAAATCTGTACATGATGAATCAATCAAGACTATTCTCTTACACGTCACAAGCCGAGGAGAAGTATGGATTATTTGAAGAAAGAAATAAGAATGCTTCATCATATCCATATAAGCGCTGTTCAACAGGAAAACTAAAAATTAAATGATGACGACCAGCTGACACCTTTGATCTAAGTAAAGGAGATGGTGGTCCCCAATAAACTTTACGTTAGCCATCCACAGGCGCCATAATGTGGGGGGGGGGCGCCTTGGGGAGAGAGATATTTCTTCAAAACAAGCGCGTAAATTGGCACTATAATAGCGTTTTGTTTTACGTGAAAGGCATATAGATTTAAATAACGCAAATAAACAAAAACGTGAACCAATGTGTAATATCCATTATTTAAAAGATATTGCTGTCAATACCTTTGAAAATTGTAAAGCAGAATTAAAAGGAAGTTGTAAAATGGAAGTTGGTTTTCACTTTTATGGCTTCATCTCACCCAATTAGGTTTTATCTCCATTTCAGAAATTACCCCACCAGGTATACGCAACATCCTTATTCCTATCTGGCATACAAAAACAGGAGTTGCTCGTAGGCCCCTTATCCGTCTCAATATACCATCAAATATGCATCTGCACTGACATTAGAGATTGATACAGGTAACAAAAAACAAAAGATTTATTTGGAATAACAACGTCATAACATCACTACTAGATTGACAATGGAGTGGAAAAATATTCCCGTTTTTTATCATCGACACATCGCTTGTCTCACTCCATGAAAGAATTAAACTTGAAGCATGCTTCCACAGGGAGCACTCTAGTTTACGTAATTAACTCGCGGGAAAAAAGAAAATCCTAGTCATTTAGACTATTCTAAAACATATGATTGGTGGAAAAATAGAGCATATATATCGTTGTTCTCCCCTTTTTCCGCTCTTATTTGATATTTATTTTCTTTTTGTTTAAAGAGCACGCTCTATATTTCTTGATATCATAAAATACTCTTCATAGATAATTTAAAAAGCAATATTTCCGAGACTTTCAAATTGTACAACGCCACATAAAATACAAGAAGGGTAAAATAATATGGCTATATTTCTCACAAGAAGAGTTTTGCTTACAAAGACCACCATTTGCAAAATATGTAAACATGATAAGAAACTAGCACAATATACTGCAAAAACGAAAGAATGTATTTCATGTGTGATTGGCAGTATGACACAGAAAATACTTATAATAGAGTAGTTAAGGGAAGAAAGTTAACCTAAAGAACATATGGAGGTATCAAAAACTTTGAAAATCTTAATCATAATTCAAAAAAGAGAAATAGACATGAAAAAAATTTAAGTAATAAAATCATAAAAGAAACACACTGTAACATTATCATTATTTTATGAAAAGTACTTCTGAAGAAGCTATAAACGCATAAGACATGGTAATTTTATAACTTATAGTGCAACATAAATATTATCTATAGAGATATATTTTTTATTGCCTCGTAATACGGAAAAAATTAAATTTTCAAGATATACATAAAGTCATAAACAATCATTTGATGACAAACTAAACATCTCTAGAAAATACATCATCAATTCTATTTTGGTAATTCCGTCACTAATCCAATGAGCTCCCATTTCTCTAAGATTTATAATATTAAATCTGTATTCACGAGGCTGTCCCTCATGTAACATGCATTCTTTGAATAAACGCAGTGCATTGTTCCTTAGTTCTATTAAGGCTTATCGTAAAGTCTTCTCCATCTCACTCTATAGGCTCTAAAACGTTTATAGACGGCATATTTTATATCCCTTCTTAAACAGTTTTTTACCCAAACATCTTTCTCTTGTAATGTATAAGTGACCATTTTAAATTCATCATGAACAAGTTTAAAATGAGAGAGTCCTGCTGTATTAAATATTCCATTTAAGTTAAAATATAAATATCCTTAACAAAAATTATTAATATATATTAAAGCTTTACGTTATTGAAACTCTGTTGAAACTAAAAAATACTTATCCCTTATCAAGTGCATAAACAGCATGTAATGTTCTAACCGCAAGTTCAGTGTAAGCACTATCAATCAAAATAGAAATTTTAATTTCTGAGGTCGTAATTGCTTGAATGTTAATACCCTTTTCAGCCAAAGCCTTAAATGCTGTAGCGGCAACACCTGCATGGCTACGCATTCCAATACCAATCACAGATACCTTGGCGAGATCGCTTTCAAACTGGAGAACATCAAATCCAATTTCTTTGCGATTCTTTTCAAGAAGTGTAACGGCTTTTTCTACATCTGATGATGGTACAGTAAAAGTCATATCAGTTTTTGAGCCATCTTCAGAAATATTTTGCACAATCATATCAACATTAATGCTTTCTTCAGCCAAGGGACCAAAAATTGCTGCCGAAATCCCTGGACGATCGGCAAGCCGACGAAGGGAAATTTGTGCTTCATCCTTAGCAAAAGCAATACCAGTAACATTTTGTTGTTCCACAATTTCATCCTCATCGCAAATAAGTGTTCCAGAAGAACTCATTGGATCCTCCATGCCTAACGCATCAGGATCCTCAAAACTTGAACGCACAAAGGTACGAACCTTATGAACCATTGCCAATTCAACAGAACGAACCTGTAAAACCTTTGCACCAAGAGAAGCCATTTCTAGCATTTCTTCAAAAGCTACTTTTGGTAAACGACGCGCTTTCGGCTCTATACGTGGATCCGTTGTATAAACACCATCCACATCCGTATAAATATCACAGCGATCAGCTTGTACAGCAGCGGCTATAGCAACAGCACTTGTATCTGATCCCCCACGCCCTAAGGTAGAAATCCGGTTATCCGGAGATAACCCCTGAAAACCAGCAATAACGGCAACCTGACCTTCCTGAAAACACTCGATTAAAAAAGATCCATCAATATTAGTAATACGTGCACGGCCATGCGCATTGTCTGTATGAATAGGAATTTGCCAACCAAGCCATGAACGTGCATTCACCCCCATTTCTTGAAGTGTCAAAGCCAACAAACCTGACGTAACCTGTTCACCAGAAGCAACCACAACATCATATTCACGAGCATCTCTATGCATAGAGGAAGCACCACTTGTCCACTGAACAAGTTCATTCGTTTTACCAGCCATCGCAGATACGACAACGGCAACCTCATTGCCTGCATCAACCTCTCTTTTGACATGCCTTGCAACATTATGAATACATTCAATGTTTGCTACAGACGTTCCACCAAATTTCATGACAATGCGCGCCATTAATAACACTCTTACCTTTACATCTCTTATCTCAAACAGTAATGAGAATTAGATGCTGTATCAACTAACCATTTTCTCGACATAGCGAATATCTATCATTTGTGCAAGTTTCATTATGATTATATTAATTTCTCTTGACTTTGTATAAAATCTACTTGACCTGATCATTAAAAATAAAGGAAGGCAACATGATCGATGAAACACAAACAACTATTGATCAAAGTGAAATTGATCATTTTTCACGTATTGCTACAGAATGGTGGAATCCACAAGGAAAATTTCGACCTCTTCACCAATTTAACCCAACACGCCTTGCTTACATCAGAGAAAAAATCTGTTTAGAGTTTAATCGTGACCCTTCTTCACTTACGCCCTTTCACAATTTGAAAATTCTTGATATTGGCTGTGGAGGAGGCTTGTTATCTGAACCAATGGCACGTCTTGGTGCTATAGTTGTAGGCGTTGATGCTGCACAAACAAATATTGAAGTCGCAAAAACCCATGCAGCTCAAAATGATCTTTCCATTGATTACCGCACGACGACAGCAGAAGTACTTGCCAATGAAGGAGAAAAATTTGATATCATCCTTAATATGGAAGTTGTTGAACATGTCGCTGACGTTAATCTCTTCATAGAAGCTACAGCAAAAATGCTGAAACCACAAGGGGTGATGTTTGTCTCAACACTCAACCGCACATGGAAAGCATGGGGGCTTGCTATTGTAGGCGCTGAATATATTCTACGTTGGCTTCCTAAAGGAACCCATGATTATAAAAAATTCCTAAAACCTCTAGAACTTAAAAATTTCTTATCAAAAAACGCTCTGACTGTCATTGATGAGATAGGTATTACTTATAACCCATTAAACGACAGCTGGAATCGCTCAAAAGACATGGGCGTTAACTATCTCCTTCTTGCAAAACGGTCTTAAGAATATGTAATTTACAAATATCATATGCCTTGTAATAAAGAATTGAGCTTTCCCTCAGCCTCTAAAGCATAAAGATCATCACAACCGCCAACGTGATAATCACCTATGAAAATTTGTGGAAATGTATTACGTCCATTTGCACGCTGTACCATTTCTTGGCGAAGGGATGTGGAAGCATCAATATCTGTATACTTTACGCCTTTTTTATTAAGCAAATCACGTGCTTTTGTACAATAAGGACAGTTAGGGCGTGTATAAATTATTACCTCTTTCATAGTATTATCCTCCAATATTTTTTAATAATATTCATTTTAAATTCCTCTTAAGAAGAGGGAAAAATAGAATCTTCTTTGAGAACACGCGAAAATGTTAGCACATCAACCTGTCGTGCACCTGCATCTTTTAATGCAGCAGCTGCTGCTGTAACTGTTGCACCCGTTGTAAATACATCATCAATCAGCAAAACAGAACATCCTTTGAGATATTTTTTAACTTTATGCGAAACCTTAAAAGCATTTTTTACGTTAAGTTTTCTCTCTCTCGAAGAAAGACTAACCTGCGGACGGGTATGCCGACAACGAACAAGCCAACTCGGTTTTAAAAGCTTTTTTTGTGATGCTGCAATGTAACGTGCAAGCTCAGCAGATTGATTATAACGCCTCTCCCAAAAACGACGAAAATGCAATGGAATGGGAATAATAACATCACAATCATCAATAACCTCGCGTCCAGCAAACATCATCCAATTGGCCATAAATGATGCCAATTCTATATGATCACCATATTTTAAGCGCGTTACTAAAGTTCGTGCAAGCCCTTTATGAACAATGACTGAGCGAACACGTGAAAAAGGATGGGAATTACGGAGTGCTTCACCACTAAGAAAACCATCCCCCATATCACAAACAAAAGGAGTCCCCATAACAGGACAATAAGGTTTTGTGATAAATTGAAGATCTTTCCAACATTCGGAGCAAATCGTACCATAAGTAAAAACATTTTGCTTACATCCAGGACAAATTGGTGGATAAAGCATCGTTTTCAAGCGTTCAACGAACTTACTTAGTATATCTCCGCTATTTAACGCCGCTTCTCGAAAATACAACATTATAAATTTAGGCTTTTACAAGTTTCCCTCAGAACAAAAGTTCCTTTGTATTTCCTCAATTTATAATTTTAATTCCTTTAAAAACTCTTACCTTCTATAAATTTATTTTCTTTCATATTATAAACTTGACAGAGCTTGCACAAATAATGAACCTTTTTAAAATATATTCTTTCATAGATCGAAAGTGTTCTACAATATGTCGCATCCTTTAATTTTTGATCATAACCGCATTGAACAATTCCGAAAACGTGCCTTTCAAAAAGCAAAAAAAGGATGTGACTTTTTACTCTCTCACATGGCAGAAGATCTCTATAAACGCCTTAGCACTGTTGATCGCCTCTTTACATTAGCTCTCGATTTACACAGCCATACAGACCTTGCTGCGCAAGCTTTAATGAAATCTGGAAAAGTTTGTTCCATAGAACGCATTGAGACCGATACGCTTTATCAAAGCCATGATAAAAAATTTCATTTACGTCATCGAGAATTTCTTGATTTACCTCAAAGTTACTGTGACCTTATTGTTTCACTTCTTTCATTACAATTGACCAATGATACCCCTGGTGTTCTAAGCCAGATAAAAAATACTCTTAAACCAGATGGCTTATTTCTTGCTGTTATGGCAGGAGCTGGTACATTAAGAGAATTGCGCGAAAGCCTGCTGCAAGCTGAAAGTGAAATTTATGATGGAGCAAGCCCTAGAATCTACCCTTTTGCCGACATTCGTGATGCAGGCGCTCTTTTACAGCGTATTGGCTTTGCCCTGCCTGTAGCAGACGTTGAAGATATCACAATACGTTATAATACAATGTTTGACCTTATGCACGATCTTAAAGCTATGGGAATGCAAAATGCACTCATCAATCGTTCACGACGCCCTGTATCCAAACGTTTTTTTCTCCGCGCAGCTGAAATCTATGCACAACGATTTAGTGATCCTGATGGACGTATTCGTGCACATTTTTCTTTCATCTGGCTCTCTGGTTGGGCTCCTCATCCCAATCAACAAAAACCGCTACAACCTGGTTCAGCGCAAATATCTCTTACAGATGTTTTACAGCCCCAAAAAATATAATCTAAAATTATTTTTTAAAAATACTTTTATCTGTTGTCCGTAATATTTGACTGGTGACCGTTCCAGCTATCATTGAATCGCTCACGTTTAGAGCAGTCCGTCCCATATCAATTAGCGGTTCAATAGAGATAAGTACAGCAACCAAAGTAACAGGAAGCCCCATAATTGGTAACACAATCAATGCAGCGAAAATAGCACCTCCCCCCACACCAGCAACACCAATAGAACTCAACGTTACAACACCAATAAGCGTAGCAATCCAAGTAGGATCAAGAGGATTAATACCCATAGAGGGTGCAATCATGGTCGCAAGCATCGCTGGATAAAGACCAGCACAACCATTTTGTCCAATTGTTGCCCCAAAAGAAGCTGCAAAACTCGCAATGGATTGTGGTACACCTATCCACTGTGTTTGCGCTTCAATATTCAAAGGAATACTTGCAGCACTTGAACGACTGCTAAAAGCAAATGTTAAAACTGGTAAAACCTTTTTGAAAAAACGAAAGGGATTAATCCCAGAAATACCAAGCAATACACCATGAATTCCAAAAATTAAAATAATACCGACATAAGAGGCAATGATAAAAACCAGTAAATTTAAAATATCTGTAATACGCGATATTGCTCCTACTTTCGTCATAAGTGCAAAAATACCATAAGGCGTCAAAGCAATCACAATACGGACTAACCGCATAATCCAAGCTTGTGCCACTTGAATAAATAAAAGCGCTTTTTCTCCTTTTTCTGGCTCATCTTTCTTTAAAAGAAGAACCGATGCACCTAAAAATGACGCAAAAATCACAACACTAATAATTGACGTACGTTTAGCTCCACTCAACTCAGCAAATGGATTTTTAGGAATCATAGACAAAATCATCTTTGGTATATTCATATCTCCAAGTTTAGAAATATGACCTTCAAGAAGAGCAGAAACATTTTGCCCTTCATGCACCAAACCATCGGTTGTTAATCCAAAAAAATTAACCACAAGCACACCAACCAATGCTGAAAGAGCCGTTGTAAAAAGCAATATTGAAATTGTTATTATACTCATCTTTCCAACAGCATAAACAGAATGTAAATGAGCAACTGCTGAAACGATAGAGATAAAAACCAATGGCATAACAATCATTTGCAACAATAAAATATAGCCCTCACCGACAATGTTAAACCATTCAACGGATTTCAATAAAGTGCTTTCACCCTCTCCATAAATAAACTGCAAAACACTTCCAAAAATCAAGCCAAGGATAAGCCATAGCATAACACGTAGTGAAAGACTCCATTGCATTTTCTTACTTTGAAAAACCAACAATAAAAAAATAACAAATAGAAATAAATTGACGAAAAAATTAAGTGTCATTGTCTATGCTCACTATTATTATGGTTGACATAAATAATCTGCATAATTCAAAATCAATGCATGATATTTAAAATTAACCTATAAAGCTTACAAGGCTTTTACAAAATCATTATTTTTTTAATTTATAGATTAAAAGAGAATTTTTTATCTACTAATAACTGTTTAAAGAAAATAAATAAAATTATTTTCTTATTCTTTAAATTTATGCTCTTATAAAATAGTTAAATAAGAAAAATATAAACAACATTCATTGCATCTTAATATTGAATAATTCCAGCATATCTTATCCTATAAATCTCCTTACCTCTCTCTTTTTCTATTTGAACTGAAGCGAGCTTTCCAAGCAAGGATGAATTAACAATCGAACATTCATGATTTTTCTAGAAAATACACCAACAAGCTACTTCTGCTCATTTTATGGACTGCACTCTCAATAGCTTTGATCAGCACTTCAAATATAATTATTTTATTGAAAATACTTTTTATACATTCTTTCTTTGCTCTCAATGAAAGCTTTTTTATTTTTCAAAACTCTTTTTATAGTCATAAAAAGGCTTTGAAATACAACATGTTGATTTATAATCATAATTTACTGTTTTGCATATTAAATGAGAGTCCCGAATAACGTAAGATTCTCTCATTTCAAACCTGTTTATCTTGAATCAATCAAAATCATTTGCTTGCACGTCACAAGCAGGGCTGGCGTATGAGTAAAAATGTATAAGAAAGGAGTAGAAAGACCTCTTATGAAACATCTTAATGCAAGAGTTGCCGTAACATTGGAGGGCGGAGCTTGAGCAGAAAATATAAATAATATGATTGCTTTTTATAATAGCGCAGTAAAACGTTTTAACGATACCTATTCATATGCTGATCGAACAACACGTGCATGTGCTATAGATAATTTTGTCACTTTAGATATAAAAAAGATAAGTTGGAGTTATAATGTTACGCAAGAACTAATAAGAGGAAAGGTTTTTGAATTTGAAGAGGCATGCCTCACTCAGAGTTCATATCATCCTTTTACGCAACAGTGGTTTTATTATAATCGGAATCTCAACGATGGAATTTACCAAATGCCTCGTATAGTCCTGATAGGACAAAAAGTTGAAAATAGGATGATACAAATTACAGGCATAGGAGCACGAAGCGTTTTTTCTGTATTGATAGCTAAGAATTTGCCTAATCTAGATGCAATAGATACAGGTCAATGCTTTCCACGGTATCTTTATAAAAACGTTGAATCTCTGTAACTGTTCATGATGAAAAACAATCCCATTTGTTTGCAAATTCAATAAAGGAAAGAAAAACATCTGGTTTACAGAGGCGTGATGCCATTACGGATGAAGGACGAGCACATTTTAAAGCTGCTTATCCTAGTGGAGCATAACAAAGACGATTACAAATTTCTAGATAATGAAAACAATGGAAAAGACTGAGGATATATGATTACAATGAGAGGCTTTAAGCCTACAAATATTATAAATTTTATGAATAGTACAGTTTAAAGCATTAAAAGCAGTCTTACAGTAGATTTACAATGTATGGGGATAATTAATTGCCTATAATAAGTTGCGCTCATACTGATAAAGATTATTCTGCTATAGAAATGTTGTGCTTTTTTGAATTTTTGTGTGTATTCAAACACTCATTCGTTACAAGCTCAATCTCTTTATCTCGTGCCTCTTTATCAAGAATAATAGTATTTTAATATAATACCCCTTTGCATACAAATAGTTATTTCTTATCTATGAATAGCTTATAATTTCATATAACTCTATGAAGATAATATTTTTTATTTATCAATATTTAATGATGTAATTAACACATTCATTATATATAATAATCTTTATTTCTATCTATTTACATAATATATTTCTTTTTTTTATAAAAATAAAATTGAGTTATACATACATAGATCTATCGGTATTTTTTCTACTGTCTTTTTAGCGCACTGAAAGATTGATATCATAATTTTTGTATAATAAAATGCTCTTTCATATAAGCATCGTATATTGAATTATAATAATTGACTATTAACCGCAAATTATATTTTTTATCCCTTTTAAAAGTAAAAAATATAATTTTCAGACCTATTCATAAGTAGGCTTAGCCAAGTGAATAAAAAATGTTTGATAATAAGCTTTATCTCTTATGAACTATCTTTTGTACAAAGGGACAACATTATGATTACAGAAATATCGTGATATTATTGGGTATAAAAATCACACTGCCCAAGAGATTTTTGTATTGTATCCTTTCCGTTATGAGAAATGTTAAAAGCAAGGTAGGATATGCTCTCTAGAGAAATGAGTGAATGAACCACCACGGTGATATGCATTTTTAAAAAAGTAGGAAGTATCTTTGCTTCAAATTTAATAGGCACATTCTAAAAATAAAGGTTCTACCGACTCATTCCAAATAGAATAGTAATGGGACAAAAATTTTTCAGCATCTGTTTGTCCCATTGCAACAACCTCTTCTAGAGGATTAAGAAAATTTGTTTCATCAAAACCATTCGTATCATACTGTTTGCGATTTTTTAAGCCTTTGCGAGCAATAGCGAGAGCTTGACGTGCTAACTCTAAAAGAATAGTTTGACGAAAAGGAGTTCTTAACCCTTCTTTAGGAACGCGTTGGCGCAACTCTAAAACTTCTTCAAAACACCAATCTTTTGTCAAAGCCTCTGCCTCATTAAGTGCTTCCCTATCATAAAGAAGCCCAACCCAAAAAGCCGACAACGCACAAATGCGCTTCCAAGAACCACAATCAGCTCCCCTCATTTCTAAAAATCTTTTTAAGCGGACTTCAGGAAATAACGTTGATAAGTGATTAATCCAATCTCCCATGTTTGGAATTGAATTTGCAACTTGTCCTTTTAATGCTCCATTCATAAACTGACGAAACGTTATGTGTGTACAATCATAATAACGACCATCCCGCACAACAAAATACATTGGAACATCAAGGGCCCATTCAACATAATCAGCAAAACCAAAACGCTCAGAAAATACAAAGGGCAGAACGCCTGTCCTCTGATTATCCGTATTACGCCAAATTTCAGAACGCCACGATAAAAAGCCATTTGGGCGCCCTTCTGTAAAGGGCGAACTTGCAAATAATGCCGTTGCAATGGACTGT
This sequence comes from Bartonella sp. AA16NXGY, assembly GCF_042197325.1. Lineage (NCBI taxonomy): Bacteria > Pseudomonadati > Pseudomonadota > Alphaproteobacteria > Hyphomicrobiales > Bartonellaceae > Bartonella > Bartonella sp. AA16NXGY. Next base: position 49,617 of record NZ_JBHIRR010000001.1, on the reverse strand, counting down.
AACTTCATGGATACTTGCATTTTTCGCCGCATATCACTTTCAGATGAAAAATCAAGATTAACCTGAACTGTTGATGTGCGATACATCATATTAAGACCATTATACCCCACTTTAGGCATATAATCAGTCATAATCTGATAACGTGATTTAGGCATTCGCGGCGTTTCAGCTAAAGTCCACTTTGGACTAGCTCCAAGACCTAAAAAACCTATACCTAATGGTTCTGCAATTTTTTTGAGAAGAGTTAAATGCTCCATCAACTCGTAATATGTATGGCTTACTGATTTTAATGGTGCACCAGATAATTCAAATTGTCCCCCAGGTTCCAAAGAAATGGCTCCCTGATCAACTGATCCTACGAGCCCAATAATATTCTCTTCATCTAAAATAGGTTTCCATCCTAAGGCGCTTTGCATCCTCTCTAAAAGCGCTCGGATTCCCCTCTCTCCTTCATAAGGAACAGGGTGAAAACCATCTCTATAAAACGGAAATTTTTCATGTTCTGTACCAATGCGCCAATCATCTTCTGCTTTATACCCCCCTTGGAAATAGCTAACCAAAGAATCTAAGTTATAAATTTCACTTTCATCAGTTATATCAAGCGCCATAACTTACCGTATCCTATAATTGGTATCATCATCTTAAATAAATTGTTTAGAATGATTTTACAGATTTCTCAATCCATTGCCCAATCCCCCACGGTAGCATTAAGAAGAGCCAAAGCAGCAACAGCGGCAGTATCAGCGCGTAAAATACGCGGACCTAGTGATATTGGAAACACAAAAGGATGTTTTTTTAAAAAGCTCCGCTCTTCTTCACTAAAGCCACCTTCCGGTCCAATAAGAATACCAGGTGTTGTAACGTCACGCTTTTTAAAAGAAGGTAATGGATTATGCAATTTATGCTCTTCATCACAAAAGAATAAAGGCTGTGTCTCATCCCACTGTGCTAAAAGTTCTGCTAATGATAGAGCCGATACGCATTTAGGAAGAGATAAAATTCCACACTGTTCAGAAGCTTCAATAACATTGGCTTCCATACGCGCCATATTGATACGCGTAGCCTGCGTATGATGCGTTATAACAGGCTGCAAAATCGATACCCCCATTTCAACAGCTTTCTGCACCATATAATCCAACCGCGCATTTTTGAGTGGAGCAAAGCAATAAATAAGATTGGAATGCGTCGTTTGTAATCTTTCTTGATGGATAAGCTGAACCACAACAAATTTTTTCTTAACAGTGATGAGTTTAGCAAGCCACTCACCATCCTGTCCATTAAAAAGTAAAATTTCTGCTCCTTCTTTCATACGCAAAACATGCATAAGATAAGAAGCTTGTGCCCCCTCTATCTTTATTTCTTCATTCAAAGCCAATGTCTGTCGGATAAATAATCTTTTAAGTTTATAATTTATGCGCATAAAAATTTTGCCAATGCTCACTATCGTCATCGAGAAAATGAAGAAAAATATATAGCAAAAAGAAAAAATTATATCTATAGAACTATAATATATTAAAGAATTATAGAGTTTTTTTAGCTTTATGAGATAATAATAGGAACTTATAGATCCTTAAGTGATTCTGCTTTCATAAAAGTTTAAATAATGCACCATTCATCTTTGCATTCAGTCATTGATGCATCCGTGGAGGAAAAATATGTCTGCTAAAAAAGCTACAATTATTACGATTACAACCCTCTTAGCCTTTATTTTGATTACAGTGGGAATTGGTTCTGTTGGAGCCGACGGGAAGCATACAATTACCAAAGATGGCTATGGTATTTCTTCTGCGATTCAATAAGCACTGGCCAACATCCTCCTTAAAATTTTAATGTTTTTTAGCAATTTTTATAAGATTAGCACCGATATTATGAATCTCTTGTATTTGAAAGATTCCATAAGAAGGTTTTTTATTCCTCTCTTCAGTCATTTATCTATACCAACCTCACTTATTATGACGGTGAGGATGGTTTTTACTGCTTCACGACGAACGGATTTAAAATGAGAGAATCTTCCGATAATGGGAGCTCTGATTTAAATTTAAAAGACAATTTTAAGTTGCAAAAAGACGAATTACCATTATAGGATAGAATATTATACAGATGAAAAACGATACTCAATCTGCGTTAATATCTTTTGTAACCCAAAAATCGCCATGATTTTGTCCTTTAGAGCTTAGAGAAAATGTAAAAGGCCATGCAAGGCTATTAGCAAGACATTGGACATCTTTACATAAAGTTTCTGATCTATAGTTTTTGCGTAGTTGTGCCTGTAATATCAGTTCATTTTCCTTCCCTTGCGCAATAGCAGTTGCAATGATTCCTTGAATGGATAAGCTCAAGTCTGCTGTACGCATTAATGACTCTGTTACCTTCATCATACCTTCTGAAAAGCTTGTCTGAATATCCCAGTGATCAAATGTTGTTGAAAAAGTATCATTATTCATTAAAAGAAATTGTTGTTTATTTGAAAGTCTTGTTTGTAATTCATTCAGATCATACCCTAATAGCCGACCAGAAGACATCTTCAGTGTTAACTCACCCTGCATTTTCGTAAAAATTTCTGGCCAAGAATCAGCAAGTGTTCGTACCGTTGCAGTAAAATTCGTTTTGCTTTGTATAAATGGAATAAATCCCAAGATTTCTAAAGTCTCCTGCATATCAATAGAAGCACCTGAAATATTTCCTCCAATACGCACTTTCTGTCCAGCTGAAGTAACTTCAATATTACTTTGCACAGATCCACCAAAAATATTCGCATGTCCAAGATCAAAAATACCATGACCATCTCTTATTTGTATTGCAGCAGCTAAATTTGTGAGTGAAATATTTCCTATTTTAGCTTGTGGCGCAGAAAGTCGTATATCCACGCCAATACAATCAAAAGTTCTCATGTCAAAGCAGGCATTTTTCTTTTTACCTGAAAAAAACATTGAACCCAAGAGGCTAAGGTCTAGATTATCAAAGGCTAAAGAGCCCATGACATTTGGTACATAATCTTGAAAATCGAGTTTTAAAGCTCCTCGCGCATTGGCTTTCCCCATCGTAAATGTAACATTGTTCATTTGGATATGCATTGGCTGCGCTAAAAAATGAGATTCCCATACAATGGGTATTTTTAATTTATGTCCCCAAAACTGATTTCCACCAACCCAAGACAATGTCTGATTCCATCCAGGAGAACGCATTGACACTTTTCCGTCAAAAATATAATATTCAGATAATCGAGCCTTTCCTGTAAAAGTTATTCCCCCACGTACAGAATTGAGACTTGCCCTAATATGACTTTTGCCTCCAGCAAGAAGCAGTAATGCTTGAGAAGCATCAAGTGATAATTTTGTAAACTCTCCGCGCCAACGCGCATCTGCACGTAACCGTACTTCCTGAGTTGATTCCGGCCAATCTAAAGTTGCATTTAATCCTGTTATTTTTTCTGCTACTCCTGAAAAACTATCGTGATACACAAGAACACCATTTTTAATGACAATCCGTCCAAAAGGTTGTTTTAAAAGGTGCTCTATCTCTGGATGCTCAGGATTATGTTTTAATATTTCACGCGTATTACGTATTGCCACCCCTAATGCACCTTGTGAGCGAGAAAACCGATCAAAAAAATCTGCTATTGTTTTAACAGGCTTTTCCATAACAAATTGAGGACGCATAATCCGCGTCTCTGAAAAAGAAATATGTCCCCAAAGAAGATCGACGACAGAAAGATCAACTTCTATTGATTCAGCTTCCATTAATGGCGCAACATCATCCATTTTTGATGTTAAAGTAACGCCAGAAAGAAATGCTTTAGGATAAGGAAAAAGATGTAACCGCGGTGGATCACGCAATTGCACATTGTAACCCGTCCACGCACTTAAATCCTGCGCTAAACGAATACGAATCGCATCTGTAGAAATAAGATAAGGTAAAACGAGAATCCCCACTCCAAATAAAAAGATAATTGTAATAAAAACTCCGCTCAAAAATTTTATTATTCTGATGCGCACATTATCCCTCTATACTTATCCCCCTATAACAGATTAAAAACAAACTTAAATGATCATAAAAAGTTTTTATAATCCTATAATTCACTATATCCACTTTGTATCTTCATTATTTTTGTTCTTTATCCAAAATTTATTCAAACAGCAATGTTGCTGCTTCTTTATAAAGCAATTATTTAAAAGTCTTCAAAACTATAAATCCACAACATTATAAAACCATTCTTACTGTTCTCATATGAATATTGCTATAAAACTCTATCGTATTATTAGAAAATGCTTTACAAAAAAAACAAACAGCCTTACCGAAAGGATCTCTGAATGAATAATATTATCGACGGAAAAAAACTTGCTGAAGAGATTATTGTGAAAGTTAAGGCCGAAACAGCAAAGCTCCGCCATCACTATAATATACAACCTAGTATCGCTGTTATTATCGTTGGAGATGATCCTGCAAGTCAAGTATATGTCACCTCAAAAAATAAAAAAGCCGAAGAATGTGGGTTTCTTTCAATCAAACATGTCGTTTCCAAAGAAACGCAAGAAAAAGAACTCCTTCAACTTATTGCAACATTAAATTCTGATCCCAAAATTCATGGTATTTTGGTACAGCTGCCTCTCCCTGCTCATATGAATACAAATCGCATAACACAAGCCGTTGCTTTCCAAAAAGATGTTGATGGTTTTCATTATATTAATGTAGGAAAACTCGCGGCAAATGCACTTGAAGATGCAATTATTCCCTGCACTCCAGCTGGTGCCATGATGATGATTGAACAACACTGTGGACGAGATTTATCTGGACTTGATGCTGTCGTTGTTGGACGCTCTAATATTGTTGGAAAACCTATGGCTGCCCTTTTAACAGCAGCCAATGCCACTGTGACAATTGCCCATAGTCGTACCCGTGACCTTGATGATGTGTGTCGAAGCGCTGATATTCTAGTAGCAGCTGTAGGCCGCCCACAAATGATTAAAAAAGACTGGATAAAAGATGGTGCAATTGTTATTGATGTCGGTATTAACCGCGTTGCTGCACCAGAAAAAGGTATAGGGAAAACACGTCTTGTTGGTGATGTCGATTTTGAAAACGTAAAAGAAAAAGCTGCTGCGATCACCCCTGTTCCAGGAGGCGTTGGACCAATGACAATTGCCATGCTTATGGTTAATACACTCAAAGCCGCCGCGCGATCACACAATCTGCCGATACCAAAATTCTAAAAATTGTAACAATTCCTTGTATATGGTTTCATTGTATATGATTCAGCTTATTTATTTTTGCATTTTTCATGTCATAAAAACAGATGCCCCTTGATCTGCACGATTAACGGATTGACGAAAAACATGAAAAAGTTCGCGTCCAACACCATGTTCGTTTTTTGAAAGATCCGGAGGTATGATTTTTCGCGCGTTAAATTTTGCTAAATCCTCCAAAAGAGTTAATTTACCCTCATGAGCATCAAGAAAAACAATATCACCATCCTGCAAACGTGCAATGGGGCCATTATCCACTGCTTCTGGTGTCACATGGAGAGCAGCAGGAATTTTTCCTGACGCTCCTGACATACGCCCATCGGTTATCAATGCTACCTTTTGACCGCGATCTTGTAAAACGCCTAAAATGGTTGTTAATTTATGAAGCTCTGGCATACCATTGGCTTTTGGTCCTTGATAGCGAATGACAGCGATAAAGTCTTTATTATGCAACACTCCAGATTTAAAAGATTTTTGTAGTTCCTCTTGATCATTAAAAACAAAGACTGGTGCTTTAATCTGCCAATACTCTGGTTTAACAGAGGAAACTTTTATAATAGCTGTTCCCAAATCTCCTGATAAAACACGAAGACCACCATCAAGCTGAAATGGCTTTCTCCACCCCGCTAACACCTTATGATCACCACTTTCCTTAAGAGCCGCTTCACGCACCACATGACCATCAGCAGAAAGCTTTGCTTCAATTGCATAAGCATTGAGATCTTTACCAAAAACCGTAGAAACATCTTCATGTACCAAACCTGCCTCGATAAGCTCGCGAATAATAAATCCCATTCCCCCCGCAGCGTAAAAATGATTAATATCTGCTAAACCGTTAGGATAAATGCGCGCTAAAAGAGGCACAACGGATGAAATTTCTGCAATATCATGCCATGTCAATTTAATACCGCAAACAGCAGCCATAGCAATCAAATGAATCGCATGATTGGTAGAACCTCCTGTTGCATTTAATCCTACAATGGCATTCACAAAAGAACGCTCATCAATGATCATACCAAGTGGACTATAATGATCACCAAGATCTGTCATTTCAAGTACACGTTTCGTAGCTTCTTTTGTTAAAGCATCACGCAACGGTGTATTCGCATTAATAAAAGAAGCTCCAGGCATATGAAGCCCCATCATCTCCAGTATCACCTGATTAGAGTTAGCTGTTCCATAAAATGTACATGTTCCTGGCCCATGATAAGAACGTGCTTCCGATGCTAGAAGTGTTTGGCGATCTATTTTATTTTCCGCGTAAAGTTGACGTATCTTTGCTTTTTCATCATTACCTTGACCACTTGTCATAGGACCAGCAGCTATAAAAATTCCTGGTAAATGACCAAATGTTAGGGCACCAATCAATAAACCTGGCACAATTTTATCACACACCCCAAGATACAATGCTGCATCAAAGACATCGTGTGATAAGCTTATAGCTGTTGCCATTGCAATTACTTCACGTGAAAAAAGGGAAAGCTCCATCCCCGCATTTCCCTGCGTAACACCATCGCACATCGCGGGAACACCACCTGCAACCTGTGCAACACCACCAACCATACGGGCCGACTCTTTAATTAAGTGAGGAAATTTTTCAAAAGGTTGATGTGCTGAAAGTATATCGTTATATGCCGTGATAATGCCAATATTCCCAACGATATTTCCCTTCAAACGCTCTTTATCTATTGCACCACAAGCAGCAAAGCCATGAGCCTGATTGGCACATCCTAAAAAACTCCGTTTGGGGCGATGAACTTGTGCTTTCGCAATACGATCTAAGTAAATTTCTCGTGTTGATCGAGAACGTTCATAAATTCTTCGTGTAACTGTGGCAATTGTCTTGGAAAGTGCCATATTTCTCTCCCCCTTTCATTGTTTCTTCCCCTCATTCATTGAGAGAGATTACGTTTTATTCACTTTGTGTCACATATTTTGATTCACTTATTTCATTTTCTGCAGGCGACCAATAAACCTGAACGAGATGAGGGGAATTACGCAAAATTGCCCGAATAGGCATTTCTATTTCAGACCCGTCTTGACAAGCTTCTTCAAAACAATCGCGTTTCTGAAAACCCTCGAAATGGAGAATAACGCAACGAGATTGCATAATAACTGGCAAAGTTAGTGAGAGTCTTGGCTCAACAGCACTCTTAGCATGAAGGGGTAAAACAAGTGCTTGTGTTCGTAAATCAAGCGCTTGCTTTAAACGATCAGAATCAGGAAAAAAAGAAGCCGTATGTCCATCCTCCCCCATTCCTAAAACAACAACATCAAAGGGTTTAGGCAAAGTATTAACACGACTCGCCGCTGAAAAAGCAGCAAGTTCAGCAGTAATTGCTTTATGATAAAGCCCTACAAAACGTGCTTTTGCGGCAAAATTTTGTAACAAATGACACCGTACCATATGTTCATTTGAACGTTCATCGTGTGCAGGGACAAAACGTTCATCGACCAACGTGATAATAATCTTTTGCCAATCAATATCCGCTTTTGACAAATAATGAAAAAACAATTCTGGTGTTTTACCACCAGACACCGCTAAAACTGCTCTCTTGCGCTCAAGAACAGATACACTAAGCTCTGCGGCTACTCGATCTGCTAATGCCAAGGCTAAAGTCTGAGGGGTTTCAAAGTCTAAACGATCAATATTCATTCTATACATACTTATTGCTCTAAACTAAATTGTTCCATATACGCCCATCACGTTCCATGAGGCTCATCGAAGCAGACGGCCCCCATGAACCAGCGTTATAACTGTGAACAGGCTGTTTTATTTCTTCCCATCCCTCAATGATTGGATCAATCCAACGCCAAGCAGCCTCAACTTCATCACGACGCATAAACAGTGTTTGATCTCCACGAATAATATCCATTAATAAACGTTCATAAGCATCAGGATTACGTTCAGAAAATGCAGAAGCAAAACTCATGTCTAATGGAATGTGACAAAACCGCATACCGCCATAACTTGGATCCTTAATCATCAACCATTGTTTTACACCTTCATCAGGTTGGAGACGAATTACAAGCCGATTAGAAAAAATTTCATCTAAATCCACATTAAAAATATTATGAGGAATAGGTTTAAAAACCACAACAATTTCAGACATTCGCGTGAACATGCGCTTACCTGTTCGTAAATAAAAAGGCGTATTAGCCCAACGCCAGTTATCAATCTTAACCTTAAGTGCTACAAATGTTTCACTCTCACTCGCTCTTCCTAGATCATCAAAATAAGACTCTACCGATATACCATTTGATAGACCAGAAAGATACTGCCCACGTACAGTATGCTGCCCTACATTATGGACATCAAGCGGTGTTAAAGAATGTAAAACTTTAAGTTTTTCATCGCGCACAGCATTAGCACTGTTGGTAAATGGTATTTCCATCGCAACCAAACAAAGTAACTGTAGCATATGGTTTTGAACCATATCGCGTAGAGCACCAGTGCTTTCATAGTATTCTGTACGCCCCTCTAACCCTAAAGATTCAGCAACGGTTATTTGAACATGATCAATATAATTGGAGTTCCATAGCGGTTCATAAAGTGTATTAACAAACCGCAATGCCATTAAATTTTGAACAGTTTCCTTCCCAAGATAATGATCAATGCGAAAGATCTGCTCTTCATTAAAGGCGCTTGCAAATACATCATTAAGTGAAATAGCTGTTTTTACATCGCAACCAATTGGTTTTTCAATGATAATCCGTGTTTGTGCTGTCACCAAATTATTTTTTCCCAACTTCATCGCAATATCAGCAAAAAGTGACGAACCAACAGCCAAATAAAAAGCTCGAATATCCGCTGAATCTTGTGACAGAAGGAGGGCTAAATCCTTCCACCCTCGATTTGAGGTAACATCAACAGAAACATAGCTTAAACGTGCAAGAAAACGATTGAGTTCTGTTGAATTGAGATCTTTTGGATGGATATGTTTTTCTAAAGAAATGCGAACAAAATTTTGATATTCTTCACAACTTAAGGAAGTGCGCGAAACCCCAATAATACGTGTTGGCTCACTGAATTGCCCAGCACACTGACAATGATACAAAGCCGGCAAAAGCTTGCGCAACGCCAGATCACCATTGCCACCAAAAACAATACAATCAAAGGAAGAAACTGGAATAATTTTACGCACCATGAACTTGTTTATTTTTCTATTCGATTATGAAATCCCATATCACTTATAAAAGCTTTCATCATTAAAGCAGACAGATACTAAATAAGCCATTAATTTTCTTCATTTCAAGCAATGTTTCCATTAAAGGCGATCCAATAAAGAAAACCAACGCATTGCTAAAAATATAAGCGGATAACGCAAAACTCTTCCTCCCGGAAAAGATGAAATCTTTAAGTCTTGGAAATAGGAAAAACGTTCATATTTTCCAGTTAACCATTCTGCGTATAATTTTCCCACGAAAGGAGCCAGCATAACGCCATGCCCTGAATAACCACCACAATAAGTCATCCTTGAAAAAATTTGTCGAACATAGGGCATACGTTCAACTGTGATGGCAACCGTTGCTCCCCACCGATGGCTTAAATTGATAGAATGTAATTGAGGATAAATTTCAACAATTTGCCGTTTTATACGTTCATCTAAATTTAGAGGATGCTTATTGTCATAACTTTCTACACCACCAAATAAGAGACGATTATCAATGCTTTTGCGAAAATAGCGAACCATAAAACGGGAATCATCAACCGATTCCCCCCCTATAAGAATTGAACTATGCTTTGGTAATGGGTCCGTTGCTCCAATATAAGAGCGAATAGAAACAATATTTTTTTCAATAAAACGCTCCAGACCAAGTTTATACCCATTTGTTGCAAGTAAAACATGCTCTGCTGTTACACTGCCTTTTTCTGTTATTACTTTCCAATGTGCTCCCTTGCGCCTTACGGTCGTTACTTGTGACTTCTCATAAAGCTTAGCACCAGCATCTTGTGCTCTTTTTGCCAACCCAATAATCAATTTTAAGGGATTTATATGACCGGTATCCGCATCATAAATACCACCACAATAAAAAGTTGATCCAAGTCGCTCAAATGTTTCAGCCTTATCCATAAAAGTAAGCGCGTGATAGCCATAACGCTGCATCGCCTCAATATGCTGTTGATAAGAGAGAAGCTCACGCCTTTTATGAGTTACAGAAAGCTGTCCTCCTATCAAATCACAAGGACAATTAGGCATTGCGCATAAAGATAAAATATCTCTTTTAGCTTCTTCTGCCAAATCAAACAGAGCCTTACTGCGCTCAAAACCATACTTTTTTTCTAATGTTTCTACCCATTGCCGTTGCCCTGTTCCCAGCTGTCCACCATTGCGCCCTGAAGCGCCATCACCAAAACGTGATGCTTCAAACAAAACAACATCCACTCCAGCTTTGGCTAAATGATAAGCAGCCGAAAGACCCGTAAATCCGCCTCCAATAATGGCAACATCACACTGTCTGTTTTCACAAAAAGAAGGATAAGAGGGGCGCTCTTTTAAAGTATCTTCATACCAAGAAATTCCTGGAGAAATTGAATTATCATCAATCATCGTCATAAAATTTAAACATTCAGCAGGAGATATTCACGCTCCCACGGACTAATTACTTCCATAAAAGTTTCAAACTCTTGTCGTTTGATTGCAGCATAAGTACTGACAAACACATCCCCTAAAATAGCATGTATTGCTGTATCTTGTTCAAACAAATTAACTGCCTCAATGAGTCCACGCGGTAACTCAATATTATCAGCATTCACATTATTTGTCGTTGGCTCATCTGGCTCAATTTTTTGCTGTAAACCAATGAGACCACACGCTAAAGAAGCTGCAAGAGCTAAATAAGGATTCGCATCTGATGAAGGAAGCCTATTCTCGACACGCCGCGCTTGAGGAGCAGAACGAGGAACACGAAAAGCTGTAGTACGATTATCATATCCCCACCGCAAATTAACAGGAGCCGAATTATCAGGTACAAGACGTCGATAAGAATTCACGTAAGGCGCAAGCATCACAAGAACCCCTGGCATATGTTTTTGCAATCCACCAATAAAATGGCGAAAACAGATACTTTCTTCACCATTTTCCTGTGTAAAAATGTTCATACCCGTTTTCTTATCAACGACCGATTGGTGAATATGCATCGCAGAACCTGGCTGCCCCTGAATGGGTTTTGCCATAAATGTCGCATACATATTATGTTTTAGTGCTGCTTCACGAATTGTTCGTTTAAACATAAAAACTTGATCCGCTAACTCAATAGGATCACCATGACGTAAATTAATTTCAAACTGACCTGCTCCTTCTTCATGAATGAGGGTATCAATTTCCAATCCTTGTGCCTCTGAAAATTGATAAATATCATCAATCAAATCATCAAATTCATTAACACCAGCAATGGAATACCCCTGTCCACCACCAATTGAACGCCCAGAACGACCAACTGGTGGAACTAACGGATAATCAGGATCGGGATTTTTTTGTACCAAATAAAACTCAATTTCTGGTGCAACAACAGGGCTTAAACCCATTTTTGTGTAAAAATGAACCACTGTTCGTAAAACATTGCGTGGTGTGTAATCCACAACCTGACCATTTTGATACACAAGATCACAAATCACCTGTGCCGTAGGAGCATCTTCCCATGGAACAATGCTTAACGTAGAAAGATCAGGCTCAAGGCGTAAATCACCATCTGCTTTAGGATATTCAAAACCATGACCATCTTCCGGATAATCCCCTGAAATTGTTGCCATAAAAACTGCTGAAGGCAATGCCAATGATGTTTCCGATGTAAATTTTTTAGAAAGCATCATCTTGCCCCGTGGTACCCCTGCTTGATCAGGCGTAATACATTCAATATCCTCTACCTTACGGGAAGCAAGCCATTGTGAAACTTGTTCCCAATTGCACACACCACGTAAACTTTTGAGAAAACGAGAGACAGGTTTAAAATTCTTACTTTTCGTTTGTTCACCATTTTTTACAGCCATAACATACCAACTTTAAAAACAATCAAGTCCTATTCTTATTGTATCAGCCCATGCATAAACGACACGAAAAAAAATTATCAACTGATATTTTTGAAGAATACTATAAGATCCATCAAGGTAAAAGAACTTTGCGCTCAAAAAGCTATCCTATCACCATAGTGAAAAAATTGATATTGCACGCGATACATCGGTGCGAACCTTCTCCTTATATAAAACAGCGAGAAATACCATATTGTACGTAACCTAATTCCGATTCAAATAATCATATATAAGCAAACATTGGCGAGAATAATAAAGGCGAGATATTTAATTTCCTTTTGGTTGTAGCAATGCTTAATTAAAAGAAAAGAAACTTTTCTTTTAATATGAAGCAAGTTTTGTAACTCTATTGTTATCCACATAGAAGTAAACACCCTAGGATGGTGAGTAGCCTTTACAGCTGTGCTTACAAATACTCACCCCGCCATAATATGCGTAAATGTATTTTCAGGATAAGTCATACGCTCAACATTTCCGACATAAAACTTAACCATCGCCTGTATAACAGAGCTATCAACCTTGTTCTGAGCGGATGGTACAGACTCTGCACTTATATCAATTCCCACCGCTTGACATTGCACTTCGCACACAATATTTAGAGCTGAGAATCCAGTGGAGCATACTAAATCCAATAGATAGGAATTTTTGCTAATTGCGCCATGCGTGATCCAACATTTGATAGTCTCCAGCCCACTAGGAGGTGTGTTATTTATATCTAAAAAGCCAAAAAATCAGGATATGAGAACACAATAATATCAATTTCCTTTGAACTAACGTCCTTTATCGTCGATCTTCCACCATCGTAAAATCTTTTTTGTATCAGTTGCTTTCACATACTTTGACTTATGATCTCGTGATACTGTGCAAACCGAGCACACATCCCCAGAGCCCAGATTATAATTAAGTTCGTACCATTCTGCTCTTTTATAGAGCTAATATTTGAAAATAAATAACCATAATCTTTAGATATAATACGCCTAGGTTCAATAATTACCGTACGCTTATGTAAATCACAACCCAATTGTGATAATGCCTCATAAATTTTACGAGGGTATTCGTCATTGACCGTCATGGCATCGCAGAACGCTGTGGAAGTCGGATATCCTCCGCCTAGACTGATAAAACTTTTTTGATCCTTCAATGCGTAAATATCCTTTCCAGCCTTAGTTAAGGTGGATACTATTAACTCAGTCGAATTCAAATTAGAGCCCACATGCAAAGGCACCCCATTAAGCCTAATCCTATTGGATTCTAGCAAAGATAATGCGGCACGTAACTTCGCCGCAGTCATACCAAAACACGATCTATCCCCGTTTTCCAGTACATGGCACAATCTCAATGAGATTTTAGGTAATATGTCAAAATGGCGTGCACGAGTGATGATGTCATGTAATTCGATAATATTATCACACTGGACATTTATATGTTTTCTAATAGGATAATTCTATCTCTTCTCGAAGTTTTACAGGGATATTAAAAAATATATATCTACCTTTAAAACCATCTTTTTGCGCTAATGATATTTCATAACCAGACGCAAATTCCAAATCCCAGCAACATAACAAAGATGCCCCGCACGTCCATTAAAATACCCTGCTTTTTCTCGCCCTAGGCATTCATAGCCCGACCACGTAAAACAGGATACCAATTACAATATCAGACCATAAGGCTGCAAGAGAAAGTTCTTTTATATTTTTATCTTTACATTGCCTCTTAAACAAGCTCATCTGTTCATATAATGAGTTATATGTATAATACATATAACTTCTACAAAAGGAGGATTCATTATGTTCCGTGAAAATCTTTGGTAATACACTCGGATGATTGGATCACCTGTCGCCCGTCAATAATATAGTGCGCGTTAAGAAATTGGGGGAGGTAAACTATGCAACTCGTGGATCATCCTTTTGTGAAGTTCGATCAACTCAAGCCGATTTACAACTTCACATATCCGTTATTTCGCACTATTTCAAATGAATTTTACGATTACCTAGACTTTAATAAACTAGCGCAAAGTAAGCAGATTCCACAAGCGCGTACCATTTCTCTTTATTTGCATATTCCCTTTTGCGAAACCATCTGTTCCTTCTGTCCCTTTCAGAAAGGGGCCTACAAGCACGTTAAGCAAATCGAATCTTATATGTCAGCGCTTACCACAGAGATCAGAACCAAAGGAAATTTCATTCGCTCGCTTAGAGGGCCCATCCGCAGCATCTATATAGGGGGCGGCACACCGTCGCTCTTGTCCGCAGATAATATCCGCCACATCGGAAAAGTATTGCATGCCGAATTTGAGCTCTCTTCCTTAGCCGAGTTTACACTGGAAAGCGAACCGAAGAGCGTCACACGTGATAAACTTTATGCTGCCCGTGAGATCGGCGTTAACCGGATCAGCTTCGGTATACAGAGTTTCATTGAGCGTTTCCGATCATTGTTTAACCTCACCTCAACACGTGAACAAATCAACAATACCGTGGCTTGGTCACAAGAGATAATTGGACATGTCGGTTTCGACCTACTATATGGCATGCACAGCCAGCAAACCGAAGAACTATTATACGATTTGAAGCAAGCCAGCGAGCTTCACCCTGAAACCATCAACCTCTATGCAATCAACAATCTGGCTATCACGTCGCAACTGCATAAGTCTTACGCACAAAAAGGGCTTAAACCGTCCAGCCTACAGCATCGACAGATGCTTCGATTATTTAGCGACATCGTTATGCGCAGCTGCGGCTATGCGCCGTGTAATGGGCATTCCTATATCAAAATTGCCAATAACACTCCTCTAACGCTCGCTAAAACGAGTTCAGCTAATTATTTCCGCTATCACAAATATTTGCATGGTTATCATGACGATTATGTGGTTGGCTTCGGGGCGTCAGCACTGTCGATTCTCGGCTCACTCGTCACACGAGCCAATCCCAGTCGAAGCGGATACATTACCGACATACAACTTAAAGGAAAATCCAAAGTATACTACAATTGGGTATCAGCGGAGCAACAAGCCTCCAAAGCGTTGTGTATGCGGCTACCTTATAACGGCTATGCCAAATATGCCAAAAAAGAAAGAATTGACTGGACCGCACTTCCCTCTTTCGTATACAATAACCTACAATAGCTCATAGGTGCAGGTCTCATCGTAGAAAGTGATAACGATCTTCAACTGACTCAGCGTGGTTGGCAATGGTATTCCAACCTTATGTATTTTCTTCTACCTCAGGCAGATAGGAATATCTTGGACGGCTATGTCGCAAACATGCTGAATACAACCGCCGTACTTGATGGACCAGCGGAAACCTGTGTGGCATCTTAAGGAGAACAGAATGTTCACGCTTTTTTCCAACAAGAACATACGCTATTTTTGCCTAACCGTTAGTCTGCTCGCCTTACTCAGCGGTGCTTTGCGCACTGCCATCCCGCTATTAGCAAGACAATCTGGATATGGCGTAGTCGGAGTAAGTTGGGCGCAAGGTCTCTTCTCATTAGCGTGGCCAATTTTCGGCATCCTTGCAGGCGCTTTACTTGATCGCTGCGACAAAATAAAACTTGCAACCTCGGCTCTCCTCATCTTCATGCTACTGCATATTGTACTGTTCGTACTGCTCACGATACAGATTACTCCAGCCGAACAAATTTTCTTCTATGCAACCATTGCTGGATTCATCGTCGTTTCTGCCGAAGCTTATATAATGACTATTCCACCACTTATCATGGAGGGAGAGCGATTGATGACCTTCTACTCAATTGTCTTGTTTTTAGATTTCGGGGTCTCCTATTTTCTTGCCCCTGTCATAACAAGCAGCATTTTAGCGCATAGCACACTGCTATTTCTCGGCCTGTTAATCGTGCTTTTTATCACATTGATTTTTACCGCTCGCCGTGCTGTTCCGATATCGCCAACACCCGATAAAAAAAACATCACTTTCCGTTATATCATTGCCGGATTTCGTTTCATTTTTTCAAATCGGCATCTTACCTCCCTTACATTACTCACATTCTTTCTATCGGTGGTATTTGGAGCATTCCTAACCTCGTTCATCTTCTTCGTTACCGACAGTCGGTATCTGGGCCTACATAGCAGCCAATATGGCGTGATGTTTGCAGCCTACGCGCTTGGAACAATGGCAGGTGCCCTATTTGCGTCGCGTATACGCTATGCACCGGTGCGCCTAGCTGTTCTCACTGACGGTTTAGGAACTGTTGTCTTGCTTTTGATTCCAGCCTTTTCAAAAAGTGCTGTCGTCGTATGGGGCGTCACCTTTATTGCTGGCGTTGGAGCAAGCTTATGGTTTATTGGTGTTACCGCCTTCAGGCAGCGCCTCACACCAAAGCAACTTCTCGGGCGAGCTAATTCTGCTTTTCGAGTGATAGGCTATGCTGGAACGCCGGTCGGAAGCTTTTTGGTCGGCGTCCTTGGTTCTTTTATATCATTGCAGTTTGCTGCCACCTTTATCGCTGGACTACTATTGGTGGCTATCGCGATAACGCTTCCATTTCTTTGGCAGGCTGATCATATAAACACCCCCAACCCTGCCACGAGGTAACAGCTGCTTTTAAAAAAAGACACGGTCAAAAAAGGCACACATACCCTATTACGCAATCGATTGATTTATTCTTTGGACGAGAAAATTATCACCATAATGGCTGATAGAGCCAGCGGCACTATAGAAGCAGCCAAACAAACGCTAAAGACAAAACAGCCCCTTTACGTTGATTGGGCGATGATCCAACGCCTATATGAAGGATGCAGAGAGCTTATAGCGTACGAAGTGCAATTCTTAACCAAAAACTCCGCCCTAGCAATACCCACTTATACTCCAGTTAATCCGTTACCCGCTGGACATCAAATGCCTCACCCCTCTGCTCCTCAAAATACATTTTGCTGCACTTACGCGCCGTATTCTTCCTTTGTAATTAGCCGTATTCTTCCTTTGTAATCAAAAGAGCAGCCCTCCTTTCCTAGTTTAGGATCTTTGCCTACACAACGCAGCAACAGATGCGACCATATATGCAATCACGCCTTAGGGCCTGCATAGTAGAAAGCTTAGTTCGAGAGATTCATAAAGCCTATATTCCAATAAATTTTCCACCCAATCCACCTTTTAAAAGGGCGGCTTTATATAAACCGTTAGAGCAAGCTATGAAATCCTTAGGTGTATTAGAAATAATTGACGGTTTTTACCTCAGACCAATGTTGATTAACTTTTACTCGTGCATATACGCAAGCGGTGCTACTCTTTTCTTAGATAGAAAGGACATAATCGTTACCATCTGACCTATTATTGTTTGAAAATAAAGAAAAAGTATCAGTGCAACTGATGATATTGAAGAGCTATCTCATTATGTAGCTGTACTTAATTACGGCATTGGGAAGCTAGTCACGTAATCACCCCCTTCTGCGCGCGCCTTCTGCATGATATTCATAAGATTTTATTACGCGGTAAACGCGGTACGTCCAAAAGTCTTAGCGAATTCCGCAAAGCACAAAATTAGCTTGGCGGTACGCAACTAAAGACAGCGTCATTCGTGCCGCCCACTCTTACCACAGCCCCCACTCTCTCTACCACCATCCCCGCTTAGAATCGCGCCAACTCATCACCAGTGCCTCGTTAAATACCACACCAGTCTCAAGGGCGGTAAAATGCGCCTTGCTGCATTTAATCTTCAGCATTTCTTTAAGGCGCAAATCAAACTCGCTATTCGTTCCTTTTGTTTCCAGTACAAAATAAAGCTTTTGCGCGCCATCTCACTCTAAAAAACCGCCCAATCAGGCGTATAAGAACCAATGGGAGTGGCTATTTTTAAATTTCTTGGCAGTTTAAAAAACAATCTTACATCAGAGTCATTATCGAGATTTTGCGCAAACTCTTTCTCAATACGGCTCTCACAAATCTCATGATCATAAACACTTTTCTCATTGACCACCGTTGGCCCTATGATCGCCTTTTCCGACCTAATTTTACAGATGTAGAATCAATCTTATTATGATGCGCACATCCAGAGATTATTTTATCCTCTGCATTAGAACCAAAAACATGAACAATACACAGAGGCTTCGGTAAGAAGGCCAACCGCTCAATCTCAATCTCAATCTACACGAAAATGCATGTGCAGGCGAATGCCCCCCATAATATGCAATATTTCAAGCCCGTCCATAGTGGTACCCCTTTTAAAAATTGTGCCTATGGCTTATAATAATCTCCAAAATATACATTTAGCCCTTGTCTGAAATAACTCAATTTTGGATTGATGAGAACGAAAACGCGCTGCGATAATCACGTTGTTCAGCCCTCATGACCGGCAAAAGGGCGCCAATATTCCTGTACCACCAACGACTAACTAACGGTATTTCTTATCATTTTTGATCATATCCTCCACCCTTATTGTACATTTTATCAGCAAGATGTGCGCAGCAAGCCCGTACATTTACGCTGCTAAGTCTCCGTGTACGGTTTTCATTCTCAAACGCAAAATCATCTTTAGCCGAAGCAACTTGATATTGCAGCGCCGGTCCATAAAGCGTATGCACAATTGGTACCAAATATACACAGGGCAGTGCGCATTTTGGGTTATATTGTCATGAGAGAGATGACCAAAAACTTTATCCCAAAAGCATTATACTCTAAATTATCAAGAGCATTCTTCAATCCCCCTGAATAAGACCCGTGATAAACAGGGCTTGCAAGAATAACATCGTTAGCGTCTGCGATTGTTTTGACAAATGCATGCGTTTTAGCATCACAATGGTAATGACTTATAAAAACAACAACTTTTTTAAATGCCTCCTCAACGGCGTATGAATATAAGCACGTTTTTTCTCGTCATTTTTTAAGGTATTAAACTCTTCCAATCTACCGAACTTACTCTTAAATTGTAGCCGAATGATTTTAATAAACCCATATTATTTTAAAAACTCAACAAATAATATTGAGGCTACAATCAAAGACACTTCTTTTCAATATTAAGCAAGTTTTGTAACCTATATTGTTATCTCCATAGAAGTAAAACAGCCTCTATGGACGATAAGTAGCTAAGCCTTCACAGCTAGTGCTTTACAAGCGCTTTTATAACACTCACTCTGCCCCAAATATAGGATTGCATTTTATTAAATAACCCACGCGCATATAATTAAAGAGAGAAACGATTAAGCTTGCACCAATCATGCCAAGCCAATAGCCAATAAAGTCATATTCAAAAAAATGCGCCATTAGTGCTCCCCCAAATAGGCCTAACCCCCAATAACTTATTGCTACAACAATTGTTGACCAAAACGTATCAAGCAAGCCCACAAGTATGCCATTGAGCATAGCTCCTAAAGTGCCAAAAGAAAAAGACAATAAGATGAACGGAAGCAACTTCCAAGAGAAAACAATAACGCGTTCTGAAGAAATATTAAAGATGGTTGTAAGGATGAATCCATAAGAGAGATAAACAATCCCTGATAAAAACAAGACATAAGCTACAGCAAAAACAGTGACACTCATACGCAATTGTTTTAGAGCCATATTATTCCTATCTGCTCTATACCACGCTGCTATTGTCGCGGCTGCGCTGGAAATCCCCAAAGCCACCACAGAAATAAGCATATCGAGACGCATCCCTATCGTATGCGCGGCCAAAGATTCGACCCCATAAACCGTAATCATGAATGCAATGAACGAAGGAAAGCCCTCCGCAATAAGAATACGTATACCAATGGGTAGCCCTACTCGCAGCAATTTTATTATTCGTGAAATCTCTAACTTTGGTCTCAAATAATTAAAGCGAAAAGAATGAAAAGCAGAATTGCGGGACAAAATTATTGCTGCTGCAATAACAATTAAAATACGGATCAAACTGCTCGCAATTCCTGCACCAAAGACACCTAATCCGCTTACAGAACCTATACCAAAAATAAGCGGCCAAGAGATAAGAAAATTCACAAGGATAGCCGCAAGCATAACCCAGGTTAACGGCTTTGGATTACCAATTGCTGACAGTAATCCCCGGCTATTCACATAAAGATAAAAAAACACCACCCCTATAGCAGCACCACTATTATATTCCTGCGCTATATTGGCAATTGTCCCATCTTGGCCGAGAAAACACAAAATATTTCTCGTGTTGAGTAAAATGATCGCACTCATCATTCCAATCACAAGGGAAAGCCATATTCCTTGATCAAACCATGCCTTCAATGCATATCTATCTTGTCTACGAAAACTTTCCGCAAGTTTTGGTGCAACCGCGGTAATAATACCTAGCCCAAACAACATAACAAAACTAAATATACTCAGAGCTAACATTGTACCACTCAAGGCTTGCACGCCTAAATGCGCTACAAGCGCTGCATCTGTGAAGGAAATCATCATCTGAGAGATAAACCCAACAGCCAGTGGCATGCCAAGAGAGAGCAATTGCTTCATCACAACAAACATTGTGAAATACCCTTCCATATTGAAGGGCATATTAAGCTCGGATCTTTTAAACAAAACACATTGATTTTTTCCGTAAAGTCTTTCCATCACAAGTCTTGTGTAAAGGATGCATAATGAGAACGCATTAAGGTAAGAGGAGATGCCCAGTTCTTAAAAAAGAAGCGCAATGCACCTTTATTGGTTTTTTGTACAATATTATGCCCCCAAGCAACTACAGTCATTGATAAAAGATCCTCAGCGAGCCGTTTGTTCGTCTTGTATATCCATTTTTAGTATTTTTAATCAAACTTTTTGGTACTGCAAGTAATACACCTGTGCTAACCTTTGCTTACTCGCTGCTTACATACGTAAAAAAAACAAAGCCGACCAAGTTGTCAAAAAACACAGGCATTAGCATTTTTACAATCCATTGTGCCTATACACCAATTAAAAAAGAGCGTTTATGATACATAAGACACCTCGATGCCCCACCGCTCTACGATCTAAAATTATGAAACTTTAGTTCAACAACCAACGCACAATATTTTACGAACGCAAAAGCACCATCTAGCACTCACTAGGAGAGCATTCTATAACTATACGCACCATGTCCACATCACAAAACCTATAGAGACTTCATATGAATGATTGCCCTCCTCAAAAATA
Source organism: Bartonella sp. AA16NXGY (assembly GCF_042197325.1). Classification (NCBI taxonomy): domain Bacteria; kingdom Pseudomonadati; phylum Pseudomonadota; class Alphaproteobacteria; order Hyphomicrobiales; family Bartonellaceae; genus Bartonella; species Bartonella sp. AA16NXGY. The sequence continues at coordinate 28,279 of NZ_JBHIRR010000001.1, read as the reverse complement.
ATAATTTTGGCCTCCTCCGAATCCAATCTGAAGTATTCATTTAACAACACATCAATATCATATCCTCTTGATATACTCGTTCGCGATATTTCTGGAGAATAACAGCACAATCATTTGGCGCATTCAAATCGGTAAGCATCTCTGCTAAAAACGATGGACAGCTATTAATTTCGACTCAATCCATATAAGATGACCCACACACTATTTTTTCCTGTGTCTTTATGTAAGTCATAGGCAAGTCCCTATTCAACTGTATCTTCACTCTCAGACCTCTTCGTTTTTTATTAACTTTTTATCAGTATAAAGCCAAGCCAAATTAAGCGGGATAATTGAACATATACAAACCAAGGCAAAACAAAAAGCTGCTTCTATACAAACATTATTTGCCAACCAACAATCAGCACAAGCGCTAAAATACCAAAAATACGCGCAAGAAAACTAACAATGGATAAAACCGTATTTGCATTCTTTTGTTGAATATGTTTAAAAAATTCTGCTTCAAACTGCGTCATAGGAACAGAAAAAAACTGTGAAATACGGTGAATAAAATAATAGGAGCCCAACTGTTTGCAACGAGAAGCAGAGCAAGCATAACAACAGCACTTAGGACGAGTGAGCACAAAGTTATCGCCATAGGAGCATATTTTTGCATAAGATATTTAATCACAAAGCGATTAAATAAGTATTTTACGAGAGTATAAGACACAAAGCACAGGCCAAGAATAAGAATTTTAGTCTTTCCTGTCGCATTGTCTAATACTCCTGTCTGTCCCAAAATAAAAGGTTGCCAAAAATGAAATATTGGCTGCAATGCAGCAACAATAAAACCACATATCAATATGTAATATAACCCGATTTTTGAGGTAACTAAATAAGTAAAAGCTTCTGTTGCATGCAACAAAGAACCCGAGTCTATTTACTGACTATCCGAAGCGGATGCAATACCTATCCCCGTCACCCGACTAAACAAGAATACAAGCACGAGAAACCCGAAAGAACAAAAATAATATGCCGACTGATAATTATCCATACACAAAACAATAAGAACACCTAGCGCACCAGCAACCATATTCATGAATGCCATCAGTTCCCGCTTATAGACGTTTACTTGGTGGTAGATCAAACTACCCTTGTATCCACCGCCGTCGATTAAGCCTTTAATCCATGTGCTATCAGCGCCAGAACATAAAGCAAAGCCTAAAGCATATATAATTTCTGCCGGAATTAAGACAGAAAGATTAGGCGCGTAAATAGATAAAAAGAAGAAGAGCGAAAAAAAGAAACATGATAAGATAACATTTTTTTAACGCCAATTTTATCTCCTAAAATCCCACAAGGCACTTCAAAAATACAAATAGCCGCGCTAAACACAATTTGCAATAAGGCTAACTGTGCTATACTAACGCCCATAGACAAGAAAAAAAAGCATGGAAGGAACCTGTAATCAGCCGAACCTCGCTCATTGCCCCACAGCCATAGAGCAACTTTTTAACTTCATAATCTATCGTCATTAATATATCCAAAAGCTATAAAGCTGGCAGCTTTTTTTGCCGCCAGCTTTGTATATTTTAAAACTTCAATTCATAGAAGCGCCTCAAGCAGCCATTTTCTGCTCACTTGCTCGGGCTTTGAGCGCAGCAACATCAACCCGTTTAATTTTTTTTCAGTGGTTTATACATATCTTTAGTTTTCATAACTTTACCTCCTGTATTAAATGAAAACAATTAAATTCAACATGAAGTGTACATTATAACTACCTTTTATCAATTTATTATTTTGATATAAAAAGCTTTTCTCCCCTCCCCCTTAAGTATTTCATGCTCCAATCATTCTGTAACAACCACCGCAGCACTTGGAAACTCATGCGCCCCTTCGGGCAAAGTACGCTTATATTCACGCCAATTTATCACCGGCTGGTCGTTAAACGCAACGCTCGTTTGCAGTGCAGCAAAATGCGCTTTGCCGCATTTAATCTTCAGTATTTCTTTAAGTCGCAAATCAAACTCGCTGTTTGCCCCTTTTGTCTCCAGCACAAAGTAAAGCTTTTGTTCGCCATCTCGCTCTAAAAAAACTGCCCAATCAGGCGTATAAGAACCAATGGGAGTGGCTATTTTAAAACTTCTTGGTAGTTTAAAAAACAATCTGACTTCAGGATCATTTTCAAGACTTTGTGCAAACTCTTTCTCCACACTGCTTTCATAAACCACATGATCATACACACTCTTCTCACTCACAACAGCTGTACGCTCTAAATTTGCCACAAGCTCTTCACTGGTAAAAAGCTCTTGCACACTATATTCTTGCCCGACCAGCTTTAAATATTTAATGCCATCAATTGTAAGATTAACATGGGTTTTATTGAGTATTTCTTCTATGCGCTCTAAAAAAGCTTGTGGATTTTTTACAAACTCATGCTCACGGCCACTCTTGGTCAAAATACCAATAATTGTCTTTGTGGTTAATTTCAGCTTTAAGGTCAAATAATGTACAATGTTCGGCAGTGCACAAAAACTATAATCAAGCGCACTCTGCTTTAATAACTGCTCTTCATAGGTCACACCAGCACTATCCAGTTCTATCTCTGCTGTCTGATAAACCAAATGCGCGGGCGCAACTGGCGCCATTTTTTCCACTGCATCCACTGCTTTGGCAACAAACTCTGTGCGATCAAGCTTTGCACGATAAGTGGTCTTTTTATTGATCTTCTCCCACAAGGCCAAAAACTCTGGTGAAGCCACTGTTTGCTTTTTAAGCTTAACCCGCACCTCGCGCGTAGCATTACGAATAATCGGCATGGCTTGGCTCGCTTCTAGCGCCTGCAGCACAGCTTGCTTCTGCCCTTTACTAAAACGTTCACTTAAATCTAACGTCCCAGTCGCCCATTGCGCTTTTAATGTATCTGTGATTTTTCCTGCTGATGTAAGCAAGGCTTTTTCACGCAACTCAACCAATATATCAGCAGCCTCTTGCGAAGACAGAATTTTTGTTTCCGTCACAGCTGTCATATAAATCAGATCTTGCAGCGTCTCAACATTAATAAGCGCGCCCGCATCAGTTTTTTTCACAATTTCTTGACGCAATTCGCGTGGCATTTCCTCCGCCCCTATAGCCTCAAATTCGCTCGCCACTAAATCTTGATCTACTTTAACGACACCCGCCTCATCAATAAAATCTTTTGCAACAAGTATTTTAACAATTTTTTGTGCTTGCGATACTTCCACTTTAGCGGCCACATATTTTACATCTTCATAAATACGGCCAACCAAATGCTCCATCTGCAATGTACCAAGTTTATAACCAATATCCGCCTCTAATTCTTTTTGCAATGTACTCACAAACTCAGCAAAGCTTTCATTCACCATGACATGCAGCACATTTATATCTTTATCTTCTACCTGTTCACCGTGTTGGTTTACGCACAAGCGCAAACCGCGACCAATCTTTTGCCGTGCGGTAAAATTCGATTTTTGCTCAATCAACATACACACTTGAAACACATTCGGATTATCCCAGCCTTCTCTCAAGGCAGAATGTGAAAAGATAAAACGCAAGGGGCATGCAAAAGATAATAACCACTCCTTATCACGCATAATCGTGTTATAAGTGTCATCATCAGCTTGGCTGTCGCCCTTTGTATCCTTATACACGCCTTTCTTGTCTTGCGAGAAATAACCGCCGTGCACATTTCGAACATTTTGCGCAAACTTAGTTCGTAAGGAGGCATATTTCTTTTTCGTCAACAGCTCTTCATAACATTCTTCAAACATACGCTCATAAAGTGCTGGCTCTTCATCAGAGCTACGATATTTAGCCACCTCATCAATAAAAAAAAGTGATAAAACTTTAATCCCTAAAGGCGCAAGCCGCAATTCTTTATCTAAATGTGTTTCTATAGTGCGATAAATTTGCGCGCGTTTAAGCTCTATTGTATTCACATCACCAAGGGCGTGGCCAAATTTGACAACTTCAGTATCAGAAAACTCAACAGCTTCATCCCCCGCCATGCAATTGATACCCGAAACAATATAACCCCTATAAAGCTCACGCCCGCCCGTAACGCGATACAGATCATCGCCTTGTCTCACTGTAACTGTTTTGCGGCTCACAGTGCCATTCTTTCCCGCAATATCCAACTCTAAGCGCGCCTTAAAGCCATGTTTGTGTGATACGGATTTCAAGGCAATATAGGGACGGTTAAAATCTTGCTCTATCTGATTAGAAGAGACACAAATTTGCTTTACCAGTCCTTTTTGATAAGCATCAACAGGTGTTAAACGATATAAAAGATTAATCTCCTCTTTATGCGTGGCACTATAGCGGAAAACACAAAGCGGATTAAGGCTCGCAATAGCCTCTTTCGCTTTTGCTGTACTATCCACCGATTGCGGTTCATCTATGATCACAATCGGATTTGTATCTTGGATATAGCGCATAGCACTTTCGCCATTCAGTCTATCTTGCGGAAGATTGATAATATTTTCCGCTTTTTTAAATGCATCAATATTGATAATCATAATTTCAATATTGGTAGAGCTTGCAAATTGGCGAATTTGCGAAAGATCTTTTGAATTATAAATAAAATAACGATAGGGCAGATTATCAAACTCTGCTTGAAAATGCTCCCTTGTTACTTGAAGTGATTTATATACCCCTTCGCGAATAGCAACACTTGGTACGACGATAATAAATTTGATAAAGCCATAGCGTTGATTTAACTCAAAAATCGTCTTGCTATAAACATAAGTTTTGCCTGTTCCCGTTTCCATCTCAATAGAAAACTGCTTTTGCTCTAGCGCCTTACTCGCCACGAGTTTATTGTTCTGTTGCACCTCTTGTAAATTTGCTAATATAGTTTCATCACTAATCAATAATTGATTACCATAACCAAATTCATTTAACGCTAATTGTCCTTGTTCTGAACACAAGAAAATAGAAGAATCTCGTCGTGGTTGGCCTTTAAATAAATCAATGACGCTTTTAACGGCATCATTTTGAAATTCTTGTTGTTTAAATTTAAGTTTCATATCGCCGCCCCAATCGTCTCTCTATAGTTTAAATTTTATCAAAACTTACTTCATTGTCTTTAAAGATAAAGTCGCAATTAATAAGCGCCTCATCACTTTTAAAGGCCGCATCAAGCGCTACGATTTTTACGGGCAAATACTTTATCATCTCTTCCGCATCTTCGGGGTCCAAGGGCGGGTCTATGGCTATAATCACTAAGACATCGCCTTCGCTCTCACCTATATAATAGAATTTTTTGCCATTGATTGGTAAAGGATAAATTTTTAAATCCAATGGCCAACCATATTTAAGTATGATCTCGAAGATAATATCTTGATGAGAGCGCTCGGAATTCACCCCCCGTAAAATATGATCCAAACGCATTTGCAATTGTTCTTTAACATCAAGTGCATTCGGATCAATCGGGCTATCGTCCCATATGGAAAAATTGGAACTATCGAGCTCTAGCACGCGAAATCCGATGTCTAAAGGCTGCTTGCTTGTGAATTCTGCTTCATGCTTTTGCTTGATTTGTGCACCAGCGCGGCGAATACGTTCGCTACCTATATCGCAGATAGTTTTATAACCAGCCTTATAAGCTTCGCTCTTCTCATCACACAATTCAGGCAATTGCACCATGATGAATTTGCGATTGCCACCATCTTCGGCATTCAAAGCCATCACTGCATGCGCTGTTGTACTAGAGCCAGCAAAAAAATCGAGAATGATGTCGTCTTTGTTCATGCCGATTTGCATGAGCAATTTTATGAGTTTGGTAGGTTTAATATATTCAAACAATCCTTGAACATGCATTAATTGATCAATTTCACGTTTGGAAAAAGCGGTATCACCTGAAAACTCTCGTTTAAAAATTCCTGCAAATTCTTCATCAAAATTGGCATCGATCTCCTTGCCGAAAAAAGTCGTAGGAACCAACCCATCTTGAGTCTCATTTAAAAACCTTTTAATCATAGGATAGGATTCGCCTTCGCCCCATATGATCTCATCATTAGCAATTTTTTCTTTCAAAACTTTTTCGCTAAAAGCCCAATAACGCCCTTGCGGCCTTTTCAGAACCACCCCATTCGGCTTGGTAATTGTATAATTGGCCGCATAGGGTTTATGAGCCGTAATGGGGTCCGCTTTCCAAGGTCCCTTAGGATGATTATCAGGATTTTTATATGCTGAACTATCTGGTCGCGGTAACAGGTTTCTCTTGAAATTCTCCTTATACTTTGCGTAGCATATAATATATTCATGGCTGACAGAAAAATATTTCGCTGAATTCTTGCGCGTGTGAACCTTCTCCCACACCAATTGAGCAACAAAATTTTCTTCACCAAACACCTCGTCGCACACTTTGCGCAAATTATGCACCTCATGATCATCAATCGAGATAAAGATCACCCCATCGTCACGCAATAAGGTCTGTGCCAAAAGCAAGCGCGGATAAATCATATTGAGCCAAGCCGTGTGAAACCGCCCCATTGTCTCAGGGTTTGACTTCGTTGTCTGCTTGGTCACTTCCTTATATCGCGCCAATGGGTCTTTAAAATCATCATCATAGATAAAATCATTCCCCGTATTATAGGGCGGGTCTATATAGATCATCTTCACTTGGCCAAAATAAGCCCGCTGGATAAGTTTTAACACTTCAAGATTATCGCCCTTAATATAAAGATTATGTGTATTATCAAAGTTTACGCTCTCCTCGCGCTTCGGGCGCAATGTCGCTAGTGAAGGCTTTTGTGCAAGCTTTAAACTTGCTCCTTTGCCCTTCCATTCAAATTTGAACTTCTCAAAATCATTATCAATATATTCGCCGCATAGATTAAGAAGCTGATCTATATCCAGCTTTCCCTCAGCAAAACATTGCGGAAAGGCTGCTTTTAACTTTTCTATGTCTGGATTAACAGGGCTTTGACTCATGCCCTCTATTCTATCTTCACCCGCTATTATACTCATCTTTGCGCTTCTCCGTTACGCTTAGTATAAAATATGTCTATGAATATTTCTTTTGTACGTCGCAATTCCTTTTATCCTATTTATTTCTATATCCTCTGCAAATTTACTTTCATGAAAAGTGTCATATAAGCTGTTCTCTTTATTTTTTAAAGTTTCTTGTGCTTGTTTTATGTCTTTTTGCTTACGCAAGTCGGCTAGATCAATTCGCATTACCACATTTTGATCATTTTGCCTTTCTTTGATTTACTTTGAAAAAGCAATAATTTCGCGCCCTAAATTAGCCGCTGTTTGGCATAATAAAGGCGGTTATTTTATATTTTTTCTTGTGTGCTATTATGGCACTTACAAATATTATCAATAAGCTTATCAATTGGCACAAGCACATCCCAAATATGTCTATCTTTTAGCCTTGTCATATTTCTTACAAATCGAAGAGCTGTATCGTCAATTTGACGACATGCCACCATGGGTAATTTTAAAATTGCGTCACATGTGGCTTGGTCAAGCACATACAAGTACTATCACTGCCAACGAAAACATAAATTTCTTCATCATTTATTTTGACGCAATAAAAACCATTTCACAAGGGATTATGTCAGCATCCACTTCTAGTTCTCCCTTGTCCGCACAAGCAAGATTTGCTAAAATACCTTTCACGGTGTGTAAAAACACCCTCAAACGCCCACCAGCAAGCTGAAAATCCTTCCCATGCCATAAAACGCTTTGCCTTTATAGGTTTTATACTGTGTGTCAGATTCATAATAAAATATAGCTCTTATCATTTTATCCCTGAGTGATTTGTATTGCCTTATCAATCATATAATTAGACTCATGTACAAACCATGCTTTTACAATCTGCCATAGGAATGTATTAATCTCTTGCACTCGCTCCTTAAATATATTGCGGCATGATTTTTACATTATCAGCAACGTTGGTATTAATTGCCAACCTTCATGACGGTAAGCTTTAACAAAGCTTTCGTCTGCTTCTTTTTGTCGTCCCGTCAGTTAAACTCTTGCTTTAAACCTTCTTCGGTTTTACGTCTATATATAGCGCCGCGTATTGGTTTTATCGCTTGTTTAAGCACCTTTCTTGTCCCCAGTCATCCTCTCATCCCCGCCTTACAAGGCCAAAAAACAAATGGCCATTCCAATTGATGCCGGTAATATGCTTAGCAATAGCTTTCAAGCTTTTGTAAATCTTGCCCTCATTGATAGCCTTTTGACACCACAAGCACATGATGCGTTTGTCCTAAATAATCGTCACTGAAATAAGTGTGCCATAAGGCTTTGGGCTCCTACATTAACGTATACTTTACAGTGGCTATTTCTTGCTCTAATTGTTTACAACTCATTGTCTAATCCTCTCAACACAGGAATGTTCTATTTCCTCGATTAGTCCAGAAAATAGTGTGTGTTCACAAAGTTAGACAAAAATGCAATTTATTCTTTTTCATTGGATAGCTCAACTCCCTCCACGCTTAGAACCAATAAACCTAAGCTTATTGCTGCTATAAGTTTACCGCGCACCCAAAACGAGAAATTTATATCCTATTGAAAAAATAAATTTAGAAGATCCCTTCTTAAACAAAGTCTCGACTAAATAAGATGGTTTGAGCATTTTTAGCAAAAAGAGATAAAAATTCACTATCTCAAGGATCTTAACTACGTTATCGATCATACGCAAAAAAAGCTGAGAAGTGCAGATTTCTAAAAGAAATGAGAATAGTTTTATAAAGAGAAATGGTACTGCAAGCGATACATCGGTTCGAACGTTCTCTTTAAAAACACACCGTAATTACAAGCGGCTTCAAAAAACAGCCTTACTAATATAATATTAGCTAGAGGGTTACATGTATATCGCAATAATAATGCACTCATTCCCGCAAGAGTGCTCCACATATTATGGCGTAGACTGTATAAACTCTGCCGCTCTTGCATACTCAGACGTAAGGCCACTTAGTCGTATAGCAGCCGCAGTTTCAACGTAAAACAGCGGACGCTTCTGTATCATAATACTTGACAGAAGCATCAACAGCTAAGGATATAGGAACTAATTTATATTTTTTCGAAATGTTATATATAAATTTAATGTGCCGCCCCAAAACACACCACCAGTGAACCCACTTAAAAGACCAAAAAGAAGGTTAAAATCAAATGCATATTTCAAATCAGGTACAACCTTGAGAAAAACAATCAATGTGAATTTGATGACAAAAGCGATAAGAATAAATGTCAGCGTCAACGGCGTACCAGGCAGAATAATGAAATCCGTTCCTTCTTTGATTTTTAAACGCGCAGTAGCACGCCAGAGCAACCAGCCAACGCCAACGCCGATCATCAGCCCTGCCAACATTGAGACTGCTCCCCAGCGCAGGAACGCCAGCTCTTTAATCACATCGCTTGCGCCCAAAAAAAGAAAGACTAACGGCAATAGAAAAAGGCGGTTAACCTTCATTTCCCTATCTTTCAATGCGATTATTCCCCTCGCAATGAGAAAAATAAGCAAAATCCAGGCCCATAAAGGAGTTCCAGTCAGAATGTTAAACAATGACATATTATGCTCCATGATGTTTGATGCGATAAAAATATCGCATCATGTTAGGAAAATATTTAGAAAAAAAGATACCAACACAAACTAAACCCATATTGATCCACCAAAGCTGGGGAGTCCCTTCAAAAAAACATTGGGCAGCCCATTAGCAAAAAATATGATAACCCAAATCCATGTAATATATTTATTGATGAGATACAACATAATATGTCTACGTTTTTCCTCACAGACACCAGCACTGGCATAAAAAATAGTAAAGGGTTTCTTTAGTAAAAGGCTAATCAATTTTATCTTCACCCGCTATTATACTCATCACTGCATTTCCCCTTATGCTCAGTATAGAAGAATAGAATATTTATTTTCATGCATATTGCAAGCTTACTGTAAAAAAACAAAACCTTATAGGGGAATTATAGCGATTCTACTTAAACAGAGGCCTTAGGTTCGTATCACGCGCGCCACCCACAAGATGCATACCGACCAAAAATGAGCAATTTTATAACATATTGAAAAATAAATATAAATTGAGCGGAGACCTTTTTAAAAAAGTCTCCGCTCAATGAGACGTTTTGGCCATTTTGGGCGAAAAAGAGGAAAATACACCCGCGCAAGGCCTCGGCTCTGTTATCAGTCAAAGGCAAAAAACGCCGAAAACTGCGTCTTTTAACCGCTTTACAAAACACTGGAAAGGAGAATGAGAAAAGTTGTAAGGAAATCAATGGTACGGTTGGTGGGATTTGAACCTACGACCTCTGGTGCCACAAACCAGCGCTCTAACCAACTGAGCTACAACCGCATAAAATCAAATGTATCATAACTGTTCACGATTTCGTAAACATTTATTCTTTGCTTATGTGACATAAGGAAGATCAACAAAGTTTGCAAGCCCCTTTAAAAAAATCTCGCAATTTTTTGTGAAGAAAAAAGCGTTTTTTACAAAGGAAATTTTGCCCAATGCTCAAGACTATGATCACGATAGCCTTTTATGTTATCAACTCCATCTTGTTGCATCATCTGCAAAACCTCTTGCAGAATAGTTATGACAAGATTTGGACCTTCATAAACCATCCCACTATATAATTGAATCAAATCTGCACCAGCTTTTACTTTTTCCAAAGCAGTCTGTGCATCCTTTATACCGCCAACACCGATAATTGCAATCTCCTTCCCTAATTTTTGACGCATTTTTGCAAGCATAATAGTAGAACGCTCAAAGAGTGGACGTCCAGAAAGCCCACCCTCTTCATTACGGAAGTGACTATTGTTAAGACCTTGGCGTGAAAGAGTTGTGTTAGAAACAATGAGTCCATCAAAATCAGAAAGTTTTATTTCTTCAGCAACATCATCTAATTCTTTCTCTGATAAATCAGGAGAAATTTTTAAAAAAATGGGAATGGAGAATCCATGCTTGTTCTCTTGCTCATTTCGCGCTTGCGAAATTGCACTCAACAAAAGATGCAAACTGTCACGGGCCTGTAAATCACGTAAACCTGGTGTATTAGGAGAAGAAATATTAACCGTAAAATAATCAGCAACATCATAAAAATGAGCAATACCAACAGTATAATCATCAATCTTATCGACCGTATCCTTATTGGCTCCAATGTTGACTCCTATAACACCAGTTTTTTTACACGCATGCAATCTATTGTAAACAACTTGATGTCCGTCATTATTAAAGCCCATTCTATTAATAATCGCTTCATCTTCTTTTAAACGAAAAAGCCGTGGTTTAGGATTTCCAATCTGAGGCTTTGGTGTCACTGTCCCAATTTCAGTAAAACCAAATCCTAACCGAAAAATACCATCTACAACCTCTGCATTTTTATCAAACCCCGCTGCAAGACCAATAAAATTTTCAAACTCAAGACCAGCAACAGTTACACACAAACGTTTGTCGATAACCTTTTGACAACCATTTAATCCACTTTTCAGCCCAAGAATCGCTAAACCGTGTGCTTGCTCTGGATCCAACATAAATAAGGCAGAACGGCCAATACAACGAAAAAAACTCATCAATTCTTCTCCACAACATAAAAATGATCCATCGCACCTCACCTCTACCTTTTAACACAAAAGATTTCCAATCAAAGCAAGCATATTATCCAAATAATATTCCCCTTCTAGAAGAAAACTCATCACATAATAGCCATACATGTTTATATTGGTTATACTATGTAAAGAACTTTTTATTCTTAAAAAATGTTTCTCTTTTTCGACATTTTTTAAAGATTAAAATATGAATCCTAATCTTATAAAATTCAGCATGAATTGGAACATCAATGGCTCTTACCATAGTCATGGTTTTATGACGCCTTATGCAGGCACGCTCATAATTTTCTTAAAAATGCAGGCAAATTATCTCTATTCCCAAAGTTCCTTTGTGTAATATTGTTTTCAATAGAAACAAAGCTTGTTCTATAAAGCTATTTTTTCCTAGCATTTATAGGATACATAGTTCATAAAATCATCTAAATTCATACTATTGTTGCACTATTTATGAGCAACAGAATGTTCAATCAATTTGTACTCTATTGATAATCTGCGTTGTTTTCTTTGCCATTTCTGATGTATTAAATACAATTTTGCATCTATTAAGTGCTCTGCCTAACATATATTTTAAGTAATGACAGTTGATTATTGAACTCAAACATCATACCAACGACTTCCAAACCAAAATGATCTTGCAAACCCTAGAGCTCTGCTATTTATAAACTGATACAATCTTCCAGCAGATGAAATGTGTTTCTTCCATCCGAATTATCGCCATTTTAGCTCATGTAACCCAATACAAATAGCTTTTAGATAAGCCATAATGCCCTCCTAATTGCTATTATCGCTTACTAAATTAAGAGGAATTAAATTATAAGTTTTACTCCTGTCTCATCTATCTATTTCTTCTATCAGTGCTGAAATATATTTTTTATTCCTAAATTCTCTTTTTATGACAAAATGTTATGCTAATATATGTACTTCATTTGAAAAGCTTTCTGATAGCTCAACTTTCTACACTACTTATTTTGTGGTATTGTGTAAAAACCTCTCTTTTTAATGTTAACATAAAAATCTTGAGGCAATTATATAAATTAAGCTACAGTTTTCTACTTTCTGTTGAAAAAGCAGATATAGTTTTTATCAAAAAAGCTTTTTTCTAGGAAATATTCTATGTACATTCAAATAGAGCCCTAAAGCTCTTTATTAAACCTTATAAAGTTCTTTGAAAATAATATTAATATCGTAATATAATCCTAAAAATAAAATCTGCCCTTTCCTTTTTCATCAAAAGCGGTAAGTAAATTACCGTATATCGCTTATATAAAGGGGAAAATGCAATGCTTAAAGAATTCAAAGAATTTGCCCTAAAAGGTAATATGATTGATCTTGCTATCGGTGTGATTATAGGGGGTGCTTTTGGTAGCTTGGTCAACTCAATTGTCAATGATATTTTTATGCCAATCATTGGGCTGATTACAGGTGGGATTGATTTTTCTAATATGTTTATTCAACTTGCTGGCGAAAAACAAGCAACATTGAGTGCCGCCAAAGCAGCTGGAGCAACCATTAGCTATGGACACTTTATTACTTTACTCATCAATTTTCTCATTATTGCTTGGGTTCTTTTTTTATTCGTTAAGGCTATGAATAAAATTCGTAGAAAAGAAGAAGAAAGCCCCAAAAAAACGTCTTCAGAAGAACAACTTTTAACAGAAATTAGAGATCTTTTGGCTAAGAAAAAATAATTTTATGCAAGATTTACATCATGGAACACGAGGAAAAAACATTTCCACAGTTGTTCCATGATTGGGTTTTGAGAACAGTAAAAATTGTCCCCCTCTTTCTTCCACCATTGCTTTACACATTGGGAGGCCTAAACCTGTTCCCATAAAAGCGCTATCACCAGATCGTCCATCTTTGCGCTCTACTTGACCATAAGGTTGCAGTGCCTGTATAATCTCTTCTTCGTTCATCCCTATACCATTATCACTCACTGAAATTTTTACACGTTCTTTTCTATAAGAAACGTGAACAATAATCTGTCCACCCAAAGGTGTAAAACGAATAGCATTGGAAAGAAGATTCCATATAATCTGGCGAAACACTTGTTGTGATACAGGAATAAATGGAACGTGAGGTGGAGCAACAATACGCATGATAATGCCGTTCTGATTGGCTTGAGTTTCAAGAAAAGCTATCGTCGCACGTAAACAAGATATTACATCAAATGTTTCAGAAATAAGGGAAGAATCAATCTGGTTATCGGAACCAGAATAATTTATCTTCGAGCACTCTAGTAATTGATTAATCAGCAATAATATATGTTTTCCAGAGGAAATAATATCGCGTAAATATCCATGATAGCGCTCATTTTCTATCGAACCAAAACGGCCTTCTCTCATAATTTCTGCAAAACCAATAAGAGCATTCAAAGGTGTTCGTATTTCATGAACAACTCCAACGATTTTATCCTCTTCTGCTTTTTTTTCTCCTGATGGAACTGTTTGTGTCCTATCACGCAACATAACAGCATAATTGCCTTGCTTTACCAAAAATACAATCGTTATCAAAACGGTTATATTTTTATGATTTTTTGTCATTAAATCAGCGGTTTCACTGCGATTTAAAACCTGATTTTTTTCCTCCATACGGATTGATTTAAAATACTTTTCAACCAAAAGTCGGCTTTGCAAAGTAAATAATGAAGAGAATGGTTGTCCTCGTAGTTCATTTATTTCATAACCCATTAATGCTAAGGCTGCCCTACTCGCTGATTGAACAAAGCCCTCTTCATCCAACCATAAAACACCATCTGTTGCTGTATCCAACAATGATAAAACTGCAGCGGGCTCTTTTACGAGAGCTTGTTCTATAGCATTTACCGGCAATGTTTGTGCATATGGTAACTGAATAGCTGTTTCTTCAACTAAATTTTCTTCTTTTACCGATGAATTCAATTCATCACGCAATTGCTCTGCAATTTCACGAAAAGCTGAGCGTTCTATCTCCGTAAGACATAGCATTTCTGTTTCTAGCTTTTCATTTCTTTTTTCTTGGACTTTTTTTTGTATTTTTAAAACACCAAAGCCACGAAACCCCTTAAGCTGCTTTTTAACATCAAAAATTGGCAAAGCCGACAATTCAACATCAAGCCATTGTAAGCAACCATCAACAGGCCATTGAACAATCTCTTTACTCCAAGGCATAGCCGCTTCAATAAAACGACTGAGAACCAGATATCGATCATCATTAAATTGATGAGCAAGCTCATGAAAACTACACCCTAAAATAGAAGAAGAGAGAGGACCAACAACTTCAGCTAGCTCTTTTGAGACTTCACAAAACAAACCATTGTGATCGATTTCCCACGTAAAAGGCCGTGGCAAAAGCTCTGGTGTAAAACGAAAAGCTTCTTGCTGACATTTTAATTCATTTGTATTTAACTTTAACTCATCTGCTTTTAATGGCATAACTAAAACTAAAAAGTGTTGAATTTACTCTCAAATGAATAATGCTAATTTGTTTACAATTATCTATTCTGGTTAAAATAACTTGATATCTCATATCAATTGTCTGTAGCAAAATTTTGACTGTTTCATCAACAAAACAAGAATAAAAAGAAGCTTCCAGCTCTTGTTGCTTATTCACCCATTATGTAATAAATCTTGTTACAATAATGGTAACATCTCCCTCGCATAAATAGTACTCAAAAAGAATACACTTATTTTACACATTCATGCGCCTTTTTTGAAAAGATATCTCCCAAGATCCCCAAGCTTATTTTACGACGTCATCTGTAAATGGTGTAATGTAAAAGTCCCTATAGAGGATATCAAGGCATTGTGCATTACCATTTTTATACTTATAAAAGAGCTGGTTAGCACCATCATTATACTAATTTCAGCCCCTAATGTTATCAATAGTTCTCGGCATTTGAAGGCGTTCATAAGCAGCCTTTTTATTTTTTAACTTTTTTACTCCTACATTATTATGATACGCAAGAAAACGGTTTTAATTGTTTCAACAGAAACAGATTTGAAATGAGAAAATCTTACAATGTTTGAGACTTTTATTCACTGTGAATAATGATAAATTACTATAAATCAATATACTGCATTATCAAAATCTCTTTTTCAAATAAAGCTTCTCGTAAGAACATCTTTCTTGAGCCAATAATATCAAATGATAATAAATTCAGCGTGACGCTTTAAAGTATCCTATGCAACAGAACTTGCATATTGGGCATTTTTCTTATGATGCTCTCAATAATCTCCCAAAGATCTTTCTTTCATTAGAATCGCTACAAAAGAAAAAACAAAAAATATGCCACCGCACTATTTTATTAAAAAATTTCTCTGTAAAAAAGAGAACACAAATTATCTGTTTTCATATAAAGATTTGTTTAATTTCTTTATATTCCAGATCATTTAGAAATGTTAAAAACATCTCATAATCTCCTTTGATATCAGCTTGTTTACCTCATCAGAAGTCTTAATACAAAAGATCGCTTTTGCTTTATTACTCTCCATTTAAATTTTTAATATTATATAAAAAAATAAAACAAGCACATTTAAATAATAACTGTCAGATATTTAAAAAATTGCATATTTTTAAATGCGTTTGTTTATTTTCCTTCATTGAGTAAAATTTCACGTTTTCCAACATGATTAGCGGCTCCAACAATGCCTTTTTCTTCCATTCGCTCGACGAGAGAAGCTGCTTTATTATAGCCGATTGAAAGTCGGCGCTGAATATAAGATGTTGAACATTTTTTATCACGCATAACAATTTTTACAGCTTGGTTATAAAGTTCCTCACCCTCTTCATCAAAATTTTCTTCCTCAGAAATTTCAGCAGCTGAATCAGCAGAAGTATCCTCTTTGTTATCGTCTTCATTATCTGTTACCGTTGCTAAATAATCAGGTTTTCCTTGCATTTTAAGATGTGCAACGATGGATTCAACTTCTTCATCTGAGACAAAAGGTCCATGAACGCGCACAATGCGTCCACCACCTGCCATATGAAGCATATCCCCCTGACCTAAAAGCGTTTCAGCACCTTGTTCACCCAAGATCGTACGACTATCAATTTTTGATGTTACTTGAAAAGAAATGCGGGTAGGAAAGTTCGCTTTAATTGTACCTGTGATAACATCAACAGAAGGACGTTGTGTTGCCATAATAAGATGAATACCTGCCGCACGCGCCATTTGCGCTAAGCGCTGAATGGCATTCTCTATCTCTTTCCCTGCCACCATCATAAGATCAGCCATCTCATCAACAATCACAACAATATAAGGAAGCTGCGTGAGATCCATGGCTTCTTCATGATAAAGCATTTCCCCTGTTTCCTTATCAAAACCCGACTGAACAGTACACATGATTGTTTCGCCTTTTTGAGCTGCAAGTGCAACGCGTGCATTAAAACCATCAATATTACGCACACCCAACTTAGCCATTTTGCGATAACGCTCTTCCATTTCACGAACCGCCCATTTTAAAGCTGTTACTGCTTTTTTGGGATCTGTGACAACGGGTGTTAAAAGATGTGGAATGCCATCATAAACAGAAAGCTCTAACATTTTAGGATCAACCATGATCAAACGACATTGCTTTGGTGTCATACGATAAAGAATCGACAAAATCATTGTATTAATTGCAACAGACTTGCCTGATCCTGTTGTTCCTGCAACCAATAAATGAGGCATTTTTGCTAATTCTGCAATGACCGGTTCACCATTAATCCCCTTCCCCAAAGCAAGAGCAAGTTTAAATTCACTTTCACGAAAAGAACGTGTTTGGATTAATTCTCGTAAATAAACGGTTTCACGAACCGCATTGGGTAACTCAATCCCGATAACATTACGTCCAGGAATTACAGCAACGCGTGTAGAAATAGCAGACATAGAACGCGCAATATCATCAGAAAGATTAATAACGCGCGATGACTTTACGCCCGCGGCGGGTTCAAATTCATACATTGTTACCACTGGCCCTGGATGAACATGGATAACTTCACCCTTAATGCCAAAATCTTCCAAAACACTTTCCAAAAGTCCAGCACCACGTTCTAATGTTTCTTGAGGAATCATCGTACCTTCATGAAAAACAGGTTCCTGTAATAAGTTGATCGGAGGAAATTCATAAACATCACAGTCAATAGATTGAATATTTTGCATAAAAGCAGAATCATAATTACCTAATGGCATACGAGTAGATTGCAATGTTTTATTTTTACTGTTTGCTTGCATCACAGAAAAATCTTTTGAATTCTTTGTGACGGCTTTGTTTATACAATCAACAGTATTATTGGCGACAGTATTATTGCTATTTTCAGTCTCTATACTCGCCCCTGCATCGCTTAACGCGCCTGTATTACTTAACGTATGAGCAGAATCTTCAACAGAAAGATTAGAATGACTCTCTTTAGTAGTATCATTATTTGTATGCATTAAATCAGAAATTTTCTCAACACCTCGCATCCTTTCCGCTGGAGATTCTGATGTAATTGAATCATAGAGTTGTGGAAAGCGGTATTCAAGAACACGGTAAAGAGCCGTTATTGACTCATCAAAGGCTGTGGGAATATCTGGTGTAATTTCATTTGTCGTATCAATTGATATTCCATCCTCTTTTGAAGTTTGAGTCTCCACATGTTCAAATATCAAAGATTCACACTCAAAAAATGCATCATCGGAAAGATGCAAAGCAGGTTTTATTTTTTGTAGCACATTTTCCACTTGTAATTTACGTTCTTGTTTATCCTCCTCAAGTGGAATATTTGCTGACGGCATACGAGTAGTTTGACGTGACAACTGCTTCAAAACCGTTGAATGACAAACTGATGTTTTATTCTCTATTGATTGAGGATTAATGACTTTTTTTGTCGAAAGAATATTTGTTGTTTTCTTGTTACAACGTACAATATCTGTATCTGTAATTTTTTTTTGATCTTGCTTCGTAAAAATTTTAAACTGTTTTGCAAAAACTGGATCTGTTTCTATACGACGACGCAAAATCTCAACTTCTGGGGTTCTCGTGAAACGGACGTTTTTTCCGAGGGCAAATGCCTTTTTCCACACTTCCGGATAAGGAAATATCTCAGTAATCTTAACAGATAAATCTTCTCTTGATGCACCTTTTGTACCATCATCAGAAAAAGAAGACGTAGAAATAGATTTTGTTTTCGAATTATGCATGGCACCCAACAAATTTATAGCAATGAGAAAAATAACCTTTTCAAAAAGAATTCGTAGAAACTATCATACGAAGGTTAATAACCTTTTGCTGATGGTTACTTTTTAATGAAAAAAATAGTGCCATAATGCATATTCATAATCTGCCTTTTGCATATTTACGATATAAATTGCCTAGTTTATGGTGTCATAGAGCGCGTATTTCATTTGTTTTGAAGAAAACTTCATGATAAAAAAACTTCAAGAAAATTGTCTATGCCTCTCTTTCTCTCCCTTTTCATAAAAGAAACTAGTCTCAATAATACAATAAGCATTGCTCTATTGAATTCTCCATGCTCAATTATCACGATATAATCTAATTTCTCACGTTTTTATAAGATTATCCTTGTTATCCTCGTTTAAAAAGGCTTAGACTAAGACAATCATAATTACATAAATATAAATATAAATATAAATATAAATAGAAAAAAGGGAGTGAATTATGTTTAATAAACGGAAATTTTATATCAATGGTCTATGGGATGAGCCAAGCACTCCTCACGATTTTGACGTCATTAATCCATCAACAGAGGAGGCTTGTGCTGTCATTAGCCTTGGAAGTACAAAAGATGCTGATAAAGCAATTAATGCGGCTAAAGAAGCCTTTCAAAAATGGAAAACAACATCACCAAATGAGCGTCTTGGATTTGTTGAAAAAATTCTAGAGATCTACGAAAAACGTTCCAAAGACATGGCAAAAACCATTTCAATGGAAATGGGAGCACCAATTGATATGGCGCTTAATGCGCAAACTGCAACCGGAAGTTCCCATATTCGCAATTTTATCGAAGCTTATAAAGAGTTTTCGTTCCAAGAAACTTTAATAAAGGGAAATGAGCAAGCAATCCTTCACTACGATCCTATCGGCGTCGTAGGATTAATTACGCCATGGAATTGGCCCATGAATCAAGTAACTCTTAAAGTTATTCCTGCTCTCTTGGCTGGCTGTACCATGGTGTTAAAGCCCTCTGAAATTGCGCCTCTTTCTGCTATGCTTTTTGCTGAATTTTTAGATGAAGCCGCACTTCCAGCCGGTGTTTTTAATTTAATCAATGGTGATGGTGCGACTGTCGGCTCTTACCTCTCTGCACATTCAGATTTAGAAATGATCAGCTTTACTGGTTCAACTAGAGCAGGAAAAGATATTTCTAAAAATGCCAGCGCTACTTTAAAAAGAGTCTGTCTGGAACTTGGGGGAAAAGGAGCGAATATTATCTTTGCTGATGCCGACTCAGATGCTGTTCAACGTGGTGCACGACATTGCTTTTATAATAGTGGACAAAGTTGTAATGCACCAACTCGTATGCTTGTGGAACAGAGCATCTATGACAAAGCCGTGAAAATAGCCAAAGATATTGCAGAAACAACAAAAGTAGGACCAAACTGCCAAGAAGGAAATCATATTGGGCCCGTTGTTTCAAAAAAACAATATGATAAAATTCAAGATCTTATCCAATCGGGAATTGATGAAGGTGCAACTCTTGTTGCAGGCGGGACTGGTTTACCGAAAGGAATGGAACGCGGTTATTATGTCCGTCCAACAGTCTTTGCTGATGTAAAACCTCATATGCGTATTTTTAAAGAAGAAATCTTTGGTCCAGTTCTCTCGATTCTTTCTTTTAGTACAGAAGAAGAAGCCATCGCTTTAGCGAATGAGACTGAGTATGGTCTTACAAACTATATTCAATCGCAAGATCGCAACAAATATCGTCGTATTGCGGCACAAGTACGCTCTGGTATGGTAGAAGTTAATGGATATGGATTACCCAGTGGAAGCTACTTTGGAGGTGTAAAATTTTCTGGGCGCGCTCGTGAAGGAGGACATTGGGGAATTAAAGAATTTCTCGATAGTAAAGCAATTTCGTACTGGTAAAATCTTATTAAAAACTTAATAGGAATCGTATGGTAATACAGAAAATAACGGATGAAGGTGCTCTTGGGCAACGTCTTGATCAGTGGCTCGCAAAACAATATCATGATGTGCTCTCACGTTCGCGTTTGCAAACTCTCATCCGTGAAGGCTGTCTTAAAATTGATGGTCAATTCATAAAGGAACCCAAAATAAAATTAAAACCTAACCAAATAATTGAATTGGAAATGCCGGACCTTCGTGATGCAGAACCTAGCGCTGAAGCCATTGCATTGGACATTCTTTTTGAAGATGATCATGTCATTGTTATTAACAAACCAGCCGGTCTTGTTGTTCATCCTGGGAATGGCAATTGGACCGGTACATTGGTTAATGCCCTTATTTACCACTGTGGGAATAGTTTATCTGGTATAGGTGGTGTTAAACGCCCTGGTATTGTCCATCGTCTTGATAAAAATACAAGCGGTGTCATGGTTGTTGCAAAAAATGATCTAGCTCATAAAAGTCTCAGTGCTCAATTTTCTGATCATGGACGTACCTGCGCATTAGATCGACGCTACCATGCCTTGATTTGGGGAACACCTCAGCGCAATGTCTGGACAATTGATGCATCACTTGGCCGTTCGCCCCATAACCGGACAAAGCAAGCTGTCATCCATAACCAAAACCCTTATGCTCGTCATGCTGTTACACATGTTTCTCTGCTTGAAAAATATGGCTCTCATGCAGACTCAACATCTTTTGCTAGCCTTCTGGAATGTCGCTTGGAAACTGGACGCACCCATCAAATCCGTGTTCATATGACTCATATTGGGCATCCACTCATAGGCGATACAGTTTATGGAAACGCTTTTAAAACAAAATCAAACACATTCAACTCCACTATTAGAAATGCAATCGATCAATTCAACCGACATGCACTCCATGCTGCAAGTCTTACTTTTGAACATCCTTCTACCGGTAAAGTTATGTCGTTTTCCGCACCACTGCCTCAAGATATGGCTAAACTTATTAAACTTTTTAAAAAAATGAATTGAAACTTTTCCCCTTCTCAAGATTTCACAATAAAATATCTTTTTTTGAACAAAATTGAAAAATATGCTAGAGTGAGGTTATGAGGATAGTTAGCTATCTAAAACATAGAATTTGCCTTATCAGGGAATTCAAACAAAAGGAGGGTGCTATATATGGCCCATATGAATTTATTATCAGTAATGACAGGTGATGGTGGTTTAAACCGTTACTTGGAAGAAGTGCGTCGTTTTCCAATGCTTGAGCCAAAAGAAGAATATATGTTAGCTCAGCGTTACCGTGAGCATAATGATCTAAAAGCTGCGCATAGGCTAGTAACCAGCCATTTGCGTCTCGTAGCTAAAATCGCGATGGGATATCGGGGCTACGGACTTCCCATTGGGGAAGTCATTTCAGAAGGCAATGTTGGACTCATGCAAGCTGTTAAACGTTTCGAACCAGAGCGGGGTTTTCGTCTTGCAACCTATGCAATATGGTGGATTAAAGCATCAATCCAAGAATATGTATTGCGCTCTTGGAGTTTGGTGAAAATGGGGACAACAGCTAATCAAAAGCGTTTGTTTTTCAACCTTCGTAAGTTAAAAAGTAAACTTCAAGCACTTGATAGTGGCGATCTCAATGCAGAACAAGTGAAAAAAATTGCAATCCAGTTGAATGTCACAGAAGATGAAGTTGTATCAATGAATCGTAGGCTTGGTGGTGACACTTCACTCAACGCACCAATTCGAACAAAAGAAGGGGAAAACAGTGAGTTGCAAGATTGGTTGGTGGATGAATCTAACGATCAAGAACAAATTTTAATTGAAAAAAGTGAATTAGAAAATCGCCGTTCCATGCTCATAAATGCCATGGACAATCTCAATGAACGCGAAAAGCGTATATTTAAAGCGCGTCGTTTAAACGATGTACCACTAACCCTAGAAGAACTCTCTGGTGAATTTAATATTAGTCGAGAACGAGTAAGACAAATTGAAATGCGTGCATTTGAAAAAGTGCAAAACTCTATCAAAGATTCTACTTTATCTCAAAGTCAAGTATAAAACCTAGAGTTAAGTATAAAGCCAATGGTTTGCACATTCTTTAAATGTGAAAATGAAAAAAAGCATGCCTTGGCTTTATACTTGTAAATTAGCCTATAGAATTCTTTAAGTTATTGATATCTAAAGCTTTATTGAATATATTTGGTATATAATTGATAAAGACGGTCGTAGAAAATTCTTCACAGCCGTTTATTTTTTTGCATCTATGTTTTATTTTGTTGACCAAGAACTGTTAACTTATCTTGTTGTGCAAGCCATTGTCCAATAACTTCATTAAAAATAGACTTACCTGTTGGTCCTTTTGCAAAGGTTAATTCACTTATACGCCCGTTTTTATCCGTTAACACCAAACGCATCCAATCTAATTCTCGCATCAATTGTAAATTTCGATCAAGAAATGGATGATTTCCACTCAATGCGACAAGAAAAAAGTCATCGTTAATCTTTGCAGCAATGGTTCTTGTTAAAGCCTGTCCAATGGATTGTTCACTTGCTTTAAAGGTTAATGCTTGAACATTGCTTATAGCTTTACCTGAAAATTTATCCGAAAGAATAAAAATAAGGTCCATAATATATGAAGCAGGAAATGACTGATCGGTATTACGACGTAAAATTAACCGTAATGATATCCCTTCATCAGGAATTGTTATATCACCTTGTATAGTTGTTTCTTCTGGAGACCCCTTCACTTGAGACTCTTTTATAAGTGTCCAGCGAGCACTTCCCGTTGCTATCTTTTCTGCATCATAATTTGTACGTGCTTGATAGAAAACAGCTTCACCTGATGTTTCAAGCGATTGCAAATTGCTATCAACAACTGTTGAGAATACTTCTTCATCCGAAGAATCTATCGCTTGTTTTAAACCAACATCAATTTCACTTCCATCCTCTAATAAGCGTTGTGTTAACTTTCTCTTAATTGGAAATGCCTTTGGTACTCTGTGAGAAGCTTGAAGATTTTCTTCTAAAAACTGATGATCATTTGATACAAATACACGCTCACCAACAAAAAAAATACCAACAAGTAAAACAACAAAACTAACAACAGAAACAGCACTTATCACAATACGCCTTTGCACTAACGATTTATTAGCACGACGTAAAGCCTGAGAAAAAATGTGCGAAACAATATGCGGATTATCTTCCTGCGAAGGAGAAATCTTTAACACACTGCTATTAACATGCTGAGAAGGCACATCAGCCTCCATATTAACAGGCTCTGCATCTGGTATATCTGATACACAAAGCTCAACAAATACCTTGTTATCCTTTGAACGTGTAACAAAATCTTGCTTTCTTTTTATGTTTACCTCTGACAATTCATTATTCTTTGGTAATATAGTTTTTTTTGTATATTTCTTATCTTCATTTATATTTGTGGGATTCCAACCAATAACTGAAGAAAGCCGTTTCTTTTCAACTGCTAAATATTCTCCTTCAACAGTTGCAATAGAACTTTGAAGAATCTTTCTTTGTTCATCCGCTATTGCTTGTGGTATTTTTGCTGTTACAAATTGATGTTCTAGTGTTTCGGTAGCCCGCTTATAAATCCGCTTACGCACTTGTGGTGTAATATTATTTTGTGCATTAATTGTCTTTTTTAAGATTCCAACGAAATCTACCATTTCCTCTATAATCTCTCTTAAACTGAGAAAAAATCAATAGTAAAGCCAAAAAACTTTATTTTAGCCTTCTAAATTGGTTGCCATTTAATATTGGTACAACTATTGCAATAATGTAAAATGAATATGAAAAATAAACAATGCTATTTTGCACCTTTCTTTTACGTGCTCTTAAAAACTTTTTTTGTAAAAAGATACAAAAACGAACAGAGAACATATATAGAAATCTAAAAACAATAATCAATTAACAAAGGGATCCGTAATAAGAATAGTATCTTCACGCTCTGGACTTGTGGATAATAAAGCCACTTTTGTATTAATCAGTTCTTCAATATAGCGTATATATTTAATAGCCTGCACTGGTAAATCTTCCCACCTCAATGCATGTGCTGTTTCTTCCTTCCAACCTTCTAATGTTGCATAAATAGGCTTCACCCGATCCTGAGCTCCCATGGAAGAAGGTAAATAATCAATCCTTTTACCATCAAGCTCATAACCAATACAAATTTTTATTTCATCCAAACCATCTAAAACATCAAGTTTTGTCAATGCTATACCTTGAACACCGCAAATTGTTACCATCTGACGTACTAAGACAGCATCAAACCAACCACATCGACGCTTTCGACCCGTTACAACACCAAATTCATGTCCACGCACTCCCAGAAATTCACCAATATCATTTATCTGCTCTGTCGGGAACGGCCCTTCTCCAACGCGTGTAGTATAAGCTTTTGCAATACCCAAAACATAATGGATTGCATCAGGTCCCATCCCCGAACCTGTACATGCTTGCCCAGCAACTGTATTAGATGACGTTACATAAGGATAAGTTCCAAAATCATTATCTAATAAAGCACCTTGCGCACCTTCAAAAAGAATGTGTTTCCCTCCTCGATAACCTTCATCTAAAAGACGCCACGTACAATCCATAAAGGGCAAAATTTTATCCGCAACTTGCATCAATTCATCATAAAGTGCTCGAGAATCAATCTCTGCAACACCCATCCCACGACGCAAAGCATTATGATGCCTCAAAAGCCGCTCAATCTTAGCCATAAGTGTATCTTTTTCTGCTAAATCCATCACTCGGATAGCACGACGTCCCACCTTATCTTCATAAGCCGGTCCAATACCGCGCTTTGTTGTACCAATCTTTAAACCAGATAAACCGCTTTCTCGAATTGCATCAAGATCACGATGCAAAGAAAGAATCAAAGGAGCATTTTCAGCAATACGCAAAATTTCTGGTGTGATTTTTACACCCTGATTACATAGTTTTTTTACTTCTGCAACAAAATGATGAGGGTCAACAACAACACCATTACCAATAATTGATAACTTGCCACGCACTAAACCAGACGGTAAAAGTGATAATTTATAACTGACTCCATCAACAACCAATGTATGGCCAGCATTATGCCCCCCCTGATATCTCACCACGATATCTGCTCGCTCAGACAACCAATCTACAATTTTACCTTTGCCTTCATCACCCCATTGTGTACCGACAACAACTACATTGGCCATAACTTTCTCCGTCGTGTTTGGTCAAAAAAACCAGCATTCAAAAACAAACTCTTCTTTATAACGAAACCTTAGAGCAAGTGCGACTCCTCATTTCAGATTTTTCTCAATCTTCAAGTGATTAAATTTTCAAATTTATGATAATAAAGATAAGCAAATACCCAAATATTTTAAATCTGTCATTTTCGCTACAAAAAGTAAAAACATTAGAGATTTTAATTTGTGCGTATCCAACACCTGACAAAGCATTCATTCCCCGTCTTAATCTTTTACAATTCATGTAATATTTAGAGGCTGTTTGTCTGATACAAGAATACGAAAGATCATCATAATCTCTCGTATCCTTTTTTGTTTAAAAACACGTTGTGAAAATCAACAGTAATTATTTAAAGCTGTGCTTTTTCAACTTGGAACGCCCACTCAAGCCATTGTGTTAAAATTTCAAGATCGGAAGCCTCAATTGTTATACCCGCCCAAATTCGAAGCCCAGGAGGAGCATCGCGATACGAACCGATATCATAAGCAACCCCTTCCTCATCAAGACGCTTCACAACCGCTTTTATAAAAGATACTCGCTTTTCCGTATCCAAAGCAGTAATCACTGGATCCACAATATCTAAACAAATAGCGGTGTTAGAACGCACTTCAGGATCTTTTACCAAATATTCTAACCATGGCGTTTTGCGAACAAAAGCATCAAGTACAGAAAAATTTTTCTCAACCCTTGCTCTTAATGCCGCTGCACCTCCTAGAGATTTTGCCCACTTCAACCCATCAAGAAAATCCTCAACACAAAGCATAGAAGGTGTATTGATGATCTTTCCTTTAAAAATATCTTCGTTCAATTTTCCATTTTTTGTCATATAGAAAAGTTGGGGCATAGGCCAAGCTGGAACATGATTCTCAAGCCTCTCAACAGCACGAGGACTTAAAATCACCATACCATGTGCAGCCTCACCTCCCAAAACTTTCTGCCATGAAAAAGTAACAACATCTAATTTTGAAAAATCAAGATATTGCGCAAAAGCTGCCGATGTTGCATCACAAATGGTCAATCCAGCCCGCTTATGCGGAATGAAATCCGCATTAGGAATACGCACACCAGAAGTTGTCCCATTCCATGTAAAAACAACATCCCGATCAAAGTCAAGTTGTGTTAAATCTGGTATTTCACCATAAGGAGCTTCAAAACGACGCACATCAGAAAGCTTTAATTGCTCGACAACATCTTTATTCCACCCAAACCCAAAACTTTCCCACGCTGCCATATCAATGCCACGCTCACCTAATAGAGACCATAGAGCAGCCTCAACAGCACCGGTATCTGATCCTGGCATAATTCCTATACGATGATCAGAAGGAACCTCAAGAATCTCACGGGTTAAATTAACAACTTCAGCAAGTTTTAATTCTGCTTCTCTAGATCTATGTGAACGCCCAACTAATGCATTTTTAAGAACATCAAGAGTCCAACCAGGCCGTTTGCTACAAGGGCCTGAAGAAAAATTAGTATTATTGGGACGATTACTTGGTTTTTGTAACATTATCATTATTTCTCCCCTTTTAGATGTTTTTCTTTCTTTATAAAGAAAAACAAATTATTATAAAGACTAATCAATAATCTTTTTAGAAAAAAGTCAAAAATGTTGTCTCTTATTTCGTATGCTTAAAATTTAGGGAAACTTTATAAAAAAATCTTTCTTAATCATTCTTCTCGATTGATTCTTTTAATTTTTTTTCGTATCACCACCACGATAAGACAGCATTCTAATAACAATACACTAAAGTGTCCAATATACCTATCAAATTTATTTTATGATAAAGATTCATTGATAACGCTCTAGAATAGGGAGATAAACTTATTAAAAAATCAATTATTTTTCTTTTGATGACTGGACAGAGAAAATTTTAATGTTATAACCGCAAACGCTTTATGTTTTTTTGAAGCATGCCCAGATAGCTCAGTTGGTAGAGCAGCGGACTGAAAATCCGCGTGTCCGTGGTTCGAATCCGCGTCTGGGCACCACTTTTTTGTTTAAAATATTGAAATATATAGATTTTTTCTTTAAAGAGCTATTTTAAGACCAACTTTTAGACCACCTTCTACGGTTTATATAATTTTACCTAATTTGTTCTTATTTGCTCCGTATTTTTCTTTGGAGTAAAAGCTAGGATCTCTTTTTTTCTCCATCTCACTGCTCTCCCTAGCTTATATGGCTCCGGAAACAACCCCTGAAGCACCCAATTGCGAATCGTTGTTGTGGATACACTAAAAAGCTGTGCACACTCACGTGTCGTTACATATCTATCTCCATCATCAAATATCATCTCATTACCTTTCTCTTTTTTATATTAATTAAATGGGTGGGAGTGCTGGGAGGAGAGAGCACCCCCATAGGTTTAAGCAGCTTTTGCCAAAATCTTTTGCATCTCTTG